>CAYQKN010000004.1:0-64358 GCA_964417885.1 uncultured Burkholderiales bacterium | reverse complement strand
AAAACAAAAAAGCCCCGATCGGGGCTTTTTCATATGGCGGAGAGGGCGGGATTCGAACCCGCGGTAGGCTATTAACCTACGCACGCTTTCCAGGCGTGTGACTTAAACCGCTCATCCACCTCTCCAATTTCTGGTGGCTGCACAGAGGCGGCGATGATAGCCGAGTACGGCGGGTTAGGCAAATGAGCCGGCTATCTGCGGGCAAATGCAAGCCAGCGGAAAGTAAACAACTGGCGCGAGAACAGCACCAGCAGCGTTGCCACCATGCCGACATGCACCGGCCAAAGACCGAGCCACATCGGTATCACGCCCTGCGAGGTCCATGCCTCGAAAATTTTCAGCAGGTCGTAGTAGAGGAAGAATACCAGCATGGCCAGGATCAGGTTCCACGATGCGCCTGACCGCGGATTGACAAATGCCAGCGGGATCGCCATCAGCGCCAGGATCAGGGCTGCGATCGGCAATGCCAGGCGCCAGTGCAGTTCGGCTATGCGCTCCGGCGTCGGCTGGCTGATCAGGCCCCAGGTCGACAGCCGGCGCGAATTGGGTTCTTCCGCCTTGGCTTCGCGGGCTTCGATGCGAATTTTCTGCCGCTCAAAATCGATGATGCGGAAGTCCAGCGCGCCGGGGGTGCCTTCGTAACGGCGCCCGCGTTCCAGCACGAGGAATTTTTCACCCTTGGGACCAATCTGCTGGTAGCCCTTTTCCGCCACCACCACGCCGGTGCGCTCACCCTGGACGTACTGGGCAAAAATGGTGTTCAGTTCGGAATCCTTGTCCGAGGTCTTGTCAATGAAAAACACCTGGTTTGATCCGGGCGACTCGATGAAGCTGCCGGGTGACAGGCGCGATATGTCGTCCTTGCCCTTGAGCAGCCGCAGATATTCCGCACTTTCCGACAGCGCCCAGGGCGTCAGTACAAAGCTCAGCAGGGCGGTCAGGAAAACGATCGGCAAACCAAAAACCAGCACCGGCCGCACCCAGGCGATGATCGACAGCCCGGAGGAAAACCAGATCGGCATTTCACTGTCCCGATAGCTGCGGGACAGCGCCAGCAGGACGCCGATGAACAGCGCCAGGGCCAGCAAAACCGGCAGATAGCCGAGCAAATTGAACCCTAGCAGGACGATCACCGCCTCCGGCTCGACTGAACCCTGGGTGGCGCGCCGCAGCAGCATGACCAGTTGCTGCACCACGGTGATGGCGACCAGAATGCCGATGACAGCCCCACCGATTGCGGAAAATTCACGTGTCAGGCTGCGCTGGAAGATGATCACGGCTTCGGTCAGTGTCGTCGAATGCGACGAAATGGATGCAGGCTTTTTTGACGGCACCGCCTCAAAAAAGGGATAATTTCACCTTTGTGCGATCGCGGATGTCGCGATCCCGTCAGTCAACACAACAATTCGTACACCGAAGGAGAATTCTCGTGGAATTTAGCATAAAAGGCGGCGACCTCTCGAAACTCAAGACGGACTGCGTCATCGTCGGCATTTTCGAATCGAAGAAGCTCTCCAAATCGGCGCAGGCGCTCGACAAGGCCAGCAAGGGCGCGCTCGCCGCAGCCGTGGCGTCCGGCGACATTTCCGGCAAGCCGGGCAGCACGCTGCTGCTGCAGTCGCTGCCGGGGCTGGCCGCACAGCGTGTGTTGCTGGTCGGCTGCGGTGCAGAAAAGGATTACGGCAACAAAGTCTTCGCGAGCGCGGTTTCGGCGGCATTCAAGTCGCTCAAGTCCACCGGCGCGACCGACGTCGTGCTGCCGCTGGAGACCAGTTTTTCTGCCGCTGAACTGGCATGGAAAGTTGAACAGGCCGCCTGCCTCGCCATCGAAGGCGCGTATCGCTTCAACCGCCTGAAGAGCAAGGCGGACGACAAGCATGTTGGCAAGGCGGTCACCTTCCACCTGGACGGTGAAGCCAACGAAAAAGCCCTCAAAGCGTCGATCAGGCGCGGCGAAGCCATCGGCGAAGGCATGTCCCTGACCAAAGACCTGGGCAACCTGCCGCCGAATATCGCCACGCCGACCTATCTTGCCAGCACCGCAAAGGACCTGGCCAAGGCATATAAATTCAAATGCACCATCCTGGAAAAGAAGGACATGGAAAAGCTGGGAATGAATACCCTGCTGTCCGTTTCCAAGGCGTCTTACCAGCCGCCGAAGTTCATCGTGCTTGAACACAACGGCGGCAAGAAAGGCGCGGCGCCGGTGGTGCTGGTCGGCAAGGGCATCACCTTTGACACCGGCGGCATTTCACTCAAGCCCTCGGCCGAGATGGACGAGATGAAGTACGACATGCAGGGCGCCGGCTCGATGCTCGGCGTGATGAAGACGGTCGGCATGCTGAAACTGCCGCTGAACGTGGTGATGCTGGTGCCAACCTGTGAAAACATGCCGGGCGGCAATGCCACGCGTCCCGGTGACATCGTCAAGACGATGAACGGCCTGACGGTGGAAATTCTCAATACTGACGCCGAAGGCCGCCTGATCCTGTGTGACGCGCTGACCTACGCCGAGCGCTTCAAACCCGCCACCGTGGTTGACGCCGCGACCCTGACTGGTGCAATGGTGATCGCACTCGGTCATGTCACGACCGGCCTGTTCGCCAATGACGACAAGCTGGCGGCCGAACTGGTCGAGGCCGGACGCGTTGCCAACGACGCCGCATGGCAACTGCCGATGGGGCCGGAGTACGACGAAGGGCTGAAGAGCAACTTCGCCGATATTCCGAACATTGCCAGCCGCGCCGGCGGCAGCATTACCGCCGCGTGCTTCCTGGGCCGTTTCACCCAGTCCTACAAATGGGCGCACCTCGATATCGCCGGTACCGCCTGGAAGTCTGGCGCCGACAAGGGTGCAACCGGCCGGCCGGTACCGCTGCTGGCCCATTTCCTGTTCAAGCGGGCAGGAATCTAACCTGCGGCAAGCTTGCCTGCCCCGCAGAATTTACCGGGAGCAGGCAGGCTCGCGCCAACCACCGCCGAAAGACGCAGTGACCGAAATCAAATTTTTCTTCAACGTCGATGACAAGCTCGGCTTCGCCTGCAAGCTGGCAAAGAAAGCCTACGATGACGGGCGCAAGCTGATTGTCTACGCACCGGCCGGGCATCTGGCGGACGATTTCGACCGTCGGCTGTGGACCTTTTCGCAACTGTCGTTCGTCCCCCATGTCAAAGCGGGCCATGCCCTTGCTGCCGAAACGCCGATCGTCATCGCCCGTGATGATTCCGGCCTGCCGCATCACGACGCCCTGCTCAACCTGTCGGACGAGCCCCCGCCGTTCTTCAGCCGTTTCGACGCGCTGCGCGAGGTGGTGCTGCCGGACGACGATGACCGCGCGCGTGCCCGCGATCGTGCACGGTTCTACAAGTCGCGCGGATTTGACGTGACCCACATGGATCTGAAGGCCAATGGATAAGGAACGCGAGCTCGCCGGAAAGGTCGATGCCTTGCTCGGGCGTCACAGCGCCGCGCCGCGCCCGGCGGACGCGATCGACGATCGCAATGTCCCGGTGCTGACCGAACTGGTCAGCGCGCCGTCCTGGGAGCCGGCGCCGGTCGACACCTCGGCAGTGCTCAAGCGCCTGTCCGAAGTGGAAGTGGATGCGCTGTCGCAGGAGATTTTCACCCGGGTGTATGGCAAGCTCGACCGCGAACTTGCCAACCGGCTGGAGGACCGTATCGCCGCTCAGCTGGCAACCCAGATCAACCTAGCCATCACCAATGTCATCACCGACATGCGGCAGGAAATCGCCAACGAAATCGGCGATGCGGTCAACGCATCCCTGGCTGACAAACTGCGCCAGGAGTAGCCGTTTCCCCTTCGGCGCGTCCATCCGCGCCACCCGTCAATTTTCACTCAGATCGATTGCTTCATGAATCAAGCCAATGCAACAAGTGAGTCCCCGCCGAACACCACGGAGAGTACGTTAGCCAAGTCCTTCGATCCGGTCGCCATCGAATCCCGCTGGTATCCGCGCTGGGAAGCCGCCGGCTACTTCAAGGCCGGCGACGATCCCGCCCGGGCCGCCTACTGCATCCAGTTGCCGCCGCCGAACGTCACCGGCACCTTGCACATGGGCCATGCCTTCCAGCAGACGCTGATGGACACCCTGATCCGCTATCACCGCATGAAGGGCGACAACACCAACTGGGTGGTGGGTACGGATCACGCCGGCATCGCCACGCAGATCGTGGTCGAGCGACAATTGCAGGCCGAAGGCAAATCGCGTCACGACCTCGGCCGCGAGGCGTTCATCAAGCGTGTCTGGGAATGGAAACAGGAATCCGGCTCGATCATCACGCGGCAGATGCGCCGACTGGGTGATTCGGCCAACTGGAGCTACGCCGACACCGAAGGCAATCTTGGCGGCTACTTCACCATGGACGCGAAAATGTCGGCCGCCGTGGTGGAAGTGTTCGTCAAGCTTCACCAGCAGGGGCTGATCTATCGCGGCAAGCGTCTGGTGCACTGGGACCCGGTGTTGAAATCGGCGGTGTCGGACCTTGAAGTCGAGATGGTCGAGCGCAACGGCAACATGTGGCACATCCTGTACCCGTTCAGTGACGGCCCGGAGCCGGGGCGCGGCAGCATGGCCGGTGAAACACTTGCCGGCATGACCATTGCCACCACGCGGCCTGAAACGATGCTGGGCGATGGCGCGCTGTGTGTTCATCCCGACGACGAGCGCTACCAGCATCTGATCGGCAAGTACGTCGACCTGCCGCTGTGCGACCGCAAGATTCCCATCATCGCCGATGCCTTTGTCGATCCCGCGTTCGGTTCGGGTTGCGTCAAGATCACCGGCGCGCACGATTTCAACGACTACCAGGCGGCAATCAAACACCATATTCCACTGGTGGTCATCATGGACTTCGACGCCAACATGGCGGGAGAGGCACCGGCGGCTTACCGCGGCCTCAATCGCTACGTGGCGCGCAAGAAAGTTTTGGCAGACCTGGAACTGCAGGGACTGCTGGTGAAGACCGTTCCGCACACCCACATGGTGCCGATCTGCGAGCGTACCGGCGAAGTGGTCGAGCCGATGCTGACCGACCAGTGGTTCGTCAAGATGGAAGGCCTGGCCGAGCGCGGTCTCAAGGCGGTGGCGGACCGGGAGATCCGGTTTTATCCCGATCACTGGTCGGCGACCTACAACCACTGGCTGAACAACATCCAGGACTGGTGTATTTCACGCCAGCTGTGGTGGGGACATCAGATTCCGGCATGGTATGACGAGGCCGGCAACATTTATGTCGCGCGCAACGAGGAAGAAGCGAAAGCCAAAGCCGGCGGCAAATCCGTCACGCGCGACCCCGACGTGCTCGACACCTGGTTCTCGTCAGCGCTGGTGCCGTTTTCGTCGCTTGGCTGGCCGGAAAAACGCGCGGACCTCAACACCTTCCTGCCCTCGTCAGTCCTGGTCACCGGCAACGACATCATTTTCTTCTGGGTGGCGCGGATGATCATGATGACGCTGCACTTCACCGACAAGGTACCGTTCCGGCACGTCTATATCAATGCAATGGTTCGCGATGCCGAGGGCCAGAAAATGTCGAAGTCGAAGGGCAACACCCTCGATCCGCTCGACCTGATCGACGGCATCACGCTTGACGCCCTGCTGGAAAAATCCACCAAGGGCCTGATGCTGGCGGCCCACCAGGAACGCGCCGCCAAATATGTGCGCAAGAATTTTCCGAAAGGCATTCCGGCTTACGGCACCGACGCGCTGCGCTTCACCTTCACCTCGCTGGCGCCGTTGTCGCTGACGCTGAATTTCGATCTCGCGCGGTGCGAGGGCTATCGCAACTTCTGCAACAAGCTGTGGAACGCCACGCGCTTCGTGCTGATGAACATCGAGGGACTATCCGCATTCGACCGCGGCATCGAGGAATGCGTCGGCGACTGCGGTCCGGGCGGCTATAACGATTTCTCCCATGCCGACCGCTGGATTGTCAGCCGGCTGCAACGTACCGAAGCCGATGTCGCTCTGGCATTCGAGGAGTACCGTTTCGACAATGCCTCCACCGCGATCTACCAGTTTGTCTGGGACGAATACTGCGACTGGTACGTCGAACTGGCCAAGGTGCAGTTGCAAAACGGCACACCGGCACAGCAGCGCGCCACCCGCCGAACCCTGCTGCGGGTGCTGGAAACGATGCTGCGCCTGGCCCATCCGATCATTCCGTTCATCACCGAAGAACTGTGGCAGAAAGTCGCGCCGCTGGCCGGCAAGTCCGGCGACACGATCATGCTGGCACCGTATCCGGTATCGCAGCCGGAGAAGATCGATGCCGACGCCGAAGCGTTTGTCAGCGTGCTCAAGGAGTCGATCAATGCTGTGCGCAATCTTCGCGGCGAAATGGGCGTATCCCCTGCCGAAAGGGTGCCGTTGTTTGTGCTGGGTGAGTCGGCAAAAGTCACGCCGCAACTGCCGTACCTGAATGCGCTGTGCCGGGTCGCCGACGCACAACTGGTCGACGCTCTGCCGCAGACCAACGCACCTGTTGCCGTCACACCGACCGGCAAGTGGATGCTGGACATCAAGATCGATGTCGACGCCGAGCGCGCGCGTTTGAACAAGGAAAAAGTGCGCGTTGAAGGCGAGATCACGAAACTGGACGCCAAGCTTGGCGGCACCGGATTTGTCGATCGCGCCCCGGCGGCCGTGGTTGAGCAGGAGAAGAAACGCCTGGCGGAACAGCGGGCCAAACTGGCCGAGATCATCGCGCAGCTAGCCCGCCTGCAGTAGATCGAAATGCCAAACTCCAGCACTGGCGCGGCTTCCCGGACATTTTTTGCCTGGAAGCCGCGCCAGTGCTAGGGTTCCACTGCTAGATGCCGTTTCCCTACGCCCTGCGCGCACTGCGCCACCAGAATTTCCGCCGCTACTACGCCGGCCAGGCCGTATCGCAAATCGGTTCGTGGATGCAGTCGGTGGCCATCATGTGGCTGACCTATCGCCTTTCGGGTTCGACCGGTGCCACCGGCACCGTCGGCTTCCTCGCCATGATCCCGTACCTGTTTGTCACGCCGATTGCCGGCGCGCTGTCGGACCGGGTCAGCCGGCGCAAGCTGCTGATGGCGGTTCAATCGATACTGTTTTTTCACGCCGCGACGCTGGCAACGCTGACCTGGCTCGGTCACATGACGGTCCCGTTGCTGGGTGCGTTCGCCTTTGTGCAGGGCATCCTGAGTGCGGTTGAAGTGACGACGCGCCACTCGTTTTTCGCCCAACTGATCGAGGACAAGGCTGACCTGCCCAATGCGATCGCACTCAATTCCGCCAATATCAACGCCACCCGGCTGATGGGTCCGGCGCTTGGCGGCATGCTGATTGCCGCCGTGGGCGAGGCCGCCTGTTTTGGTTTCAACGCGATCTCGTATCTGGCCGTGGTGTTTCAGTTGCGGCGCATTTCGCCGCGCGATGTCCGGCGGGTACCCGGCGGCCCCTCATTGCTCGCGGACCTGGCAGAGGGCTGGAAAATCGCCCTGTCCAGCCCGGTAATCCTGCCGCTGGTACTGATCGTCGGCGTGGTCAGCTTTACCATCAATCCGTACTCCATCCTGATGCCGGCCATAGCGGTCGAGACCTTCGGCAAGGGTGCAGAACTGCACGGCCTGTTTGTCAGCGCCGTCGGCATCGGCGCGCTGACGGGCGCCATCATGCTCGCCAGCCGACCGGGCGTGCGCGGCCTGTCGCGCTGGATTGTCGCCACCGCGGCGCTGGCCGCGTTCGGGGCAATCAGCTTCTCACTGCTTGCGCCGCTCAAAATCACCTGGCTGTCGATGCTGGCCATGGCCTGTGTCGGCATGGGGCTGATGGGCACCTCCGCCTCGGTCAACACCATCATCCAGTCGGTGGTGGAAGACGACAAACGCGGCCGGGTGGTCAGTGTCTATTCGACCTTCTTCACCGGCGCGGTGCCGCTCGGGCACCTCGGCGCAGGCTGGCTGGCGCAGCAGATCGGTGCGCCGAACACCTATCTCGTTTGCGGCATCGTCTGCGCGCTGGCCACCCTGGTCTACGGTCTGCACCAGAAACGATTCCGGGTACACTTGCGCAACATTTATCTCGAACGCGGGATCATTCCCCCACCTGAGCACCCGGCGGAAAAATAGCCGCTGCACGAGGCATGCATGAACGACACCATCCTGTTTGAGCAGCACGGCGCCATCGGCCACCTGACGTTCAATCGTCCGGCGGTATTCAATGCCATGAACGACGAACTGATGCTTGCCTTGCGCGACATCACCGTGCGGTTGTTGCGTTCTTCAACACTGCGGGCACTGGTCGTCAAGGGTGCCGGCAAGGCCTTCATCGCCGGCGGCGACGTCGGCCTGTTCCACCAGCGCAAGGACGTGATTGCCGACGAAATCAGGCCGCTTGGCGACGCCCTGCATGAGGCAATCATCAATATCCGCAACCTGCCGTTTCCGGTGATCGCGCAAATCCACGGCGCGGTGGCCGGTGCCGGACTGAGCCTGGCGCTGGCGTGCGATTTTGCCATCGCCGACGACAGTGCGCAGTTCACCACCGCATACGCCAGGATCGGCCTGTCGCCCGATGGCGGCAGCACCTTCTTTCTGCCGCGCATCGTCGGGATGAAAAAGGCGGCTGAGCTGATCATGCTGTCCGACACCCTGAACGCGGCGCAGGCGCTGGAACTTGGCCTGGTCAACCGGGTGGTCGCCGCCGACCGGCTGGCAGCGGAAACGCAGCTGCTGGCAGAACGGCTGGCAAGCGGCGCCACACAGGCATTTGCGCATGCCAAGCGACTCATCACCCAGTCATTCAATACGCCGCTGGCGCAGCACCTCGACGACGAAATCGCCAGCTTTGAGGCTTGCGCGCGAACCGACGACTTCAAGGAAGGCGTGACCGCGTTTGTCGAAAAACGCAAACCGCTGTTCCGCGGTCACTAACCATCAACTGCCGGGGAGCCATATGAGCGCCACGCCAACACTCGCAGGCAAAACCCTCTTCATCACCGGCGCTTCGCGCGGCATCGGCAGGGCCATTGCGCTACGCGCGGCGCGCGACGGCGCGAATATCGCGATCTGCGCCAAGACGGTTGAACCGCACGCCAGGCTGCCCGGCACGATCCACAGCGTGGCGTTGGAAATCGAGGCAGCCGGCGGCCGGGCGCTGCCGATCCGGCTCGACGTGCGCGACGCGGAAAACATCACTGCAGCGGTCCAGCAGTGCGCGGATCATTTCGGCGGCATCGATATTTGCGTCAACAACGCCAGCGCCATCTCACTCACGCCGACGCTGGAGACACCGGCCAGGAAATTTGACCTGATCGTCGACTGCAACGTGCGCGGTACCTACCTGGTCTCGCAGGCCTGCATCCCGCACCTGCTGGCTAGCGCACAAAAGGGACGCAACCCGCATATCCTCAACCTGTCGCCGCCGATGTCGATGGACCCAGGCTGGTTCGCACATCACCTCGCGTACACCATTTCAAAATACGGCATGAGCATGTGCACGCTGGGCATGGCGGCCGAATTCCGCAAACAAGGCGTCGCCGTAAATTCGCTTTGGCCACGCACCAGCATTGCCACGGCGGCGGTGGAGTTCAATTTTCCGGCGGAGATATTGAAGGCGAGCCGTACCGCCGACATCATGTCCGATGCCGCGCATCTCATCCTTACCGCGGACAGCGCCTCAGCCAGCGGCAATTTTTACCTCGATGAGAGCGTATTGCGACAGGCAGGCGTGACCGATTTTGAGCGCTATGCCATCAGCCCCGGCACGCCGCTGTTCACCGATTTGTACGTCGACCCCAGTCCATTGGGAGAAGCCGCATGATTGAATTCGCCGTCAGACGCAGCCTGTTCGGCCGCCGCCTCGCCATTGCGGGCGCCATGGCAGCCATCGCCACCTGGCTTTGCTGGAAACTGGGAAAAGCGCCAACTGAAACAAGGCACCGGCCTGGAAGCCATTAACCACGCGGCTTTCCAGCCCATATGCCCGAAAGGCCGCATCCAGCGGGCGTTTCCAGCCGGTGCCCTGCGAAAATCAGCGCTTGGCGATGACGAAGGTGAACTCGGTCGGCGACTCTTCCGATGACAGCAGCGGGTTGCCGGTCTGCTTGCAGAATGCCGCGAAATCCTTGACCGACCCGGGATCGGTGGCGATGACCCTGAGCACCTGACCGGAATCCATATCCGCCAGCGCCTTCTTGGCCCGCAGGATCGGCAGCGGGCAATTGAGTCCCTTGACGTCTATTTCTTTGTTGATTTGAGTGGTGTTCATGGCGATTGGCAGGCGTGGAACCGAAAAGATGTTTCTATACTAACATTCGCCCCAGATGTGGGCACACCCGGAAATATCAACAGGATGAACATGCAACCAACCCGCCTCCTGCAATCCCTGCTTGTCGCAGTCATCTTTGGCGCCACCGCCGCCTTCGCGCAGAGCTCGCCGTCGGAGAGTGTCCCGTCGCCCGCGGCAGCGGCAGCGGCAGCGGCAGCGGCGAAAAGCATGACGCCGATTCCGTTCTGGAAATCCGGCGACAAGATGAATTACCGGGTCGAGCAGACCGCCACCGTGCAGGCGGCAGGCAAGCCGGAGACAAAATTCGGCTCACGCGGCCAGCTGTCAGTGGAAGTGATTTCGATTGACGACAACGCGGTGCGGCTGAAATGGCATCGCAGCATCAACAATGCCAACTGGGAAATGCACCAGAGCCGCTGGTTCACCCGCACGGATGATCCGCCGCGCCGCATGCTGATTGAATTGTTCCGGCAGGGTGTGCCGCTCACCGTCCGCGTCGACAACCGGACCGGTGAGGTGGAAGTCGAGAACCGCGACGAAGTCATCTCCCGCGTGCGTCGTGAAATGATGCAGGTTGACGAACGCGTCGACCCGGGAAATTCCTTGTCGAGCGGGGTCTGGAGTGGTGCGGATATCCAGCGCAAGGGGATTTCGAACATCACGCGGGTCGGCGCCCAGTATGTCGACCGCATCGGCAAACGACTGCTCGATGAGAGCATCGACAATGTGCGCCAGTTCATGAGCGTCTATTACCGCGAGTTCGGCATCGGCGCGGCGGCCGAATCGACGCGAATGGTGCGAAATCCACTCTATGGTGCACACGTGCCCCAGCTTGAGCGGCGCGAACTGAAACCGCAGTCCGCCCAGCTGGCGCTGTTCAGCTTTTCAACCAGCATGGAGGCGACGCGCAAAGTCGGGGAAGCGAGCAGCGAGGCGTCGACTGCACGGTTGGCTGCCGATGAGGAGGACGAGACTGCCGCCCCGCCCGAGGATCGCCGCATGGCGCTGGACACGCAGAGTCACTTCGAACTTGCCCTGCCGTCCGGCTGGCCGCAGCGCATTTCCATTTCACGGACGGCCATCACCAGGCAGGGCAAGGACGCCGACCGGGAAATCTTGCGCCGCGTCTACCTGCGCGAATAGTCACTTGCCAGCCTGCCGGCTGCGCACTAGAATTTGATCACGGGATCGCAGGCTCCCGTTGCGGTTAACTTTGCAAGACGGTGTCCCGTCCAAGCGCTGCGTCTGATCAACAATCAAGGACGATCTCATGGACACCATTCCCATCGCCATATCGGCAAGTCAATTATCTTCCGTCATCGGTACTGCCTTGGCACCGTTGCTGCTGGACGTCCGGCGCGCGTCGGCCTATGAGGCCGACCCGGTCTACATGCCATCCGCCACCTGGCGCGACCCATTCACGGTCGCCGACTGGGAAAAATACCTGCCGCGGCATCGCGACATCGTGGCCTACTGCGTGCATGGCCATGAAATCAGCAGGAATGTCTGTTCGATGCTGCGTACCGCGGGCTTGAACGTACGCTACCTGGAGGGTGGCATCGAGGGATGGCGGCAGGCCGGGCTGCCGCTGGTGGCCAAGCAGCCGGCACTCGGCATTCCGGGCGGCGCCAACCAGCCCTCGAAATGGATCACGCGCGAGCGGCCAAAGATCGACCGCATCGCCTGTCCGTGGCTGATCCGGCGGTTTATCGACCCGGCGGCCGAGTTCATCTATGTGCCGGCAGCGGAGGTGCTGGCCGAGGCCGCCGCGCGCAATGCCATTCCCTATGACGTGCCCGGCGTACGGTTTTCTCATCGCGGCGATCGCTGCAGCTTTGATGCGCTGCTTGATGATTTCGCCATCCACGACGGCGCGCTCACCAGCCTTTCCCACATCGTGCGCGGCGCCGACACCGGCAAGCCCGAGCTCACGCCGCAATCCGCCGGGTTGCTGGCAATTTCGCTCGGCCTGTCGGCAATGCATCGTGACGACCACGCGATGCTCGAGCGCGGCATGGTGGTCTATGATGCCCTCTACGCCTGGCAGCATGCCGCCGCGCACGAAGTGCACAACGCTGACTTGTTCAAGACCGTGTGAACATGCCACCCGTTGCCCGCCCGATATCGTTTCGTGATGCGTTGGCATTCTGGCTGAAGCTGGGCTTCATCAGCTTTGGCGGCCCGGCGGGACAGATTGCCATCATGCATCGCGAGCTGGTCGAAAGGCGGCGCTGGATCTCCGAGAAACGTTTCCTGCATGCCTTGAACTACTGCATGTTGCTGCCGGGACCGGAAGCGCAGCAGCTTGCGACTTACATCGGCTGGCTGATGCACGGCACCTGGGGCGGCATCGCTGCCGGCGGCCTGTTTGTGCTGCCCTCGCTGTTTATCCTGATTGGCCTGTCGTGGATCTATGTCTCGTTCGGCACCCTGCCGGTCATTGCCGGCCTGCTCGCCGGCATCAAGCCCGCCGTAACGGCGATCGTCCTGTTTGCCGCCTGGCGCATCGGCCTGCGAACCTTGAAAAGCGCCGCCCTGGTTGCCATTGCCCTGGCGTCTTTCATCGCGATATTCGTGGCGAAGCTGCCATTTCCGCTCATTGTGCTAGCCGCGGCGCTGATCGGTGCGGTTGGCGGCAAATTGGTGCCAGCGCAATTTGTCCTGGGCGGTCAGCATGTCGGGCCGGCCAACGATAGTGTTGCACTGATTGACGACCACACCCCCACCCCAGCCCACGCGGTTTTTAGCTGGCGCAGGTTCAGTGCTTTTCTCGCGGTCGGCCTGCTGTTGTGGGCCGGCGCGATGGGTGCGCTGCTGGCGTTCAACAACGCCGACAACACGTTGTTGAACATGGGCTGGTTCTTCACCAAGGCCGCACTGCTGACCTTCGGCGGCGCCTACGCCGTGCTGCCGTATGTGTACCAGGGCGCCGTCGAATCCTTTCAATGGCTCACCGCGCAACAGATGATCGACGGCCTGGCGCTGGGAGAAACCACACCGGGACCGTTGATCATGGTGGTGGCGTTTGTCGGCTACGTCGGTGGCTGGACCAAGGCGGTGCTGGGCGGCGAGATGCTGTTCGCCGGCGCGGCGCTGGCAGCAGCGGTGGTGACCTTTTTCACCTTCCTGCCGTCATTCCTTTTCATCCTGGTCGGCGGACCGCTGGTGGAATCGACCCATGGGCAGCTCAAGTTCACCGCGCCGCTGACGGCAATCACGGCAGCGGTCGTCGGCGTAATCGTCAACCTGGGCGTATTTTTCGCCTGGAAGGTGTGGTGGCCGAACGGGTCGGATGCCACCCCGTTTGCCGCGGAGTTTGATATTTTTTCCGCCGTGCTGACTGCATTGGCGGCGCTGTTGCTGGTGCGAAATGTTGCCGGCATCATTCCGGTCATCGCAGCTTGCGCAATCATCGGCGTTGCCCGGGCGCTGCTGGGAGTTTAGGGCGCGACGAAATCGCCCGACTTGCCACCGTGTTTTGCCAGCAGGCGAAGCTCGGATATCACCATGCCGCGATCCGCCGCCTTCACCATGTCATAAATGGTCAGCAAGCCGGCGTTGACCGCCACCAGCGCCTCCATCTCGACACCGGTCCGGCCGACCGTTTCCACCGTTGCGCGGCATTCAATACTTGATGACGCGGCGTCGGGCAGGAATTCAACCGCAACGCGCGTGATCATCAGCGGGTGGGAAAGCGGAATCAGGTCCGGCGTGCGCTTGGCGCCCTGGATCGCGGCAATTCGCGCGATTCCCAGTACATCGCCTTTTTTCGCTCCGCCGGATCTGATCAGCTCAAAGGTGGCCGGAAGCATGCTGATGCGGCCTGACGCCGTCGCGCGCCGATGTGTCTCGGCTTTTTCACCAACATCGACCATGTGGGCCTGTCCGCTGTCGTCGAAATGATTCAGTTTGCTCATTTGGGGGGTTGCCTCATGTGGAGCGGTACAATTTGGTGGTGCAGCGATGTTCCCGCAACTAACCCGGGAACTGATCAGCTGCACGGGTTTCAAACCACCTGTCTTCACCAGCGGAAAATCGTTTCGCCCATGTCAAAAATGCCTGCAACTGCGCCAATTCCCGGACGTCGTCCCGTTCGGCCGCTGATGCGCGCCATGACGGCGGCGGTGTTGGCGACCGGCATTGCCTTGCACCTGGCATCACCGAATGCCGTGCGCGCGGAGGGACTGCCGGACCTGGGAGATTCATCGGACGCCAGCCTTTCCGAACCGCAGGAACGTGCGATCGGCAAACGAATTATGCTGGAGATTCGCGGCGACCGGGCATTCGTCGAGGATCCGGAACTGCGCTCGTATATCGCCGCACTGGGCAACCGCATGATCGCGGCCAGCCGTGGTACCACCAATGACAATCGGCGGGATTTCGAGTTTTTCCTGCTCGACGACGAGTCCATCAATGCCTTCGCGCTGCTGGGCGGCTTCATCGGCATTCATTCCGGCCTGGTTCTGACGTCAACCACCGAATCGGAGCTGGCCGGTGTGGTGGGTCACGAGATCGCGCACATCCTGCAGCGACACCAGTCGCGCGGCGCCGATGCACAGAAAACCGGCGCGCTGTATCAGCTGCTGGGCCTCGCCGTCGCCGTCATGGCCGCGCGCTCCAACTCGTCTTCTTCCGGCCAGGCGACCGAAGCGGCGCTGGCCACGTCAGCGGCGCTGCAGTACCAGAACCAGCTCAACTACAGCCGTGACTTTGAACGCGAAGCCGACCGGCTCGGGATCCAGATCATGTCGCGTGCCGGCTTTGATCCCAACGGCATGGTGGGATTTTTTGAGCGCATGCTCCGCGCCAACCGCCACAACGCCGGCAAGGCACCGGGTTACCTGCAGACCCATCCGCTGACGACGGAACGGATCGCAGACATGCAAAACCGGGTTGAGACGGCCAAGACCGGCTTCTCGATTGCGACCAGCGACAGCACCGAGTATCTTTTTGCCCGCGCCAAGCTGCGGGCGATGGGCCAGAGCGCCAAGGACGCAGTCAGTTATTTCCGCGCCACCGTCGCCGAGCGCACCGTGCTGAGAAACCGCGCCGATGTTTACGGCCTGGCCTATTCGTTGATGCGCGCACGGGATTTCGCTGCCGCCGAAAAGGAGCTGGCGACCATCCGCGGCAGCGCGCCACCGCACCCGTGGATCGAGAACCTGGCAGCCGAACTTGAAGCCGCAAAGAGAAACTGGCCCGAGGCGCTTCGTCTTTACCAGGCGGGTGTGCGCGCTTTCCCGCAACATCGCGCATTCCTGTACGGTCATATCAGCACCCTGTACGAGGCCGGGCGCGCGGACGAGGCGCTTGCGCTGGTGAAGGAGCAACTGAAAACGATCCAGGATGACGCCCGCCTGTATGAGCTCGCCGCACGGGGTTATGAACTGAAGAACAAGCGACTGGCACAGCATCGCGCGATCGGTGAGGCCTATTTCCACAAGGGAAACTTGATCGGCGCCGTCGAGCAGCTTGAACTCGCGGTCAAGGCCAAGGACGCTGACTTTTACGAAGTCTCAAGCGCCGAGGCTCGCCTGCGGGAACTGAAGGTCGCATTCAAGACTCGACCGCTGCTGCCCGGTGAAAAGCGCGATACCCCGCGCGATCGTGAAGGCGACAAGCCGGATTTTCGCCTGCTGCCATTTCAGCAGCGTACCGCTGCAAGGGATGGCAATTGACGCCGGTTCGCCCGTTTCACGCAGCAAGGCTCGCTTTCGTCGTCCGATGGGCAATGCGCTGGGCGAGTGTCGCCGCTTTTGCCGTCTCTGGTCCGGCCGTTTCACAGGCAGACAGCGCGCCAGGCCGCGCATTGTTTCTTGATCCCGCCAAAGGCAACTGCGCTGCCTGTCACCAGGTACCGGCCGACCCCGCAGTGAAGTCAACGTCACGCATCGGCGCGCCGCTTGCCGGCATCAAATCACAGTACCCGGATCGCAGCCGATTGCGCGCGATCGTCTGGGACCTCGGCGCCACCATTCCCGACACCATCATGCCGCCATACGGCCGGCACCGCATTTTGACCGAGGCTGAAATTGATGCCTTGCTTCGCTATCTTGACGGGATCTAGCTTGCATCGATCACATTTGCCGATTCTGGCGGCCGCGCTGCTCATGCCATTTGCAATGCCCGCCTCTGCACAGGCCCAGCTTACCGCCGAGCAGGAAAGACTGGTGCTGATTCAATTTCTGCAGAAGCGCCTCCCTGGAACCGGACCGGCAGATTGGCAACTCGGTGCCGAAGGACTGGTGGCCGGTGCCGGGACGGTGGTTCAGGCGATTCCCTTCGACAGCGACAACGCGACCAACAGCGCCGATATTCTGGCTATTGGAAAAAAACGTTGGGAGCGCAAATTCAAGGACGGCAAGTCGTTTGCACACTGTTTTCCCAATGGCGGCAAGCGCATCGCCGCCGCGTACCCCCAGTACGATGCGAAGTCAAAGCTGGTGGTGACGCTTGAAATGGCGTTGAACCGTTGCCTGCAATTGCATGGCGAGCCGGAAATCGAAATCGGCAACCTGTCGGCCATGGGCCCGCTATCGGCCTACGCCCGCAACCTGTCTGAAGGACAGCGCATCGCGGTACGCGTGGCAACACCCGCCGCGAAGGCGAAGTTCGACGCCGGCAAGGCCTTTTTTTCGCGCCGCATCGGTCAGTCCAACTATGCTTGCGCATCCTGCCACGTCTGGCAGGCGGGCAGCGTCCTCGGCGCAACCGTGCCGGGCAAACCGTCTGAATGGAAACCGGCAGTCATTTCGCCGGTCATCGGCCAGGCAGCCGCGTGGCCCCGTCTGGAACCGGGTGGCGTGGTGCGCACGCTGCAAATGCAGTTCCAGCAATGCATGCAGCGAAGCGGTGCCGAACCATTGGCGCTGGCCTCGGAGGAATTCAACAACCTCGAGTATTTTCACAGTTACCTGTCAAACGGCCTGCCGATCAGGACCCTCGCGACCCAGCGCTGACGGCCAATGTAACCGACTGTAGCCGGACATCAATTGTTACCCGCCGCGTAACCCGCGGGCAATGCCTGCGGCTAGAATGTCGGTTGCCGCAATTTCTCGTCATAAAAACGTCCAAAAAACCCATGGCAATGCTGAATTCAATCGTCAAGTTCATATTTCGCGCGCGCGTCCTGGTGCCACTGCTGTTGATCGCAGCCGTGGCCGGCGGCGCCGCGTACATGCAGCAAAAGGCCCAGAAGGTCAACGCGGAACGGTATCGAACCGCGAACGTCGACAAGGGGCCGATTCAACAGCGCATAACCGCCAATGGCACGTTGAACCCGGTAACGGTGGTGAATGTCGGCACGCAAGTATCCGGCACCGTCGTCAAGCTGTATACCGACTACAACCGCCAGGTCAAGGCAGGCCAGGTTTTGCTCGAACTGGACCCTGCGCTGATCAAAGCCTCGGTCGCCCAGATCGAGGCCACCCTGCGGTCGGCCGAAGCGACACAGCGCCTGGCGGAGAGTACCTTGAAGCGCAATCAGGACCTGGTCGCGAAGGGCTTCATTTCGCCGGCAACCCTGGAACAGAACCAGAAAGAGGTGGATGTCGCACGCGCACAGGTCGCGCAAGCGAGGTCACAACTGGACCGCGAAAAGACCAACCTGCAATACACCATCATCCGCTCACCGATCGACGGCACCGTCATCGATCGCAAGATTGACGTCGGCCAGACGGTTGCCGCCAGCTTCAGCACCCCCACCTTGTTCCAGATCGCCAAAGACCTGGAAAACATGCAGATCGACACCAGTGTTGCGGAAGCCGATGTTGGCCGGCTGCGCGACGGCATGCCGATCCGCTTCACCGTCGATGCGTTCCCGGATCGCGATTTTGCCGGCAAGATTCGCATGGTCCGCCTCAACCCGACCATTCAGCAAAACGTGGTGACCTATAACGTCATCGTTGACGTCACCAACGAGAACAACCTGCTTAAGCCCGGCATGACGGCGCAGGTTTCCATGGTGGTCGCCTCGAAGCCGGAAGTAACCCGGGTACCGAATGCAGCGCTGCGGTTCAAGCCGCCGCGCGACGACAGCAAGAAGGACGGCGCAAAAAAAGATGGCGCGAAGAAACCGGAGCCGGCAAAAGAAGGCAAACCGGCATTGGGCACCAATTCCGCACCGCCGGAGCAAGCCACGGCAACACGGGTGGCCGGACCCGGCGCCACGGAAGGCGACACGGTACGCGCCCGCCGGCCGCCGACGCGCGTCTATAAAGTCGGCGAAAATGGCGAGCTGGTGCCGGTTGACATCACCACCGGAATCGCCAGCAACCAGCACACCGAGGTGCTTGCCGGCGACATCAAGCCGGGCGACGCGCTGGTAGTGCGTGACCTGCTCGACAAGTCGGCCAAGAAATAGGCAATGAACGCCGCCGCTGATCTGCATTTACCGACAAGTGAGCCGTCTCCTGGACGGCCACTGATCGATCTGGCCGACATTCGCAAGAGCTACTTCTCGGCGGATGTCGAGACCCCGGTATTGCACGGCATCAACCTGAAGATCTACAACGGCGAATTTGTTGCCATCATGGGTCAGTCCGGGTCAGGCAAGTCGACGCTGATGAATCTGCTGGGTTGCCTCGACACGCCAAGCGCCGGCAACTACATTTTGAATGGCAAGGAAGTTGCCCGACTCAACGACAACGAACTGGCGAAAGTCCGTAACGAGACGATCGGCTTCGTGTTCCAGGGATTCAACCTGCTCAAGCGCATGCCGCTGGTGGATAACGTGGCCCTGCCGCTGCTGTATGCTGGGGTCGGCATGGTCGAGGCCAGAAAGCGGGCAGCGGCCAAGCTTGAGCAGACCGGGTTGGGCGCCTTTACCAAGCGCCTGCCCAACCAGATATCAGGCGGCCAGCAGCAGCGTGTGGCCATTTCGCGCGCGCTGGTCTGTGAACCCGCGCTGATCCTCGCCGACGAGCCAACCGGCAACCTTGACACGACCACCAGCAAGGAAATCATGGAATTGTTCACCCGGCTGAATGAAGAACAGCACATGACGATCCTGCTGGTCACGCATGAGCCGGACGTGGCACGATACGCAAAGCGACTGGTGCGTCTCAAGGATGGCCTCGTTACCTATGACGGCCCGATCGCCGACGCGCACCTTTAGCGGCAGTTTCTGGAGCAGATCGAAATGAGTTTTCTACAGGTCATGATAGAGGCGTTCCGCGCCATGGGGATGAACCGGCTGCGTGCCGGGCTGACCATGCTCGGCATCATCATCGGCGTCGGCGCGGTGGTGCTGATGCTTGCCATCGGTGAATCCGTTCGCGGCGACATCAACCAGCGCATCACGGCGATGGGTTCCAATCTGTTCATTATTTTTCCCGGTTCGCAGACGTCAAATGGCGTACGCGCCGGACGCGGCGCTGCGCAAACACTGACGCAAGCCGATGCGCAGGCCCTGGCGGCCATTGAGAACGTGCAATACAGCGCCCCGATCCTTTCGATGCCGTTCCAACTGGCCGCCGGCAATAACAACTGGAACGCGATGGTCTACGGCGTCACGCCGGATTATTTTTCGATCAAGACCTGGGATACGGAGTCTGGCAGCCTGTTCGGCGAGGTCGAAATCCGCTCCCTGTCGCGGGTGGTCGTGATGGGCCGCACCGTTGCACGCAACCTGTTCGGAGACATGGATCCGATCGGGCAGACCATCCGCATCCGCAACAAGCCATTCGAAGTGATCGGCATCCTGGCCGACAAAGGCAGTGACCTCGGCGGTGGCGACCAGGATGACGCTGTCTTCATCCCGCTATCCACCGCGCGCCAGCAGGTTATCCGCACCTGGTTTCCGGGTAGCGTCAACATGATCATGGTGCAGGCTGCCGGGCCGGAGGTGATGAAGGACGTCGACTATGACCTGCAGCAGACGCTGCGCATCCGGCATCGCATCCGCGAGGACCAGGAAGATGACTTTACTGTCCGCGACCTGTCCGCTATCGCCGAGGCTGCGCAAGGAATTGCGACCATGCTCACCCTGTTGCTGGGTGCAATCGGCTCCATCTCGCTGCTGGTGGGTGGCATCGGCATCATGAACATCATGCTGGTGTCGGTGACCGAACGGACCCGCGAAATCGGCATTCGCATGGCGCTTGGTGCCAAGCGGCGCGATGTGCTGCTGCAATTTCTGACCGAAGCGATCGTTATCTGCGTATGTGGTGGCGCCATGGGCGTTGCCCTGGCCTATGCCGGCAGCGTTGCGGTTACCAAGCTGTCGCCACTCGCCGTCAGCATTTCGGCCGCCGGCGTGATCATCGCGTTCTCGTTCTCTGCAATCATCGGCATCTTCTTCGGCTTCTATCCGGCGAAAAGGGCGTCGGCGTTGAAGCCGGTTGAGGCGTTGCGGTATGAATAGGGCGCGCAAATGGGATGCATCACGGCGTGCTCGGCATCCGTTTGCCACAACTTGCACTCTGCTGATTTTGAGATCTTGAGCGCGAAATCATCCGGGCTCGCCTTTGCGCGGCGAATATGGGTAGTTTCATTAGCGCTCGCCGCAATGGCACTCATGGCGTATGTGGTTCGCGAGCATCAAGCAACTCTTGCGGCAATAGATCTTACTCGTCCATGGCTTCTTCTCGTGGCAGCGGCGACGCACTTTCTATTTTGGCTGGTGGCATTGGTATTCTGGCGATACTTGGTTCGTGTGACAGCGCGTCGAACGCTTTCTATGAGTGAAAGCCACCATCAGTTATCGCTAGTGGCAGTGGGGAAATATATTCCCGGCAAGGTATCGGGGTTTCTCGCCAGAGGTGTTGCACTCAAAAAATTCGATATGAGTACGCGCGAAATTCTTGCCGCTTCTTTTGTGGAGCAGTGGGCGACGCTGATGAGTGCCGGACTAGTAGGAGGCTTCCTTCTCCTGTTCATCCGCCCCAATAACGTGCTCATCGCACTGGGTGTGGTGGCGATTACCACAAGCTTACTTGGCAATCATTTATTTCGATTCGGTGCGTCGATGTTTCAGCGAGCTCTCTCATCGCTTTCGGATTCAAGCGCAACTCAGGTAGGTGTGCCGCTTGGCTATCAACAATATCTAACGCTGTTACTTCTGCATTCGCTCAGTTGGATTCTGTTGGGCTTAGTGCTGGTGAGTATTTATTTTGCGTTTTCAACTCAGCCATTTTCTCTCGAACTCGCTGCAGCACTCGTGCTCGCAAACACTGTTGGGTTTTTAGCGGGCTTCGCTGCCCTCTTTGCCCCGGGCGGATTAGGCGTTCGTGAAGCGATGACCGCCACAGTCCTTATCCCATATATCCCACTGGAGCAGGCGGCAATATTGAGCATTGCATTCCGGGTGTGGACCACAACAATCGATGTCCTACTTGCTGGGGGACTAGTCTGGCAAACGACACGCTCGGGACGAAGTGCGGGCACTTGACAGACTTTGACCAAGTTGCCTACTTGCGGGGTCGCAACTCTACGAAAATGCGCTCAGTGCGGTCGGGTAGCGCTCCTTGGGTGCTGCGTGCGTTAGGTTGCAAAAGAGCTCTACTTCGGCGGCATTTAGAACACATACGACAAAATATCCTATCGGATCCGCTTCAAATACCCATCCGGCGCCACAGTAATCAGCAGCTTATTCTGAATACTCTTGTCAATTTCAAATTCCGAGTGGGTCTTTAAGTATTCCCAGACTGCAGTCTTTGGGTTGTTACCGGGTCCCCAAGGACGATCTGGAAACATCTCCTTTGGCATGTCTTCGATTACGGTATCAAAAACCACACAATAGCTCTCTTTACTGGTGAGCGGCGCGTAGGCATGAAGTTCGGCCAGGACATGGTCGTGCGTATGGTTGCTGTCGAGGCAAACCAGCACGCGCGAATAGTTCGCGGCAATGGCCCGCACCTGTTCGACAATCTCTGGCGCAATACTGGAGCCTTGGATCATCTGAATACGCGAAGCCATGGGATGCGCCTCAATAGCGGCGCGATTGTGGGTCCGAATGTCGATGTCGATGCCCAACGCTTTGCGGCGAGAGGTTTTTGGGTCCAGTTTCTCTCCCGCCTCGATAGCGTCGTACATATCCAGCAGCGCCAGCATGGATGCGCTGAAGATAAGCGATCCGCCATGGGCGATTCCGGTTTCGATAATCAGATCCGGTTTGATCGACCAAACTAGCTCCTGCATGGCCACCATGTCTTGGGGGTACTGGATAACAGGTCGACCTTGCCATTCAAAATGATAGGAATACTTGCGAGCATTTGCGTGGTTAGCCCACTGTAGTGATAGCTCATTAAGCTTTTCATCGCGGCCCATTAGTGCGATTTCTGTGCGACATTCTTGCGTGAATTGATTATATAAATTCAAAATAGATTCCAAACTTTTTTTCAGTAAATTTAGTATCTCGGTCTTCCAGGATTGCCTATGATTACTGATAGCGCTGGCACGTCCTTTGTCACAACTGCGCCTGCTCCAATTATCGAGTGAGAGCCAATCTTCAATCTAGGCAAGACGACAGAGCCCGCTCCAATCAGGACGTTATCACCAACTGAGACACAGCCGCAAATCGTGGCCCCAGGTGCCAGATGAACGCCATCACCTAAAATGCATTCATGATCCACGGATGCCTTGTGATTGATGATGCACGCATCGCCCAGCTTACTCTCGGCTGCCACCACGGCCTGTGCTAATACTTGGGACCCCTCACCAATGGTGGCTGTACTACAAACAAAGGCAGTAGGGTGGATCACTGGTTCTAACTTCAATCCAGCTGCGCGGAAGATGCTTTGAATTTTCATTCGATCAGCGCCACGATGCCCGCCAATGGCTACGAGGCCGCTTAAGTTTGATAAGCTTTTCGCGCTTTTAACCCATTTTTCGAAGCCGTGTTCTCCAAAATGGACAGGAACCCCAAGGAATGTGGAGGAGACTTCTCTATTGTCAAAAAACGCAAGGATCTGCCCGCCCTGGGATTCAATGAGACTCGCCAGTACCTTTGCGTGGCCCGCGCATCCCCAAATAACAAACGACTTAGACATTCAACACACGCGAAATCACTTCGACTACACGATCTTGCTCAGATTCGTTCACATCATGAAAGCTAGGCAAATTGATCGCTCTTCCTGGGATGCTCCATGCCAGTTTATTCTGGGGTCTGTCTTCAAACATGCCGAGACTTGATAGTGGGTGAAAAAACACGCGCGCGTCGATATTTTCAGCTGCGAATGCAACTTGTAGATTTTCGCGTGTTATGCCAGTCTCTTGACCAAAAACTACTGTCGGCATCCAAACTCCATTAATAATTCCCAGGGGTTCGGGGTTCATAGACAGCCCGGGTAGCATAGACAAGCGATCGCGGTAATAAGAAAAAATCTCGCGTTTGCGACGAGTCAATTTTTCAACGCGTTCAATCTGTGCGCAGCCGAGCGCTGCTTGAATATTTGACATCTTGTATTTGAAACCAACCATATCCGGCCAAAACTGTCTGGACTGACCTCGAGCGCGCCCATGATTACTCAGCGAAAGTACATGCTCGAATAGCTCAGGGTCATTAGTGACGAACATCCCGCCTTCGCCGGTTGTGAGCGTTTTGGTGCCATGAAACGAGAAGGTGCCAAATTTGCCCATCGACCCCGCACAATGCCCATGGTAGACGGAGCCGATCGCTTCGGCTGCATCCTCAATGACCGGGATACCATGCTGTTCGCCAATGGCGAGCAGCGAATCCATCGCGCAAAGGTTTCCGTACAAATGAACGGCCACTATTGCCTTGGTTCGCGGTGTAATCGCTTGCTCGACCGCCTGAGGATCAAGACACCAGGAGTCTGGAAGAATATCAACAAAAACAGGTTTTGCCCCCAGATTGACTATCGGCGAAGCCGTGGCAATCCAGTTGGTGTCGGCCATGATTACCTCATCTCCGGGGCCGATTCCCAATGCGGCCATGCCCATGTGAAGCGCTCCGGTGCAACTCGATGTGGCGATGGCGTACTTGACACCCAAATGGGTTTTGAAAGCCTCTTCAAAGCGATTGATATACTCGTAACATTTCTCGCCCCAACCATTGGCGGCCGCATCGGTAGCGTACCGAACCTCGAGCTCGGTTATGGAGGGCTTGGTGTAGTAAATGCGGGATTTCATGCGATCTCCAGCTTTGGTACCGCTGTGACAAATTTCGTACCCAACGCGGCAAGCTGCGCGTTTTGTTGTTTTACTTCAGCGGCGATATTCCACGGCAGGATGACCAAATAGTCGGGCCGCTGTTTGGCCAACGTGGCTGGGCGCAGGATGGGGATGTGACTGCCCGGCATAAACTTACCTTGTTTGGCCACCGCAGCGTCGCAAACAAACGGCAGCAGATCAGGTTTGATACCCGCGTAATTCAGCAAGGTGTTACCTTTCGCCGCTGCGCCATACCCAGCCACTTTCTTGCCCGCGCGTTTTTGTTCGATCAGGAAAACCAGGAGATCGTCTTTGATCCGCTCGGCCCTCGCCTGAAAGTGTTGATATGTACCGCGCGTTTGAAGTCCGCACCGCTTTTCCTCTGCCAACATAGCCGAAACGGCAGGAGAAGCCTGCCGAGTATCTTCGCTATGGCATCCATAGACTCGAATGCTACCGCCATGCGTGGCTAATTCTTCGACGTTCCAGATCCGCAAGCCAGCGGCCGTAAAAATGCGCTCGACCGTGCAAAGCGTCAGATAGGAAAAGTGCTCGTGATAGATCGTGTCGAACTGAGTGTGTTCGATCAAACGCATCAAATGCGGAAATTCCAGGGTAATAGTGCCGCCGGGCTTAAGTACCACTTTTAGGCCACGGGTAAAGTCGTTGATGTCAGGTACATGGGCATAGACGTTGTTACCAGCGACAAGGTCGGCCTGCTTGCCGTTGACAGCCAAGCGCGTGCCAAGTTCTTCGCCAAAGAACTCGCGCAAGACGGGGATGCCGAGGCTCTCGGCCGCTGCAGCGGTGCTGGCTGTTGGTTCTATGCCAAGGCACGGAATACCAGCGGCCACGAAATTCTTAAGGAGGTAGCCATCGTTGGAGGCAATCTCAATGACCAGGCTGTCTTGAGACAGGCGCAATTGCCGGGTCATTGCTACCGCGTACATTGCGGCATGATCTAGCCAGCCGGTAGAGGTACTGGAGAAATAGGCGTAATCGGCGCTAAAAAGTTCACCAGCCTGTGCATAATCCTCGGTCTGCACCAACCAGCATTGCGTGCACACGAGAACACGCAAGGGAAAGTATTTTTCTGGCGCGTGCAAATTCGCCGGGGTAAGGTAAGCGTTTGACGGCGGGGCAAAACCCAAGTCAACAAGTGGCAAGGCAAGCTCCGCGAGGCAATGACGACACTTCATAGCGCGATTCCCTGAAAGTCCTGCTCAATCAACTTGTGGCTCCGATCCCGCTCGGAAATTTCCGTGATTGGAAGTGGCCAGGCAATGCCAAGCTTTAAATCAGCAATATTCAGCGCGCCTTCTGATTCGGGGTGATAAGCGGCAGTGTGTAGATAAATCAACTCGCACTCTTCCGACAACGTTTGAAAACCGTGCGCGTACCCTTCTGGAATGAGCAGACTCTTCCGATTGGCTGCCGATAGAGTTTCGCCGTGCCATTGCAGGAATGTGGGGGAATCGCGCCGGAGGTCAACCGCTACATCCCATATTTTCCCATGTATGCAACTCACGAGTTTGGTTTCAGCGTGTGGCGGATGCTGAAAATGCAAACCACGCACCGCGCCCTGCCTGCGGGTGAGCGTATGGTTAATTTGGGCGATTGGTTTGGCAATGCCTGCTTCGGCAAATTCTTCAACACAGTAGAAACGCGACAGGAAACCTCGATGATCTTCTACCGCTTGGCGCTGCACCAGCATAAGGCCGGATAGAGGAGTGGGAACGAAACTAAGGCGTGACACGGCTAGTTTCTTGAAAATACGAAGGGGCGGGATTGACAGGGAATTGTGGGGCAAGTCGGCTTCATTTTGAAAACACTAGGGCTGGCGCGGCTTTTGTGGGCAAAACATCCAGAAAGCCGCACCAGTGCTAGAGTTTTGCATGTCTAGTGTAAGCTGCAATCTGATTCTGCGATAACTCGCGAAGTGCCGGTTTTTTCGCTCCATGCCAATGTTGATACCACTGTACCAGCCAAGTGAGCGACTCATCGAGCGTTAGCTTGGGCTGCCATCCTAGTAGGTTGCGCGCCTTGCTCGAATCAAGCTTCAGATAGTTAGCTTCATGCGGATGATCGCTGCCATCAAGTTGCCAGGTTGCGCCATCGCCCCAGCAAAGTGTGAGACGTTCGGCGATCCACTCAACGGGGTGTACATCATCATCTGCTGGGCCAAAGTTCCAAGCCGACGCAAACCGTGTGCCTTCGGTCGCTAACTTTTCCGCCAACAATAGATACCCCGAAAGCGGTTCCATTACATGCTGCCATGGGCGCGTGGCGTGCGGGTTACGGATACGTAGTGGCTGCCGATTGGTTATTGCGCGGATGAAGTCGGGGATCAACCTGTCCTCGCACCAATCACCACCGCCGATCACATTGCCGGCCCGGGCAGAAGCCAAGCCCACGCCGTGTTTGGCATATTGATCTGGATGGAAGTAGGAGTTACGGTATGCTGACGTCACCAGCTCCGCACAGCCCTTGCTGCTGCTGTATGGGTCGTAGCCGCCCATCTGGTCGGATTCCCGATAGCCTGTATGCTCCGCGCCAAGTTCGCGATTTTCGTAGCATTTATCGCTGGTCACCATCACTGCCGCGCGTATGCCCTGTGTGGCGCGAATGGCTTCCAGTACATTCACCGTGCCCATCACATTGGTCTCGTAGGTTTCACGCGGCTCGGCATAGGAGAGTCGTACCAACGGCTGTGCGGCAAGATGGAACACGATATCTGGTTTGCAGGCGGACATTGCCGCTTTTAGAGTAGCGACGTCGCGAATATCAGCAATATGCGATGTGATGCCATCTCCCACCTGCGCAAGTTCAAACATACTTGGATTGGTGTTTGGTGCCAGTGCATAGCCTGTTACCGTCGCGCCCATCTGTTGCAACCACAAAGTCAGCCAACTGCCTTTGAAACCGGTATGCCCGGTCAGAAATACCCGTTTGCCTTGCCAGAAATCCGCGGTCACTTCCAGACTTTCCACGGCGCCTTCCCGCTTGCCCACAACTCTTCGAGGTGAGTTTTGTCACGAAGTGTGTCCATCGGCCGCCAGAATCCTTGGTGCTCGAAGGCCATAAGTTCACCTTGCGCGGCTAGATCACTAAGTGGCTGCCCCTCCCATGAGGTCGTGTCATCAGCGACGAGATCCAGACATGACGGCGACAACACGAAGAATCCGCCATTAATCCAGCCACCATCGCCCTGCGGCTTTTCAATAAAGCCCCGTACCGTTTTTCCGTCCATATTCAACGAACCATATCGCCCAGGTGGTTGGACTGCGGTCACAGTGGCACGTTTACCATGCTGGTTGTGGTAGGCCACCTGGGCGGCGATATCAATATCTGCAACCCCGTCGCCATACGTTAGACAAAACGCATCTTCGTCTTTGACATATTCGGCAACGCGCTTTAGTCGACCGCCGGTCATTGTGTCCTCTCCGGTGTCCACCAACGTAACACGCCATGGCTCAGCCTTGCGCTGGTGCACCACCATTTGATTATTTTGCATATCAAATGTCACATCGGACATGTGAAGAAAATAATTGGCAAAATATTCCTTGATCATGTACCCCTTGTATCCTAGGCAAATGACGAAGTCATTGATCCCGTGAGCCGAATATATTTTTAGAATATGCCAGAGTATCGGCTTGCCTCCGATTGCTACCATCGGTTTTGGCCGAACCGATGATTCTTCACTAATCCGCGTACCCATTCCGCCAGCGAGGATGATTGCCTTCATGATTGACTCTCAGGTCTCAATTTTGATTCGGCCACAATGAACATTGAAGCGTACATACAAGCGGGAATTTGACCAGCCAACAGGGTCTATGGTTTCTTGATTCTTGTCTGTTTTTTCCGGGTGACAATGTATTTGGCGGGTAATATTGGGGCAAATGAAAGTAGTAATATTAATTTCTCAACTATCGAAATATTGGCTCGTAATACGCTTTTGACCAGCTCCCAAGGCAGGCGTAACAGAGGCGTTAACTTACTAATTGTCGAGCGGGAAAGACCATATTCAGCACTGCTGTAGCGCTTCATTCTTTGCCGGTAGTCTTCATCGTCACGGAACTGACGCCTCGACCATGAAGTTGTCACGGCATGGACAAAGTGTCCTTGTAAAGTAAGTTCCGCAAGCAAAATCAAGTCTGTCCCCGCCGTATTCAAAGGACCTCTCGTTTTATTTAGTGCATCGACTCGGATGAGACCCAATATGGGGTGCATGTTTCCCCACAATAATGTATGAAACCGAGCAACGTTGTCCATGCTGCGGGTATCGGTCCAGCCCGATCTGCGCGTCATAAAGTTGCCTGCGGAATCAACCCAGTTAGTAGATCCGAAGGCGATAACGGCCTCTGGTTCTTGCTCTAGCAGCTTTACGCACTCACTCACATAATTGGGCTGCCAAAGATCATGGCCAGAGGCCCACATAAAATATTTTCCCTTGGCACAACTCAGCACTTGTCGGAAATTTGACACCGCGCCCTGATTTTGCACCCTTCTTTCGTAAGTAACTCTCCCATCCAAGGTAGCTATTTGACGGCATATCTTTTCAGTGCCATCTGTCGAGGCATTGTCTGAAATATAAAGTTCAAGATTGCTATAGTCTTGTGCCAATAGAGACATCAAGGACTGCGACAAGAAAACTTCTTCGTTGAATATTGGAATGCCAATGCTCACCAGGGGCGTGGCGCCAATTGCACTGTTGGATATGGGGATTGAAATTGGAGAATTCATTTCTATCTAAAAAACCGAAGCAGACTTTCGTTCGGGTCCGCTGTGACTTCAGCCATCTTTTGTTTCCGTCGATTCCGCGCCTTCAGAGCGAGTCCGCGATAAGTGATCCCCGCCGTCATCCGATCCGGCAACCTGGTCGCTATCTTTGTAGTTCAACGCGCTGATCTGCTCTGAAAGCAGGCCCATCAGGAACACCAGTATCGAGGTAATAAACAGCGTGGCGCTCATGTTGGTAAATCGGTGCGCCGTGATGAAAGTGTAGGAGTAATAGCCCACACCAGTAAAGAAAAATGCGAGGCTTACCGGCAAAAAAAGCTTGAGCGGCGCGTACAAGGTGCCAATCTTGAAGATGATGAGAAAAAAACGTACGCCGTCCCGGAAAACGCGGACATGGCTTTTGCCAATACGGGGCGGCGCTTCAATCGGCAGATAGGTGACGGAATAGCCGGCACGAAAAAAACTCATGGTGATCGTGGTCGGATACGAAAAACCGTTTGGCAGCAAATACAGAAACTGGCGAAATTTCCGGCTATTCACCGCACGAAAGCCGGACGTCAGGTCATCCACGCGCCGGCCAACCATCCAGGATGCAAACCAGTTGTAAAGTGAATTCGCGACCGCGCGATGTACGCCGGCTTGCGATGCATAGGACCGGGCGCCCACCACCATGTCGTAGCCTTCGTGGTACGTCGCCAGCAGGCGCGTCACATCCTGGGGCCGGTGCTGGCCGTCGGCATCCATGAAGACAATGACATCACCGGTCGCCGCCCTCGCCCCGCTCTTGATCGCCGCGCCGTTGCCAAGCGACTGGTTGTGCTGGACCATTCGAACGCCAAACTGCCTGCAAACGGCCGCGGTGTTGTCCGTGGAGCCATCATTTACAACGATGATCTCCGCATCCGGCAAGGCAAGTTTGAGCTCGGGGAGAATCAGCACCAATGCGGCAGCTTCATTCTTGCACGGTAAAACAACACTTAGCATTGAATGCTCCAAAGAAACGTCAAACGGGCCAGGCGAACAATCCTGGCGCCAGGATATTCCGGCCTATGAACTATTTCGGTGCTTCCAGTTGCTTCCTGATGAACGCGATTCGCTCAGCTTCGGACTCAATCTGTTTTCGATGAATTCCGTAGCGATCAATCTTCCTGGCTTCAGCCAGTTGCCGCTCCGCATCGTCGAGCTTATTGGCTGCCATCAGCATGCCGACAAAATCCATGCGGTACTCATGCCGCAGCGGTTCAATCTCAATTGCCGCGCGCATGTATTCCTGCGCCTTCTGCAAATCCGCCATTTTTAGTGCGTAATAGTTACCCAGCATCGAATTGGCGGAACCCAGTGTTTTTGGCCGCCCATTCGGATTTTTCAGTGCAGCTTCGAGAATAGACACAATATCAGCGTCAGACAAGCGACAGTAATGCTGTACCTGGCAAATGACAAGGCCATTGACGGCAACCATGTTCGGTTCCCAATCGACTGCTCGCAGTCTGGCAATCAGGTCGGCAGTCCATTGCGGATCGGGCGCTACGCGCGCCTTGTATGCCAACTGGATCAGTCCGATATGCGAGAAAACGCTGATCTTCGACAGCGTCATGGCATGGCGAAAGTGCCTTTCGGATTCCGAGTAGAAACTCGCTCGCGGCTCGTTTGCAAACAATTTGAAATAGAGTCGCCCCATCTGATAATTGGCCCGAAGGGAATCGGGATGATTCCTGACCTCAATGGCCGCGTGGCTTACGATCTCCGACCATTGCAGTGAGCGGACAAGGGTCACGGTGGCGAGAATGCCGATGATTGCCACAGCTATTCCCTTCTTCATTCCCTCAGTAACCAGCCGGTTTTCTGATCGCAGCAGGTAAAAGGTCAGCACGAATATCGGTCCAAAGCCAGGCAGATAGTTTCTATGTTCGTGCACCATCTCAAGCGGAATGAACGATGCCTCCATCGAGTGTCCGATCAGGTACCACAGGATCCCGAACGCCAGCACCGGCAGGCGTCTGTTTAACAGCATGGCAGCGACAGCGGTGGCGGCTAGAACGAAGATGGCAATGACTGTCGAAGGGGGATCAAACAGTCCGGTCGACAAAACAAAGTCGTCGTGGTGGATCCCCATTTGCGATGTGCTGGGGACAAGCATCAGTTGCAGGTAGAAAAGCAAAACGCGGGGTTGCGTCAGCAAGCGTTCGCCGAGAGTGAACTCGCGAAACAGGTATCCACTCGTTACATAGGAGGCTATCCGGTCGGCGTTTAGCGCCAACCCGACAAACGCCAGCATTGCCAATATTGCAACCGCAGCCGCCAGGCGCTTGCCAATTACCGGATTGCCCGTGGCAAACCTGAAGAAAACCAGTTCGGCAGCCAGCATAAGAAACGGTGACAGCAGCGCATTTTCCTTGCTGAGCGCACCGAGTGCGCAGACTGGCACCAGCGCCAGAAAAATCAGCAGCAGGCCGCGCTGTGACTCACCCTGCAGCAGCTTCCGCCTTCCCAGCACATAAAGTCCGACCGCAAGGAAACTGAATCCCGCCGAGAGGCTGGTCATTCGCTGGACGACGTACAGCACACTGGTCAAGTTCAAGGGATGAACCAGCCAGATGCTGGCGATGACGGCCCCAAGCCAGTGCGCTTGTGAAATTGCCCCATCTCTGGCCGGCCCCTGTGCCGCGCGCAAAATCTGAAATGCCAGAAAGTAAACTGCTGCACCACACAAAAGATGGATCAGTACGTTGGTCAACTTGAAGTAAACGGGATCAAACCCGGCAACGTAATAATTTAATGCAAAGGTCAGCATGCTCAACGGCCGCCCCAGTGGACCGCTCGAACCGGAGAGGGTTGCGTTGACCAGGTCATGCCAGCCGAGAGCCGAAATCCTCAGCGCCTCGTTGTCTAAAATGTTGGGAGCATCATCGAACTCAAAATCACCCCAAAGGCCGGGCAGATAAGCGAGCGCTGTCAGCAGCGCAACGATGCCTATAAGGGTTCGGTGAGTGAGCCAGTTCGATTTTTTCAAGAAATTATCCGGTATCAAGTACTAAGTGAAGGCTGCTACCGACGCAGGCAGTTCATGCTTGAATATAGCAGGCTAAGTTTCCGCCGCGCGTGGGCGGGCGCTTGGGGTATGTCCGAAACTTGAAAGGCTAGACAAAAAAAAGCCGCCCAACGGGCGGCTTTTTCAAGAACAAAACGTGCAATGTATTTTTAGCGGTCGCTATTGATTAGCGGCACTGTGCTGGCAGGTACTTCGACGGCATCGTGGTACCGGCTGCAGCTTTGCAATCCCAGGTCACGCCACCAGCGGTAAAGCTGGGCTTCAACACTACGAGCAGACCGTTCGCTGAAGGCGAGCCACCGAGCGTGTTGTTGTAGGTGATGGTGATCGCACCGCCGGCACCGACACCGACCGAGGTAACGGAGTTGCCAGAAATCGACGCTGCCGTCGGCAAGCCAGCGGACGGATTCGTGGTCGGCGCTGCACCCTTCGAGGAATACGTTTCAGCAACAGCCGTTTTTGCCGCGCCAGCCAGACCCAGACCTTCCGTCACTTTCGCGCGGATGGTGTAGTCCTGATAGGCGGGGATCGCCACAGCAGCCAGAATGCCGATAATCGCGACGACGATCATCAGTTCGATCAGGGTAAAGCCTTGTTGAACTTTCTTCATTTGGTTCTCCATAACTAGTTTGGTTGAATTCGAAACACATCGCCATGTGTCCGGGGATAAGTATGCAACTGACGTGCCAGAAGCCACGAATCTGCGGGTTTTTGGCAGCAGATTGGCGGTGTCAATTGTAAAAGAAGGTTTCCAGAAAATTTATTTCAACAATTTCAATTAGTTGCGCTAATCTCGGTAGCCGCGGCCAAATCCTTCGCTGGCGCGCGCAAGCCTTTGCGAAGTAGCAGAAAATCACAAATATTCCGCAATCCTGTTCCCAAGGTCAGCCTGAAGCACTGCGAGCCGCAGCAAGTTGCCGATCCGGGGCTTCCAGGCGTGACAATGTGCAAGCAGGAGTGACACAAATCGTCACTACGCGCCGGCATATCCCGGGATTTTTGCGATATCGACCTGATCGCGCTGTTCTGGGTCCAAGAACAGTTCCGCGTACTTGAGATAGATTTTCTTTCGTACAAAGACGTCGAACAGGTCCGGATCAATGTGGCCGTTTTGTTTGAAATTGCCGAGAATTTCGAGTGATTCGGACAACGTCTTGCCAGGCTTATAAGGGCGATCCCTGGCGGTCAAGGCCTCGAAAATATCAGCGATTCCCATGGTCCGCGCCTGCACGCTCATCTGCTCACGGCGCAGTCCACGCGGATAACCCTTGCCGTCCATCCGCTCATGGTGCCCACCCGCATATTCCGGAACGTTCTTGAGGTGTTTTGGCCACGGCAACGCCTCAAGCATGTTGATGGTGGCCTCGATGTGGTGGTTGATGATCTTCCGTTCGGTCGGATTCAGCGTGCCGTAGGGTATGTTCAGATTGCTCTTTTCGTCTTCCGAAAGAAATGGCACATCGATGCCAGCCTCATTGCGGATCCGGTAACCCGCAATCGTCGCAACCCTTGACTGATCTTCGGCGCTCATGCGTTCACCGCCAATATTGGTGCGACGGAGAAAATCGCGGTCATCGTCAAGTTGGCGAATTCGCGCCTGATAGTCCCGTTCAGCAACCTGTTCCGCGGCGGCGTCGCCCCGGTCACGCGCTGACAGCCTGGCGTTCAGCAGCACAATTTCCGCGTCGCGCTTGAGGATTTCGAATCTTTCGCTGACCAGATGTATACGATCGAAGATGGTTTCCAGCTTGGTCGCCTTGTCGACGACGTGCACCGGAGTGGTAATCTTGCCGCAGTCATGCAACAGGCCCGCGATCTTCAACTCGTATCGGTCCTTTTCGGTCATCCTGAACGACGCCAGCGGCCCTTCGTTGGCGTCCGATGCCGCTTCCGCCAGCATCATTGTCAGCGTCGGCACGCGCTTGCAGTGCCCGCCGGTATACGGGGATTTTTCGTCGATGGCGGTATTGATCAGCTCGATCAGCGATTCGAACAACATTTCCAGCTGGGTAATCAGCATCCGGTTGGTCAGTGCGATCGCGGCTTGCGAGGCAAGCGATTCGGCGAGACGCTGGTCTTCGACGGTAAACGGCATCACCTTGCCGTCGTTGCTTTGTGCATTCAGCAATTGCAGCACGCCGATGATTTCCCCGTCGTGATTTTTCATCGGAATGGTGAGGAATGACATCGAGCGATAGCCGGTCTTCTTGTCGAAATTTCTTGTTCCTGAAAAATCGAATCCGTCGGCGGTATAGGCGTCGGCAATATTCACCGTCTCGTCCCGCAATACCGCGTAGGCGGCCACCATCGTTGTATTTTCGGTGCCATCGGCCTGGCGCAGGGGAATGGGGTAAAACGGTACCTCGTTGCCCGTGGTTCCGCCCATTGCGATGTTCAGCGTGTCATTGAGCACGATTTCGAACTTGAGCTGGTCGTCAAACACGCGGTAGAGCGTCCCGCCATCAGCATTCGTGATGGTCTTTGCAGCTGTCAGAATCGTTTCCAGCAGCTTGTTGATATCCTTTTCGGAGGATAGCGCAACACCGATCCGATTCAGGTACTCAAGCGACGTAAACAGGCCGTCGCTTGGCCCGGCCTCAGGTAGCGCACGAAAGGATCGACTGATTGCCTTGGCGTCGCCGTGAGATGTCATCTACTTGATGCAGACCGCCCGTACCTGCTTCATGTCGGTCAAGCCCATCATGACTTTTTCCATGCCGTCCATCTTGAGGGTAGCCATGCCTTCTTCCACGCTCTTGACGAACAGGTCCGCCACCCGTGCCTTTTCCTGCACCAGTTTCTTGACCGGGTCACTGGCCACCATCAGTTCATGCAGACCGACACGGCCTTTGTAGCCGGTTCCGCCACAGGCATCGCAGCCCTTCGGCCGGAACATCGTCAGTTTTCCGTCCTTGCCATATTCCTTTAGCCAGTAGTCGTACAGCTTCTTCGCCTCGCCCTGCGCATCTTTTTTCCACGGCTCTGTCTGTCGCAGGTCGTTGGTGTACTCGTGCATGAAATGCTTGAGTTCTTCCGCGTCCGGCGAATAGGCTTCCTTGCATTTGGCGCACAGCCGCTTTGCCAGGCGCTGCGCCAGGATTCCCACCAGCGCATCGGAGAAGTTAAACGGATCCATGCCCATGTCGAGCAGCCGGATAATCGCCTCCGGCGCCGAGTTGGTATGGAGGGTGGCAAACACCATATGGCCAGTCAGCGACGCCTCGATACCAATGTGCGTTGTTTCCGCATCGCGCATTTCGCCCACCATGATGATGTCGGGGTCAGCACGCAGAAACGCTTTCATGATGGTCGGGAAGTCGATCACCTTTTTGTTTATCTGTACCTGGCGCAAACCCTTCTGCGTAATTTCCACCGGATCTTCGGCAGTCCAGATTTTGGTGTCCGGCTTGTTCAGCGAGCCAAGAACCGAATGCAGGGTGGTGGTTTTTCCGGAACCGGTCGGTCCGCAAACGAAAAACAGCCCATAAGGCTTCGAAACCGCGGCCACCAGATTGTCCTTGTTCTTGGTGGTCAGGCCGAGCTTGTCGAGCGGGATCGGCTCGCCCGCGGCCAGGATACGCATGACGATATCTTCGACACCGCCTGCTGTCGGAATGGTCGCCACACGCAGTTCAATATCCAGCGGACCGTATTTCTTGAACTTGATCTTGCCGTCCTGCGGCTTCCGCTTTTCCGAAATATCAAGATCGCACATGATCTTGAGCCGCGCGGCAAGTGCATTGCGATAGCTGGACGGCACTTCGATATACGGCGACAGTGAGCCGTCCTTGCGGAAGCGGACGCCGGTCTTTCCCTTGCCAGGCATCGGCTCAATATGGATATCCGACGCCCCCTGGTTGTATGCGTCGACGATGATCTTGTTCACCAGCTTGACCAGTTCGTTGTCGGCAGCGGCGGAAAGATCGTCACCACCCGTGTCTATGACGTCGCTCTCGTCATCCAGGTTTGAAAGCAGATCGCCGATATCCTCTGAACCAAACCCCTCGCCGCCGAAGAAATGATTCATCGTCTGCGTAAAATCACGCGACGTGCACACCCTGTATGCCGGTTTCTGCTTGGGAAAGATATTCTCGACTACCCGCGAGCTCTTGACATGCTCGGGGTCAGTGGTCATGACGATCAAGCCTTCCTTGGCCTCCTCCACCGGAATCCAGTTCGCCGACTCGGCATAGTCCCGTTTGAGGTTTTTCAGAAGATCAATTGGCCGGATGCGATCAGGCTTGAAGGGCTCGTAGGGCACGCCAAAGTACTTGGCAAGGGCGGCGCCCAGCGCCGGCGGCTTGACCTGGAACTCGTCGATCAGGATGTCCTCGACATTCTTGTTCTTGCGGCGCGCCGTCCGGGTGGCGAGTTCGAGCTCACCCTCGGAAATGACATTGTCAATGATCAGGTATTCAAACTTTGACTTGATCTGGCCAGGGATCTGCAGCCGCACGCGAAAGGCAATGGCGAGCGTCTTGGCCAGTTCAACGAGACCTTCTTCGGCCATCGCCGGGAAAGGCGTCCCAGGCAAATGATTGATGACCTGCACCACGCCCAGCAACTCACCTCCGCCCTCGCCCCCGGTTATTGGCGCAACCATCATCTGCTTGGTGCGATATCCGGTGCGCTGATCAACCGCCTTCAGGAACGCCAGATTGGGCGAAAAACTCTTCAGTTCGGCATCGTCGTAAACATCGCGAATATTCATGAACCGCTTGTTGAGTGCGGCGCAACCGGCAATCGAACTCTCCGACAACGGTAACTTGATGTCCTTGAACGAATTGAGGCCGGACTTTACCTTGGAGACGATCGACTGACCATCTTCCGACATGGTGTAGACAGTCAGGCGATCGGCATCAAACAGCTGGCAGATATCCCTCGCCACATCGAGCATGATCTCGTCGACATTGGTTGTCGAATGGATGCGATTGGTTACCGCCTGAATCTTCTTCGAAAACGCGAGTTTCGAAGACATGTCCGCAACGTTTGCGGTACCGCTGGCTTTGGGTTCCAACACCGCGCTCATGAAATACCACCTCTTTCTGGCTCTGCGAACCGCGCAGTAACTGCGCTATCCGGGTAATATGGACCAGCCACGTCTAGATCGTCAATTCCATCCCGTTTTCGAGCATGCGCGGGCGCCATTTTCCTGCGTTACGGCCAATCTCGCTCATCGTCAGGTGAATCTCGCCGGGCTTGAGGTGGGTAACCAGGATTTCGACCGGGCGATTCAGCTTGGCGAGTTCCTCGGCAAGCATGCTCGGGCACAGGTGCTTGGAAGCAACGGCGATCTCCCGTTCCTTGTTGGGAAACGCCGTCTCAATGATCAGGTACTTGAGGTTCTTGGCGCGATTGGCGATCTCCCAGAGCGCATCATTGGTTGTCGTATCGCCGCTGAAGATCAATGTCGCCTCACCGCTGTCCAGCATGTATCCAACCGCCGGCACGGTATGCACGGCCGGTATCGGAGTGATTTTCCGGCCGTTGAATTCGAGCGGTTCGCCGACGGCGATCTCGTGATAGACCATGCACATCTGGTCGCCATTGGGAATTTCTGAAAAATCCGGCCAGATTTTCCAGTTGAACAGGTGTTCCTTGAGAATCTGGATCGTCGCAGCCGTACTGTAGACATTTATCGGCGCGCTGCGCATCCAGATAACCGTATCAACCAGAAACGGAATGCTGGTGACATGGTCGAGATGCGAATGCGTGACAAAAATGTGGTCGATCTTGACCATTTGCTCAATGGACAGGTCACCGACCCCGGTGCCGGCATCGATCAGGATGTCATCATCGACCAGCAGGGATGTCGTGCGAAGGTCTCCCCCGATACCGCCGCTGCATCCCAAAACCTTGATTCGCATGTTGGCCTCGCACGCTCGCATGTAGAGTCGCTATGCAATGCGCCGCGACTTTCTTGTCTGACACTGGCGCAAAACAACGGCTGCACCGGCGTGTAATGGATAATGTTACTGTGATTATGCGCTGCCAGCAGGGCAATTGCTGTGTCCAAACTCACACCGTGCGCCGTCACCACCTCGCGCAATGACATGACTCACTTCAATGTTGCCGGCGACGACGTTACCGCCGGCCCGCCGCGAATTCATGGCGGCAGGCCGAAAACCAGGCGTCAGGGCTTGTAGAAGAACTCCATTTTCACACCGGCAATCTCGATCAGGTCGTGATCGGTCAATTGCTGCGCATGCGCGCCAAGCGGCACACCATTGATGGTCGGGAAAGCTGTCCCCTCCACATGGGTGATAAAGAACCCGGTCGGCCTGCGCGTAATCACTGCAACTTGCACCCCGGGCTTACCGATTGTCGTCAGGTTCTTGGTCAAATCCAGGGTCCGTCCTGCAGCGGCACCGGACAGCACCTGGATGGCTGAATCCCGCGCCGGTCCGTTTGGATCGTGTCCTGGCGCGGATGGCGGAACCGGCGGCGGCATGGCCGCAGGCGCCGGGCCGGGCATCGGCATTGCCTTGAGGTTGGTCTGCGTATCCGACGAAGGCGCCGCGGCCATCGGAGCTGCCGGGGGTGCGGCCGGCGGCGCCGCCGGCGCTGGCGCGGCGGTGGCGGACGGCGGCTTGCGGATGATCATCGTCTTTTCGAAGTCTGCCGAGGCAGCCGCAACCGGCGCGTCGTTGAAATACTTCAGCTTGTGTTTGCCGATTTCGATGACGTCGTTATTCTGCAGGAAATGCTTCTTTATCGGCTTGCCGTTGACCAGCGTTCCGTTGGTGGAGTTAAGGTCCTCGATAAAGGAGTCGTTGAGGATGGTGATGATGGCCGCGTGCTCGCCGGAAACCGCAAGGTTATCCACCTGGATATCGTTATGCGGCTTTCGTCCAAGAGTCGTTCGCTCCTTGTTGAGCGTAATCTCTTTGAGCACCGTTCCATCCACACTCAAGATCAGTTTTGCCATAGCCTTAACCCTAAGAAAAATACTTCAAATACGGTTTTGAATACCGGTTGTGAACCGCGCAACGGACTCTAATTGAACCACGCCTTGATGCGGGCCCAAAACCCACGCTCAACGCCATAATTTTTCAACACTTTCACCAGCATCACCGAAACATTATCCCGTCCGCCGGCATCGTTTGCCGCCTGGACCAACTGCTGCGCCGTCAAATCGAGATTCGACCGCAACGCGATAAGCGTCATCTGGATCTCGTCATCCTCGATCATGTCGTTCAGACCGTCCGAACAAAGCAGGTAAATGTCACCCTCTTCAACGTCGTACGAGTGGATTTCCGCGTCCACCTCGGGATCGATGCCGAGAGCTCTGGTCACCAGGTTCTTGTTATGTGAGGACCTGGCGTCTTCCTTGGTGATCAAACCGGAATCAATTTGCTCCTGCAGCAACGAGTGGTCGCGGGTTACCTGTTCAAGCGCATCGTTGCGCATCCGGTACAGGCGCGAGTCACCGATGTGCCCGACCGTCAGAAAATTGTCGAAGAACACGCAAGCCACCAGCGTGGTACCCATGCCGGCGCATTGCGGATCCTTTTGCGCTGCCTCATAGATTGCCGTGTTTGCCTTGCCAACCTGGGTCTGCAGCACTTCCTGCGACAGCGACATTGCGGCCGCGCGATCAAGCTTGCCGAGCACTTCCTTGGTCCAGGTCTGGGACAGGCCCGACGCAATCAGCGAGGTCGCCATGCCGCTCGCCACTTCCCCGGCGTTATATCCACCCATACCGTCGGCCAGCACAACAATGCCGAGCTCAGGCCTGGACTCGACACAGTCCTCATTGTGACCACGGACTCTGCCGGGGTCGGTGATGCTCACTATTTGCAAGGCATCTGTCAGCGCCACATATCCTCCCAACACCCAATTTGTCTTTTTGACACTTCGATAGCTTGGGCCGAAGCTGTTCAACCTGCAAGATTTCGCACAAGACCATGACCGCGCGTCACCCCGCATCTCGCAGTCAGCAGACAGCCTGTGGCGACCTAAATAGCCGGATTTATAATAACTTAAAAAAACTATTTAGGAAACACTTCCAAAAATAGCGCAATGTGCCTGATTTTTCAAGAAGAAAAACGCGCGGCACATTGAATTGGACGTCCTGGGGCCAACTCGCTGGACGGGACGCCCTGCGGCTTTCCAGCCGGTGTGAAAACGACCGTCCATTGCCATCCGCGCCGGCGGAGACCCAAACACGCTGGCAATCCATTTCATTGCCTGCGGACAAGCACCTTTTCCGCCGCTCGCTTGGCACTTGTTTGGGCAATCGGGTCTAATAGCGAACAGCCAAAAAAACCAGATCAATAAACCAAAAGAGGAGTTTTTTCATGGATCGCCCTGCATTCCTTGAAAACGACATGGATCCGCAAGAGACACGCGAGTGGCTCGAGGCATTGGACGGGGTACTCGACACCGGCGGTCCGGAACGTGCGCATTTCCTGCTTGAGCAATTGGTCGACAAGGCGCGCCGATCCGGCGCGCACCTGCCGTATTCTGCCAACACGGCGTACATCAATTCCATCCCGCCGCATGCCGAGGAGCTCCTGCCCGGCGACCAGGAAATTGAACACCGCATCCGTTCGCTGATCCGCTGGAATGCGATTGCCATGGTGCTGCGCGCAAACAAGGAGGGTTCCGACCTGGGCGGGCATATCGCCAGCTTCCAGTCCGCTGCCAACCTCTATGACATCGGCTTCGACCATTTCTGGCACGCGCCTTCCGCCACCCATGGCGGCGACCTGGTGTTCATCCAGGGGCACTCTTCTCCCGGCGTCTACGCGCGCGCATTTCTGGAGGGCCGCCTGACCGAGGAACAGCTTGAAAATTTCCGCCGAGACGTCGACGGCAAAGGCATAACCAGCTACCCGCATCCATGGCTGATGCCCGATTTCTGGCAGTTTCCGACCGTATCGATGGGACTTGGCCCGCTGCAGGCCATTTACCAGGCACGTTTCATGAAATACCTGCATAACCGCGGGATCGTCAATACCGAGGGCCGCAAAGTCTGGGCATTCATGGGTGACGGTGAAATGGACGAACCGGAATCGCTCGGCGCCATTGCCCTGGCCACGCGTGAGGGCCTCGACAATCTGATTTTCGTCGTCAACTGCAACCTGCAGCGGCTTGACGGTCCGGTGCGAGGCAACGGCAAAATCATCCAGGAACTGGAGGCTGATTTCCGCGGCTCCGGCTGGAACGTGCTGAAAGTGATCTGGGGCCGCTACTGGGACCCGCTGCTTGCACGCGACCACGATGGCCTGCTCCAACGCCGGATGATGGAGGCGGTGGACGGCGAATACCAGAACTACAAGGCGCGCGACGGCGCCTACGTCCGCAAGCACTTTTTCGGCAAGTATCCCGAGCTGGAAAAAATGGTATCGACCATGTCGGACGAGGATATTTGGCGCCTCAACCGTGGCGGGCACGACCCATACAAGATCTACGCCGCCTATGCATCGGCAGTCGCGCACAAGGGGCAGCCGACCGTGATCCTCGCCAAGACCGTCAAGGGATTCGGCATGGGCAAATCCGGTGAAGGCCAGATGGCCACCCATCAGCAGAAAAAGATGGACATCGGCTCGCTGAAACAATTCCGCGACCGATTCAATGTGCCGGTGAGTGACGACGTCATCGGCGAAACGCCGTTCTACCGCCCGCCGGAAGACAGCCCGGAAATTCGCTATCTCAAGGCGGCACGCGAAAGACTCGGTGGTTCATTGCCGATACGGCATCCAAACATCCCGCCGCTGAAGGTGCCGGATCTTTCGCTGTTCGAGCCGCTGCTGAAAAGCACCGAGGAGCGCGAGATCTCGACCACCATGGCCTTTGTGCGTGCGTTCACCGCCCTGACCCGCGACAAGGAGCTTGGCCCCCGCCTGGTACCGATCGTTGCCGACGAATCACGGACCTTCGGCATGGAAGGCCTGTTTCGCCAGCTCGGCATCTACTCCTCGCTCGGCCAGCTATATGAGCCGGTCGACTCCGGCGAGCTGATGTTCTACAAGGAAGACAAGGCCGGCCAGATTCTGCAGGAAGGCATCAACGAGGCCGGGGCGTTCTGCTCATGGATGGCAGCCGGCACCAGTTATGCCAATCATGGCCAGCACATGATCCCGTTCTACATTTTCTACTCGATGTTCGGCTTCCAGCGCATCGGCGACCTGGCCTGGGCGGCAGGCGACATGCAGGCACGCGGCTTCCTGCTTGGCGGCACCTCCGGTCGCACCACGCTCAATGGCGAAGGCCTGCAACACGAGGACGGTCACAGCCACCTGATGGCAGCCACCATCCCGAACTGCATCTCCTACGATCCGACATTCAGCTACGAGCTCGCCGTCATCCTTCACGACGGCCTGAAGCGGATGTACGAAAAGATGGAGCCGGTCTACTACTACATCACCGTGATGAACGAGAATTACAGCCATCCCGCCATGCCCAAGGGTGCGGAAGCGAATATTCTCAAGGGCATGTACCTGTTCCGCGAAGGTCAGGACGCGAAAAAGCCCCGGGTCCAGCTGATGGGCTCCGGCACCATCTTCCGCGAAGTGATCGCTGCCGCCGAGTTGCTTGAACTTGATTGGGGCGTTGCCTCCGATATCTGGAGTTGCACCTCCTTTAACGAACTGCGTCGCGACGGGATGGCGGCCGAGCGTGCCAACCTGCTGCACCCGGAAGCGACGCCGCAACTTTCGCACGTGGCGCAACTGCTCAAGGGCCGCAAAGGCCCGGCGATCGCATCCACCGACTACATGCGCAGCTTCGCGGATCAGATTCGCCCCTACATCAACGACCGCAAGTTCACCGTCCTGGGTACCGACGGTTTCGGCCGCTCGGATACGCGCAAGCAACTGCGCAAGTTCTTTGAGGTCAATCGCTACTACGTGGTGATCGCGGCGCTCAAGGCACTGGCAGACGATGGCCAGGTGCAGGCCAAGGTGGTGTCCGAGGCGATCAGGAAGTACGGCATCGACACGTCGGCGCCCGCGCCATGGACGGTCTGAGAACACATCCGACGCGACAATAAGAACCAGAAGGAGAAGCTGCGTGGCAAATCTCGTTGAAGTCAAAGTTCCCGATATCGGCGATTTCACCGATATCCCGGTGATTGAAATCCTGGTCAAGGTCGGCGATACGATCAAGAAGGAAGATTCGCTGGTCTCGCTTGAAAGTGACAAGGCAACCATGGAGGTCCCGTCATCGCACGCCGGTATCGTCAAGGAAATCAAGGTAGCGCTGGGCGACAAGGTTTCCATGGGCAGCCCGGTGCTGGTGCTCGAGGAGTCTGTCGGGACGGCATCCGTAGCAGCCGCCAGCGTTGCCGAAAAACCGGCTCCGGTACAGGCTGCGGCCGTCGCGCCGCCAGCTGATGCGCCGGCGCCCAAGCCGGTGCCGGTGGCTGCCGCGGCCACGATCGGTGCCCAGGAGGTTTCGCAGCCGATTTCGGCGGGTGTACACGCCAGCCCGTCCATTCGCGCATTTGCCCGTGAACTGGGCGTCGACCTGTCCAAGGTCAAGGGCACCGCTCCCAAGGGCCGCATCACCCGGGAAGATGTGCAGGGCTTTGTAAAAGCGGAATTGGCCAAACCGAAGGGTTCTGCCGCGGCCGGCGGCGCGTTCGCCTTCCCGGAAATGCCGCCGGTCGATTTCACCAAGTTCGGCGACATTGAAAAGCGCGCACTGTCGCGCATCAAGAAGCTTTCCGGCAACAACCTCGCCCGCAACTGGGTGATGATCCCGCATGTCACCCAGCAGGACGAAGCCGATATCACCGAGGTCGAGGCATTTCGCGTCAAGACCAACGAGGAAAACGCCAAGTCCGGCGTCAAGGTGACGATGCTGGCGTTCCTGATCAAGGCCAGCGTCGCGGCGCTGAAAAAATTCCCCGAGTTCAATGCGTCACTGGAACCGGGCGGTGAAAACCTGATCCTGAAAAAGTACTTCAACATCGGCTTTGCGGCTGATACGCCGAACGGCCTGGTGGTACCGGTCATCAAGAACGCCGACCGCAAATCGGTACTGGAGATTGGCAAGGAAATGACCGAGCTTTCCGCCAAGGCGAGGGAGGGCAAGCTGTCCCCGGCCGAGATGTCCGGCGGCTGCTTCTCGATTTCCTCGCTGGGAGGCATCGGCGGCACCTTCTTCACGCCGATCATTAACGCCCCGGAGGTGGCCATTCTGGGCGTGTCGAGAGCGTCGATGAAACCGATCTGGAACGGCAAGGAATTCGAGCCGCGCCTGATCCTGCCGCTGTCGCTGTCCTATGACCATCGCGTCATCGATGGCGCTGCCGGCGCGCGTTTCTCCACCTACCTGGCCGGGCTGATGACCGACATCCGAAAACTCGTGCTCTGACCGATCCGGCCAATGGTACAAACCAATCCCCGGCCGGCATCACTGGTCTAGCTGCGAACGCAGGACAAAAACAGAAAACCGAGGAGTATTTGCGTGGCAAATCTGGTAGAAGTCAAAGTACCCGACATCGGTGATTTCACCGACATCCCCGTCATTGAAATCCTGGTCAAGCCCGGCGACGTTATCAAGAAAGAGGATTCGCTCGTTTCGCTGGAAAGCGACAAGGCGACCATGGAAGTGCCTTCTTCCCAGGCGGGGATCGTCCGCGAAATCAAGGTGAGACTGGGCGACAAGGTGTCGATGGGCAGCGTGATACTGCTGATCGAAGCAAGTGATGCCGCCAGTGCCGCCCCGGCCGCGCCGGTACCTGCCGCTGTACCGGTTCCGGCAACTGCGCCGAAGGCTGCAAGTGCGGCCGCGCCCGCCACTGCCGGCAGCTACAAAGGCAACGTCGACGTCACTTGCGAAATGCTGGTGCTCGGCGCCGGACCCGGCGGCTACTCCGCCGCGTTCCGCGCCGCCGACTTGGGCATGAAGACCGTCATCGTCGAACGCTATGCCCAACTCGGTGGCGTTTGCCTGAACGTTGGCTGCATCCCGTCCAAGGCCCTGCTGCATGTCGCCGCCGTGGCCGATGAAGTGCGGCAGATGGAGGCACACGGGATCCTTGCCGGCAAGCCGGAAATCCAGCTCGACGGGTTGCGCAAATACAAGGACAAGGTGGTCGGCAAGCTGACCGGCGGACTCGCCGGCATGGCCAAGATGCGCAAGGTCGACATTGTGCGCGGGGTCGGCCAGTTTCTTGACGCCCATCACCTGCAGGTCGAAATGACCACCGGCAGCGGTCAGGAAAAGACCGGCGAACGCAAGGTGGTGCGTTTCGACAAGGCCATCATTGCCGCCGGCTCGCAGGTGGTGCGGCTGCCGTTCATCCCCGACGATCCGCGCATTGTCGATTCCACCGGCGCACTGGCGCTCAAGGAAGTGCCGAAAAAAATGCTGGTCATCGGCGGCGGCATCATCGGGCTTGAGATGGGCACCGTGTACTCGACGCTGGGCGCAAGGCTCGACGTGGTGGAAATGCTCGACGGACTGATGCCGGGAGCAGATCGAGACCTCGTCAAGGTCTGGCAGAAGATGAACGAGAAGCGCTTTGACCACATCATGCTGAAGACAAAGACGGTCGGCGTCGAAGCCAAGCCGGACGGCATCCATGTCACCTTCGAAGGTGAGAATGCGCCGAAGGAACCGCAGCGCTATGACCTGGTGCTGATGAGTGTCGGCCGGGCGCCGAACGGCCGCAAGGTCAGCGCCGAACTGGCCGGAGTCGCGGTCACGGAGCGCGGATTCATCCCGGTCGATCGGGAAATGCGCACCAATGTGCCGCACATCTTCGCCATCGGCGATGTGGTCGGACAGCCGATGCTGGCGCACAAGGCCGTGCATGAAGGTCACGTCGCGGCAGAAGCGGCGGCCGGACAGAAATCCCATTTCGATGCACGCGTCATTCCCAGCGTGGCCTATACCGACCCGGAAGTCGCCTGGGTGGGTGAGACCGAAGACAGCTGCAAATCGAAGGGCATCAAGTTCGGCAAGAGTACTTTTCCGTGGGCCGCCTCGGGTCGTGCCATTGCCAACGGCCGTGACGAAGGCTTCACCAAGCTGATCGTCGACAGTGAGACCCATCGGGTGATCGGTGGCGGCATCGTCGGCACGCATGCCGGTGACCTCATCAGCGAACTGGCATTGGCGATCGAGATGAACTGCGATCCCACCGACATCGGCAAAACCATCCATCCGCATCCGACGCTGGGCGAGTCGGTCGGCATGGCCGCGGAAATGTTCGAGGGCGTCTGCACCGACGTCCCGCCGCAGAAAAAATAATCGACAAACTCCAGCACTGGCGCGGCTTCCAGGCCATTTTCTGCTGTAAAGCCGCGCCAGATGGCGATCTTTGTATCCATTTCGTGGCGGCAGGCACGCAGCCGCGTCTGCCGCGCCGGTTAAAATGAACGCATGAAATTCCATCGCCTGCTGCTGATCATTGCTATCGGCATCGTCATCGCCATCTGGGTCCTGTCGCTGCTGCCGATTTCACAGTCCGGCGTCCCGGGCAGCGACAAGACTCACCACTTCCTGGCCTATTTCGCCTGCATGTTTGCCTGGGGCCAATGTTACCGGCAGCCCGCGTCGCGCCTCGGCCTCGCCATCCTGTTCATCCTGATGGGCGTCCTGGTCGAGTTCGCACAAGGCCTGACCGGCTACCGCTATTTGGACTGGCAGGACATGGTGGCCAATGCGATCGGCGTGACCGCCGCCTGGCTGGTGGTGACGATCCAGCTGTCTGTCCAGCGGCGTGCGGCGGCAAAGCGCGGATGAAGAGCATCTGCGTCTATTGCGGTTCCAACGCGGGCATTGATCCGCGCTTTGTCACCATCGCCCGGCGTTTCGGTCGAGCCATGGCGGAGCGCGGCGTGCAGCTGATTTTCGGCGGGGTCGGGCTGGGCCTGATGGGCGCGGTCGCCGATGGCGCACTGAGCGCGGGAGGCCGGGTGGTCGGCATTATTCCCAAAACGCTGCTTGAAATGGAGATCGCGCACCCGCATCTGGCCGAACTGCATGTGGTCGCCGACATGCACGAACGCAAGCGGATGATGGCGGAGCGCGCGGACGGATTCGTCGTTCTGCCCGGCGGGACCGGCACCATGGACGAGTTTTTCGAGATCTTTACCTGGGCCCAGCTGGGCTTCCACAGCAAGCCAATCGCCGTCCTCAATGGTCATGACTACTACGAAATGCTGTTCGCCTTCATGCGCCAGCTGGTGCAACAGGGATTCCTCAAGGAAGTCCATTTCGACATGCTGATCGTCGAATCGAATCACGATACCCTGCTGCAGCGAATGCAGGACTACGTGCCGCCGCACGTCTCCAAGTGGAGCCGTGACACCGCGTGACCACCGCCTTCGACCACCTGGTTCTCGGCACCGCCGACCTGCAGCGCGGCGCCATGTGGCTGGAACGATTCCTCGGCGTCAGCCTGTCGGCTGCGGGCCAGCATGCGCGCATGGGCACGCACAACCGGTTGCTGTCGCTCGGCCCCGATTGCTACCTCGAGTTGATCGCAATCGATCCCGCCGCCGGCCGGCCGGACATGCCGCGCTGGTTCGGCCTCGATACGGCCGATGTCCAGGAACGCATCGCCGCGCGCCCGCGCCTGCTGGGCTGGGTCGCGCGCACGGACGATATTGACGCGCTGGACGATCGTACCGGCGGCGTCCTTGGCGACGTGCAACCGATGAGCCGGGGCGATTTTCACTGGCGGATCACGCTGCCGGGCGATGGCTATCCGGTAGAAGGCGGGCTGGTGCCGGCCATGATCCAGTGGGACGTGCCGCTGCACCCTTGTGATCGCCTGCCCGACCAGCATTGCCGCCTGGAGTGGATGGAAGCGGCCCATCCGAATCCGGCCAAGGTCGCCTACCTGCTCGGCGAACTGGGCCTGAGGGACAAACTCACGCTCACATCGAGTCCGCCGTATGCCGGCATGACCATGTGCGCCTACATCCGTACGCCGCAGGGCGTCAAAACGCTGATGAGCTAAACTTCCCACCATGATGAAAACTTTCCTCAAACGCGCCGCCCTCGCCCTGCTGGCTCTCGTCGGCCTTGCCGCGCTCGTCATCAGTATCGAATATTTCGGAGGTCAGCCCATGGGACTGTTTTCAGGATCAAGACCGTCCACCCTCGGCTTTTCTGGCGGCCAGTTTGCGCCGCCATCGTGGAAGCCAAACACGGTATCGTCGACCGTGCCGGCGGCCGACACGCATTACATTGCCCCGCTGGCGTTTAACGGCAGCGCGGCGGACGCCTGGAAGAAACTGCAGGCCATCGTCGCCGGTTCCCCGCGGGCGACGCTGGTCACCAACGGGCCGGCTTATCTGCATGCCGAATTCCGCAGCACCGGGCTGGGCTTTGTCGATGACGTCGAGTTTGCCCTGGACGAAAAAGCCGGCGTGATCCAGGTCCGTTCCGCATCACGGCTGGGCGTGCGCGATTTTGGCGTCAACCGGACGCGCGTCGAATCGATCCGCGCGCAGTTCGCGAAATAGTCCTGCCTCATGCATTGGTTCGCCCGCTTGTGGACGCTGCCCCTCACATTGTTTGGATTGCTGCTGGCAGGTGTCATCCGGCTGTCAGGCGGCCACCTCAAACGTCACGGCATTGCACTGGAGGCCAGCGAAGGTTGCGCCAAGCGCGTGCTGTGGTGCATCAATCCCTGGCTGCGAATTGACGCCATCACCATTGGCGAGGTGATCATTGCCCGCGACCGGCAAACCGCGCAACGGATGCGCAGCCACGAACAGGTCCATGTCATGCAGTACGGCCGCTGGGGCATCCTGTTTCCCGTCGCTTATGCCGTCGCCAGCCTGATTGCGTTGTTGCGCGGCGATTCGGCCTATCACGGCAACTGGTTTGAACGGGAAGCCTGCCGGCTGGCCGCGCGCTGAACGCCGGCGTTACGGCAGGATATTCGCGGCTACCAGCGCCATCGCGACCACGGCAGCCTGGCGATCGGGATTGAAGAATGCCGTCGGCGCGGCCTCAGCGTCGATGATGCCGATCACCTTGCCGTCCACATCGAAAATCGGCACGCAGAGTTCCGACTGCACCGCATCGTCGCAGACGTAAAAGCCACCGCCCTCTGCCCTGTAAACCGCCACGTCATCGATCAGCTTGGCCTGGCCTGAAAGACCGACGGTGCTGTTGGTGCTGCCGGCGGCAAATTCGGCAGTCAGCGGGAATTCCGCACGGCTGGGGCGGCCACGATAGGCCAGCTTGACCAATACCTCGCCGCCCGACCCGTGGCGACGGCGCTGATAAATGCCCACCCAGTCGGCGCCGGTCACCATGGTCGCCCGCGTCACCAGGATATTGAGCAACTTCAGCTTGCGCGTTGTCGCCTCGCTTTCCCCGCCAAGCAGCGGTGCCAGGTTGTACAGCAGCGGATCCATCTCCTCAATCAGCGAGCAGGCGCCGTCCGCGGACAGCAACGGCACCTGGTAGCGGTACAGGGCGTCATTGGAGACATCCATCGGCGTACTCAGCTGGGCGATGAAATCGTGCACCGCCTTCTCGATCACCGCCGCGTGATCGGCCAGCGCATCAAGGCCTGACGCAAACAGGTAAGCGCGGATCCGCTCGGCGGTACTCATGCGCGGTGTCCGCGCAACAATGCCTGGTCGAGGTCGTCGATCAGGTCATCGACATTTTCGATCCCGGCCGACAACCGCAGCAGGTCGGCCGGCACCGGCGAATTAGCGCCCTCTACACTGGCCCGGTGCTCGATCAGGCTCTCGACCCCGCCCAGCGAGGTTGCCCGTTTCCAGATGCTGACATGTGCGGCGGTGCCAATCGCGGCCGCCTCGCCACCCTTGACGCGCACCGACAGCATGCCGCCAAAGCCGCCATGCATCTGCTGCGAGGCGATGTCATGGCCGGCGAACCCCGGCAGGCCGGGATACAGCACCTCCTCCACCAGTTCATGGCCTTGCAGAAACTCGGCGAGAATCTGCGCCGAGCGGCAGGCCGCGTTGACGCGCAGGAACAGGGTACGCATGCCGCGCAGCAGCAGCCAGGCCTCAAACGAGCCGAGCGTGCCGCCGATCTGGGCGCGCACCGCCCGCACCCGCTGCCAGTAATCGGAATCCTCGCGCGCCACCAGCGCGCCGGCAATCACATCGGAATGACCGTTGAGATACTTGGTGGCCGAGTGCATGACGATGTCGGCACCCAGCGTCAGCGGGCGGGTCAGCACCGGTGAGGCGGTGGTCGAATCGACCGCCAGCATCGCGCCGCCGGCGCGGGCGATCTCCGCTGCGGCGGCAATATCGGTGATCGTCCACAGCGGATTGGCGGGGGTTTCCAGCCACACCAGCCGGGTCTTGCCCAGTCGCACGGCACGCTTGAGCTCGTCCAGGTTCGACATGTCGACGAACTCGACCTGCAGACCCCACTGGGTGGCGAAATTCGCCAGCCAGTTGCGCAGCGACCAGTACATCACCTTCGGCGCGATCACATGGTTGCCGGGTTTCAGCGCCATGAATACCGCCGTGGCGGCGGCCATGCCGGAAGCGAACAGCGCCGCCTTCGCGCCCTTCTCCAGTTCGCACAGCACAGCCTCGGCCTGGTCGAAGGCCGGATTGTGGTCGCGCGCATACACCCTGCCGTTGCGATACTGGTTATCGGCATCGCGGATATAGGTGGTCGAGGTATGGATCACCGGCGAAATTGCTTTGGATTCGCCCTCTACCCAGCCCAGCGCCTGCGCGGCGGTGGTTTCCGGCATCACCATCTTGGTATCCATGTCAGCTCTTCGTCACGTTGATTGGCGGGCGGTCGATGAATTGCACTTCCAGGCCGCGCGACTTCATCCAGTCGGCAACCGCGAATCCGGTTGCCCGCGGCCACGGCCGCAATTCGTGCGGCAGGTAGCGCCGGTAATCGATCAGCTCCGGACTGAGCCTCACGCTGCCGGTGGCAACCACGTGGTAGCAAAGCATGATCTCGTTCTTGCGCTCGAAAATATAATTGCCGATCAGGTTGATTTCGATCACGTCGAGGTCCAGCTCTTCCTTCACCTCGCGCGCCACACCCAGCCGCGGATCCTCATTTCTTTCCAGGTAGCCGGTGATCAGCGCAAACGCACCCTCAGGCCAGCCGGCACCGCGCGCCAGGATGATGCGGCCCTCGTGCTCGACCAGCGCGCCGACGGCCGGCGTCGGATTTTGCCATTGCACAAACCCGCAATCGTGATCGGGGCAGGCGCGCCGCACACGGGCGCCGCCGTCGTCGGCGATTTCGCGATCAACCAGTTCGGCTGCGCAACGCGGACAGTGTTTGAAGACCTCGAACATGGTTGCGCCTACTTGGCCGCCACCCAGCCCCTGACGCTGGCCAGTGCGGCCGGCAAGGCCGCCGCATCGGCGCCGCCGGCCATCGCCATATCCGGCTTGCCGCCGCCCTTGCCGCCGACCTGTTGCGCGACGTGGTTGACCAGTTCTCCCGCCTTGAAACGGCCGGTGAGATCCGACGTCACGCCAGCCGCCAGGCTGACCTTGTCGCCCTCGACCACCGCGAGCACCACCACGCCGGACTTGAGCTTGTTCTTCAGCTGATCCAGCGTCTCGCGCAGCGTTTTCGCATCGACGCCTTCGAGTCTGGCGGCGAGGACTTTCACGCCGTTCACGTCGATCGCCTGATTCGCCAGATCGTCGCCCTGCGAGGCTGCCAGCTTCGACTTCATTTGCGCGAGCTGCTTTTCCAGCACCTTCACGTGGTCGACCATTTGCTCGATCTTGCCGACCACATCCTGCGGCTGTGCTTTCAGCAGCGCGGCCGACTGGGCGAGTTGCTTCTCCATGTTCTGCACGTAGTCGAATGCCACCGAACCGGCGACGGCCTCCACCCGGCGCACGCCCGCTGCCACGCCGCCTTCGGCAACCACCTTGAACAGGCCGATATCCCCGGTTCGCGCAACGTGCGTACCGCCGCAAAACTCCCGCGATGAACCGATATCCAGCACCCGCACGATGTCGCCGTATTTTTCGCCGAACAGCATGGTCGCGCCCGATTTCTGTGCCTCCTCGATCGGCATCACGCGCGCCTGTGTCGCTTCATTCAGGAGAATTTCCGCGTTCACCATCGACTCGACCCTGGCAATCTGCTCGGGCGTCATCGGCGCGTTATGCGCAAAGTCGAAACGCGTCTTGTCGGCATCGACCAGCGAGCCCTTTTGCTGCACATGAGCGCCCAACACCTCGCGCAACGCCTTGTGCATGATGTGCGTCACCGAGTGATGGCGCATGGTGCGGGCACGGCGATGCATGTCGACATTGGCTGCAACGGTATCGCCGACGGCGAGTTCGCCTGTGGTCACCGAACCGTAATGGCCAAACACATCCGACTGGATCTTCTGCGTGTCCTGCACCTGAAACAGGGTGAGGCAGGTGCCACCCTTGCTGAGTTCACCACTGTCGCCAACCTGGCCGCCCGATTCGGCATAGAAAGGCGTCTTGTCCAGCACCACCACGCCCTCCTCGCCTGCAGCCAGTCGATCCACTGCCGAACCACCGCGATACAACGCGACCACGCGCCCCTCTTCGGACAAGGTGTCGTAGCCGCGGAACTGGGTTTTGGCGCCGGTGTACTCCAGCACCTGATCGGCCTTGAACCTGGAGCCGGCGCGCGACCGTTCCTGCTGGCTGGACATGGCTTTGTCGAAACCGGCCATGTCGACCTCGAAGCCGCGCTCGCGGCCGATGTCGGCGGTCAGATCGATCGGGAACCCATAGGTGTCGGACAGCTTGAAAGCAGTGTCACCGTCGAGGCGCCTGGCATTATTGCGCAGGGCTGACTCGAGAATCTCCATGCCTTTTTCCAGCGTCTCGCCAAAGCGTTCCTCTTCCTGCTTCAGTACCGCCATCACGCGATCCTTGGACTGCGCGATCTCCGGGAAGGCATCGCCCATCACCTTGGCGAGTTCATCCACCAGCTTGTAGAAAAACGGCTGCTTCTGGCCCAGCTTGTAGCCGTGGCGCATGGCGCGCCGGGCGATGCGCCGCAGCACGTAGCCGCGGCCAGCGTTCTCCGGAATCACCCCGTCGCAGACCAGGAAAGCACAGGCGCGAATATGGTCGGCAATCACCCGCAGCGACGGCGAGGTCAGATCGGTGACGCCGGTCTCACGGGCGGCGGCCTTGATCAGCGCCTGGAACAGGTCGATCTCATAGTTGGCGTGGACATGCTGCAACACCGCCGACAGGCGTTCCAGGCCCATGCCGGTATCGACAGCGGGCTTGGGCAGCGGAATCATCGGTCCGTCCGCGACCTCGCGGTTGTACTGCATGAACACCAGGTTCCATATCTCGATATAGCGGTCGCCGTCTTCGTCGGGCGAACCGGGCGGGCCGCCGCGGATGTGCGGGCCGTGGTCGTAGAAAATCTCGCTGCACGGACCGCAGGGGCCGGTGTCGCCCATCATCCAGAAATTGTCCGAGGCGTAACGTGAGCCCTTGTTGTCGCCGATACGAATGATCCGGCCCTTCGGCACACCGATTTCGTCAGCCCAGATGTTGTACGCCTCGTCATCCTCGGCATAGACCGTCACCCAGAGCTTTTCCGCCGGCAGCTGGTAGACCTGGGTCAGCAGTTCCCAGGCGAAGCGGATGGCGTCGTGCTTGAAGTAGTCGCCGAAGCTGAAATTGCCCAGCATCTCGAAGAAGGTGTGGTGGCGCGCGGTGTAACCGACGTTTTCCAGGTCGTTATGCTTGCCGCCCGCGCGCACGCAGCGCTGGGAGGTTACGGCGCGGACGTAGCTGCGCTTCTCCTTGCCCAGGAAACAGTCCTTGAACTGGTTCATGCCGGCATTGGTAAACAGCAGCGTCGGATCGTCGCCTGGCACCAGTGACGACGATGCCACGTGGGTGTGGCCCTTGGAGACGAAATAATCGATGAAAGCCTGGCGGATGCCGGAGACAGTGGTCAGATTCATGGTGGTGGGCAGATGTCCCGCGCAGGGCGGGCAGGTTCGGGGCGAAAACGCCAATTTTACCTGAGCGGCACCTCAAGCACGAGCCTAATCCGGGTCGAAACGCTCCTTACAGCCGCCGTGCGGCCACGCGGCCATGGCCCGCGTCAGCCGGTTTCGAAACCCAGCGTTTGCTTGACCGTTTCGTATTTTTCGAACAGGTGCTGTTCGGAATGCCCGCCCATGTTGAGCGTGGCGTAGCGATGACTTCCCAGCCATTTCATTTCGCGCTTGAGGCCGCCACCGGACTTCAGGAACATGGCAAGGAAAGCATCCGGGTCGAACTCCTGCAACCAGCGGAGCTTGTCGTGGGTCGGCGGATTCAGCAGCGGCATGCCGTCGAACTTGCGAAACACAAAACTGGTCGCCATGCGGTATTTGCCGCGACGCGGCGTCAGGTCCGGCCGGCTATCGACCGCGATCTGCAGCGCCACATCATGCAGGTTGATGCCGTCGACTTTTTCGTACAGGTCCGAGAACTGGGCCGCCATGCGCGGGTTGACCTCGATCAGGCGGCATTCGCCGGTGCTGCTGCAAACCCGCATCTCGACATTGAACAGGCCGTGGTCTATTCCCAGCGCCTCGACAATGCGCTTCGCCGTTTCGCGGGCGCGCGCTTCGCGCTCTGCCGGCAGGCGGGTCGGGTACTCGAAGCGCATGAACTGGTCGGTACCCGGATACATCACCGCATCGACGATGCCGAGCACGTGGACCTCGCCGTTGATGGCTACGCCGTCGACATTGATCTGCTGTCCGTCGATCAACTCCTCGGCCAGCATCCAGTGCGCATCGACGTCGAAATCGGTCAGCTTGCGCACCACATCATTGAAGGGCCGCACCAGCCGCTTGATGATGTATTTTTCCCAGGGATGAAACGTCATGTGCTGCTGCAGCTGCTCGAAACTGTCGACGCGGCGCGCCAGCACCGAATACGCCGCTTTCACCGGCTTCACATAGAACGGATAGGCGAGCGGAATCTCACCGGCCGAGCGGAACGTGTACGGGAAGGCGTGAAACTTGACGTTTGCCTCCGGCACGTCGCGCGCGAGGATGCGACGGGCAACATACTTGTGCTGTGCCGCGATCAGCGCTTTCGGGTCGGCGCCCGGCAGGCCCAGCCGCTGCGCCAGCAGCGCGCCGACCAGGGCACCGAACTGCTCGTTGCTGGAGGTCACGCCGTGCAGGGGCAGGCTGCGATACTTGCGTTCCAGCTTGTCGACAAAACGGAACACGTCGAAGGTCAGCAACTGTGCGTTGCTGGGAAAGCTGAAGAGGTCGAATCCTTCGTAGAAGAAGCGGAATCCCGGGCCGCCGGCCTGCCTGGCGGCCTTGCGCAGTTGCTGTCGGTCCCAGTCGGCGTCAAACAGGACCAGAATGTTCTTGTGGTAATCAGCCATGTAGTTTGGTTTCCATCAGCAACGGTACGGTCCTGATGGTTGAGCGGATTCTAGCAGCCTGACTGGCATAAAATCGCATTGATACAAAGCGCCACAGGAGAACATCATGCGTCGCATCTTGGTAGCGCTGGCGACCAGCGCGGTGATCAGCCTGCATGCCGCGGCGCAATCGGCGATCAAGCCGTGGGCCGGGCCGATCTTTGATGCACACCTGCACTATAACGATGACGCGGTCGGCACCTATTCGATCGGCAGCGTCACCGAACTGTTTCGCAAGAATGGCGTGGCGGCGATCCTGGCCAACAGCCGGCCAAACGATGGCAGCCGCGCGCTGTTTGACGCCCGTCCGCAGGGCGTGGTGGTGGTACCGTTCATCCGGGTCTATCGCAATCGCGATGACTACGGCACCTGGTTCAACAATCCCGACGTCTACGAGATGATTGTCAATGAGGCCCGACGCGGCTACTACCGGGGTATCGGCGAATTCCATGTGAATGGCCGCGATGCCGATGCCGAAGGGCTGAAGAGAATTTCCGCCTTTGCGGTGGACAACAAACTGGTCCTGCACGCCCATTGCGATGAAGAGGCGCTGGAGCGCATCTTTGCCCACACCCCGCGCGCCCGCATCATCTGGGCACATACCGGCTTTACCACCCCGCTGGACCGTGTCGAGGGTCTGCTGAAGAAATATCCGCAGCTCATCGGCGAACTGTCCTACCGGCTGGATGTCGCCGACGAGTCCGGCGTGCTGGACCCCGGCTGGAAAAAACTGTTTGAAAAATATCCCGACCGCTTCCTGCTCGGCTCCGATACCTGGGTCAACCAGCGCTGGCAGACCTATCCGCAGATCATGGCGCACTACCGGCGCTGGCTGGGCCAGCTGCCGCCGCCGGTTGCGGAACAGGTGGCGTGGAAGAACGGCGCAACATTGTTCGGGTTGCGCTAGGGAATTGTCCGCGACGGACAGGTAAGGCAGCGTATCCGGGCGGGTTGAAGGCGCTGTCTTCACGCGTCGTCGGCTACGCCACGTTCACTGCCGCTGGCAATCGGTCGTCGCGGGCGGCAATGCCCGCTCAGCAAGTGATCAGGGTGGCAGTCGCGGCTGGAACACATTGCCTCATCGCGTGGGGTGCAAACGCAAATTCGCGCACGGCAGTCGCTTCCGAAGCCAAACTCAAGCACTGGCGCGGTGTTTGGCACACTTTCGGCTGGAAAGCCGCACCAGTACTTGAGTTTCATTCCAGCGACACCATTCAAACCCGCTTCGGCACCTCCAAGCGCTGATGCGCCTGTATCTGGCCACGCAAAGCCGGCCTACCAGTACGACACCACCATCTTGGTCGCCAGTACAAACATCAGCAGCGCGAAAATCCGCTTCAGGGTCGCAACCGGCAGGCGATGCGCCAGCCGCGCGCCCATCGGCGCTGTCACGATGCTGCCGACAACCAGTGCGGCCAGCGCCGGCAGGAAAACAAACCCCAGGTGGTACTCGGGCAGGTCGTCCACATGCCAGCCTGCCGCAATGTAGCCGAGCGTGCCGATGGCGGTAACCGGGATGCCGATGGCCGCCCCGGTGCCGATGGCGGTATGCATCGCCACGCCGCAATACAGCATCACCGGCATCACCAGGAAGGTACCGCCGGCCGACACCAGGCCGGACAGCACGCCAATGACGGTGCCAATGGCAAACAACGGCATGGCACCCGGCAGCGTGCGCGAGGCATGCGGTTTCTTGCCGAGCAGCATCTGTGTCGCCGCCACATAGACGATCACGGCAAAGGCGATCGCGAGCGATCGCTGCGAAATCCAGCCGGTGGCAAAGGTGGACAGCAGCGAGCCGGTCATCATGCCCGGCACCATGCGCCTGACGATCGACCAGTCAACCGCGCCGTGCCGGTGGTGTTCGCGCACGCTCGCACTGGAGGTAAAGGCGGCCGACGCCATCGCCGTCGCCAGCGCCAGATGCACGTTGTGGTCGGTGGTCAGGGACTGGACGGTAAACAGCGCGGCCAGCACCGGCACCAGCGTCATGCCGCCGCCGATGCCGAGCAATCCCGCCAGAAATCCCACCAGTGCGCCGGTCACGGCATAGGCTGCAAGCCAGGTCATGCCGGGATTGTAGGCGATGACGGCAGGAAAAAGGCGCCCGGTCCCGATCCGGGCGCCGCATGATGCAACCAGGCTGAACGCAGGCTACTTGTCCGGCTTGGGCTGGTCCCGTTTCGGCATGGCTTCCTTCATGCAGGCACGGCGTTCTTCCTGCTTCTTGTCCTTGCACTTCTCCATCGCGGCCTGCATGGACTCGCAGCGCGCTTTCTTTTCGGCATCCGGTGCCTTGCTGCAATCGCGCGGCGGATGCGGCCGGCCTTCCCCGGGACCACCACCGGGCGGCGGACCGGGTTGCGCCATGGCAAACGACGCGGACACGCCGAACAACAGGGCGGCCAGGAAACAACTGATTTTCTTCATGCTTGGATGCTCCTTCGAAAGATTGGTTGGACCGCGATTCATGCGTTGCGCCATGCCAGTCATCGCGACACGGCTTTCGTATCCGGTCAACAAAAGCATACGCCGGCAGCCGCAATCGCAATCTGCGCATTTGTAACAAAATTATTGCGCCCGGCCGCCGCGCTGGTCAGCGGTATGCCCGCTTGCGTACACTGCTGGCATGCAACAGCACATCAAATCCCTCATTCGCACCGTTCCCGACTTTCCGCATCCGGGCATTCAGTTCCGCGACATCACCACGTTGTTCAATGACGCGGCCGGTTTTCGCCTGACTGTTGATGCGCTGGCCGCGCGCTATACCGGCCAGCGCATCAGCAAAGTCGCCGGCATCGAGTCGCGCGGCTTCATTCTTGCCGCGCCGCTGGCGCTGGCACTGGGCGCCGGATTCGTGCCGATCCGCAAGCCGGGCAAACTGCCGGCCGAGCGGATCGGCCGCGACTATCAGCTGGAGTACGGCACCGACCGGGTCGAGGTACACGTCGATGCGATCGCCCGTGATGAACGGGTGTTGCTGGTCGACGACCTGATCGCCACCGGCGGCACCGCGCTGGCGGCGGCCACGCTGATCGAAACGCTGGGCGGCAAGGTGGTCGAATGCGCCTTTGTCATTGACCTGCCCGCGCTGGGCGGCCGCAAGCGGCTGTCGGCGGGCGGCTTCGGCAGCATCGCGCTGTGTGCGTTTGACGGCGAATAGCGGCAACAGTCAACGGCGAGCCGCCACCACCACTGGATTGAGCAGGTTGACCGGCGCACCGGCGGCGAACGCGAGGATGCTGTCGATCGCGCCGCCGTAAAAATTCTCCAGCGCCGATTTTTCGACGTATCCCAGATGCGGCGTGCAGATCACATTCGGCAGCGCCAGCAGCGGGTGATTGCCGCCCAGCACCGGTTCCTGTTCGAAAACATCGATGGCCGCACTGCCCGGCCGGCCGTTCTTCAGTGCCGCCAGCAAAGCCCCGTCGGCAATCAACGGTGCCCGGCTGGTATTGACCAGCAACGCCGAGGGCTTCATGCCCGCAAGGTCGTCGGCCGTGATGATGCCGCGCGTTTCCGCGTTCAGCGGCAGGTGCAGCGAAATCACATCGGCGCTGGCAAAGAAGTCGGCACGCGAATGCGCCGCCGAAAAGCCGTCGGCACGGGCGTTGGCCAGCGAACCCTCGCGCCCCCAGCACATTACCTTCATGCCAAACGCCCGGCCGACTTCCGCCACCAGGCTGCCGATGCGGCCGAAGGCATAGATGCCCAGTTTTTTGCCGTGCAAGCCGCGGCCGACGCTGGTCTGCCAGTGCCCTGCCCTGAGCGCCGCCACTTCCTGCGGGATGTGCCGCATGCTGGCGAGGATCAAGCCCCATGCCAGTTCCGCCGTGGCGTGCGGGCTGCCGCTGCCGGCGGCTGCCACCGCCACCCCCTGCGCGGTGCAGGCGTCGAGGTCGATATGCGCCGTGTTGCGCCCGGTCTGGCTGACCAGTCTGAGCGCCGGCAGGCGTTCAATCACCGCGCGCGGGAAGGATGAACGTTGCTGGGTGAGGATGACGGCGTCGAACGGCTTGAGCCGGTCCGCCAGTTGCAACGGATCCGCCAGCGTGTCGTGAAACACCGTGACCTCGTGGCCCTGCAGGCGCGCGAAGCAATCGAGCGAACGCAGCGCGTCCTGATAGTCATCGATGACGGCAATTTTCATGGTCGGGATCCCGGCGGCGTGGATGCGATGCCTGCGATTATGAACCCGTGCGGCGAACTTCCTGTCCGGCCGGTGCGCAACCCGGGCATGTTTTTTTGCGTTTCGTCGACTGCCGGCTGACGGGCGCCGGACGGCACGGCAGGATGGCGCCCGACATCCCCCAAACACACCAGGAGCCCGCATGACCCCGCAGCAGATTGCACTTGTCCGATCCTCGTTCGCCGAGGTGTCACCGATCGCCGATTCCGCCGCCAAGCTGTTCTACAGCCGCCTGTTCGAACTCGACCCCAGCCTGCGTCCGCTGTTCCGCAACAGCCTGGACGCACAGGGCAGCAAGCTGATGAACATGATCGCCGGCGCCGTCTGCCTGCTCGACCAGCCGGAAAAACTGCTGCCGGTGGTACGCAACCTCGGCCGCCGCCACACCGGCTATGGTGTCGAGGACGGACACTACGAAACGGTCGGCGCGGCACTGCTGTGGACGCTGGAAAAGGGCCTCGGCGCCGCCTTCACGCCGGAAGTTGAAAACGCCTGGATTGCGGTTTACGGCGCGCTGGCCGACAACATGAAAATGGCCGCGAACGAGATGTTCGAGGCGGCCTGAGTCAAAGCTTTCCGGTCAGCTGCAGGAACGCCCGGCTCACACCCGGGCCCTGCACATAATTGGCGAACAGCATCGTCCGCAACGGGCTGTCGCCGGCGAATGCGCGTCGGTACGACTCGAGATCGACGCTCTTTCGCACCTGCTCCAGCGCTTCCCCCCGCCCGACTGCCGCCCGGACCTGGGTGTCGATTGACGTCAGCAGCGCGATCATCCGGCGCACGTAGCTGTCGTCCTTCATCACCGGACCGTGGCCAGGAATGATGATGGCGGCATTCAGCGCCAGCAACTTGCCCAGCGTCGCCGTGTAATCGACCGGAAACGAGGTCGAGCCAAACAGGGGAACCGGCCACACCACCAGGTCGCCGGTGATGACGATGTTTTCCCGCGGCAGATGCACCACGATATCCGCCGCGGTGTGCGCGCGACCCAGATGCAGGATCTCGATCCGGCGCTGGCCGCGCACCAGCGACAGCCGGTCATCGAACGTCATCGTCGGCGCGACCAATCTGAAGCCGGGCGCCTCGACAAAATAGCGTTCGGCCCAGGCAACGTCGCTCAGGTAGGCGAGTCGCTCCTCCTCGCTGATTGGCTTGCCGGCGAGGTTCTGCTTCTTTTCCACCGCCTCGCGAATCTGCCGCGCAAACGCCGGCCCCTGTTCCAGCAGTTGCCTGCGATTGGCAACACCGGTGGACATCAACTCCGCCGCGGCATTGGCATGACCGATGAACTCAACGCCCGGGAAGGCGTCGCGCCAGGTGGCGTTGCCCATCATGTGGTCGTCGTGCCAGTGGGTATTGATCACCACTCGCACCGGCTTGTCGGTCAGGGTGCGCAGCGCCGCAATTGCTGCCTTCGCCGTTGCCGGCCCGACGCCGGTGTCGACCACCACCACGTCGTCATCGTTGATGATGAAGACGCTGTTCGATACAAACGTCAGCCCGGGCGGCTCGGTGCGCAGCGCGACATATACCTGGTCGGTCACGCGCGTGAGTTCGAATCCGTGGGTGTTGGCCGCCACCGCGGCGGCGGACCACAGCAGCAGCAATACGCCGATGCAACCTTTAGCCATTTTCGGGCTCCTGTTGGAAATGCCGCTGACGATAGCCGATAGCCGGCTCGGGCGTTGTAGCAAACCGTGACGCCGATATTCAATGCGGCCGGCAGGCGCTACACCCGGTCAAGTTCAATGTATGGCGGCGGCGGCAGCACAATATCAATCGCATCGCCCGGCCGCACGTCGCCGCCGGCCACCACCACGCTCATCACGCCCGCCTTGCGAATCAGCCTGCCGTTGTGGTCGCGCCCCCGCGTAGCCGCCGTCAGGCCCGGCTGGCACTTGTCCAATTGCGCGCAAGGATTGCGCAGCCCGGTCAGCCGCACCACGGCGCCGGCACCCAGGCGCAGCAGCGTTCCCGCCGGCAAGTCCAGCAAGTCAATGCCGCGGGTGGTGATGTTTTCGCCCAGCGCGCCCGGCATCACCGCAAAGCCGGCCGCACGCAGTTCATCGTGAAGCTCCTCGTGCATCAGATGCACCTGCCGCAGGTTGGGCTGCGAGGGGTCGCGTGCCACGCGGGAGCGGTGCTGGACGTTGACGCCGCTATGCGCATCGCCTTCCACACCCAGCCCCGCCAGCAGCCGGATGCGCGGCTGCATCGATTTGGAAAAGACATGACTGGCGGAGAGATGGACGGCGATCACCTTGCTCATGGTGTGGATGTCGGCGAATCCGGAAAGTGAGGGGGAATTATTGCCGATCCGGCGGTGTCGAAGCGCGGGCAGCACCGGTCCCAAGGCAAAAAGACCGGTTGACACCTGCCCATCAATGTGAAAAACTAGTTCTAATACGAACTATTTTTAGTCCAGCCCTGCCCCATGCCCTCCAGGAAATTCATGCCGGTCGTACGCGCGTTGATCGAAAGCGCCCGTGGCTTTGAGCGCTGCTCGGCCCTGCACGTGCGCGAGCTGGGCCTGACCCCGGCCCAATTCGATATCGTTGCCACGCTCGGCAATACCGAAGGCATGACCTGCAAGGAACTTGGCCAGAAAACCCTCATCACCAAGGGCACCCTGACCGGCGTGCTGGACCGGCTGGCAGACAAGGGCCTGCTCGAGCGCACGGCTTCGCCAGACGACGGTCGCAGCTGGATCACCCGCCTGACGCCGAGCGGGCAAAAACTGTTCGAGAAAATATTCCCCCTTCACCTGCAGCACCTGGAGCCGCTGTTCAGCAGTTTCAGCGACAGCGAACTGGCCACCATGCAGCAACAGCTGCAGCGTTTGCGCACCGCCTTCGACGCGCACAATGCAAGCCTCCAGGAGCACGCGGCGTGAGTGATGCCACCGGCAAATACAGCGGCACCGCCATCGCCCTGCACTGGCTGGTCGGCGCCATGATCCTGGTTTCATTCGGCGTCGGCCTCTACATGACCGGCCTCAAGTTCTCGCCGGAAAAACTGAAGCTCTACAACTGGCACAAATGGGCCGGCGTCAGCATTTTCATCCTGGTCGTGTTGCGTAGCGCCTGGCGGCTGACGCACGCCGCGCCGACGCTGCCGCCGATGCCGGCCTGGCAGCGGTTTGCCGCCCACGCCAGCCATGTGCTGCTGTATGTGTTCATGTTCGCCATCCCGCTGACCGGCTGGCTGATGAGTTCTGCCAAGGGTTTCCAGACTGTCTACTTCGGCGTGCTGCCGCTGCCCGATCTGTTGGGCAAGGACGAGGAACGGGGGGAGCTGCTGGAGCTGGTCCATCGCTGGCTCAACTACTCGATGATGGCGGTGGTGGCAGCGCATGCCGCGGCCGCGCTGAAACACCATTTTGTCGATCGCGACGACGTGCTGCGCCGGATGATGCCCGGCAAGCGCGCCTGAAAACGCCCACACCATTTCGAAAGTCATTGCGCATGAACAAGCTGCTGCCTGCCGTTTTTCTCTGCCTCGCCACGCTGACCGTGCCGGGGTTGGCATCCGCCGTTGAATTCGGCACCGTGCTGCCGGAAAAATCCGCCATCGGCTTTGTGTCGAAGCAGATGGGCGTGGCGGTCAACGGCAAATTCCCCAAGTTCACCGCCCAGTTGTCCTTCGATCCGGCCAAGCCTGAGACGGCCAAAGTCAGTATCAGCGTGGACACAGCCGCCATCGATGCCGGCTCCAAGGATGCCAACGACGAAGTGGTCGGCAAGCAGTGGTTCAACGTGCGCATGTTTCCCACCGCCACCTTTACCTCGACCAGCGCGAAACCGGCCGGGCCGGGCAAGTACGAGATCACCGGCTCGCTCAGCATCAAGGGCAAGTCGCAGCCGGTGGTCGCGCCGTTCACCTTCCGCGCCGACGGCGGCAACGGCGTGTTTGAAGGCGGCTTTGTCGTCAAGCGCATCGACTTCGCCATCGGTGAAGGTCCCTGGACCGATGTCTCGATGGTTGCCAACGATGTGCAGGTCAATTTCCGCATCGTCGCGTCGGCGGCGGCGCCAACTGCGACTGACAGGCCGGCCGCCAAAAGCAAATAGTTTTCCCCCTTTGTTTCAACCCCTCAACCTGCCAATCGTAATGGAGTAATCAGATGAAACGTATCGCCGCCCTGGCCCTCGCCACCACCCTCAGCCTGCCGGTTTTCGCCGCACCCGAGACCTATGTGATCGACCCGCTGCATACCTTCCCGAAATTCGAATACAGCCACTTCGGCTATTCGCTGCAGCAAAGCCGCTTCGACAAGACCAGCGGCAGCATCACCATTGACCGCGTCGCCAAAACCGGATCAGCCGACATCACCATCGACACCAGGTCGGTCAACACCGGCAGCGAGTTGTTCAACGGCCACCTCAAGGGCGACGGTTTCTTCGATGTTGAAAAATTCCCGACCATCACCTTCAAGTCCGGCAGCTTCAAGTTCGACGGCGACCGGCTCGCCTCGATCGAAGGCAACCTGACGATCAAGGGCATCACCAAGCCGGTGTCGCTGGCGGTGACCGGTTTCTCCTGCATGCCGCATCCGATGTCGAAAAAGGACGCCTGCGGTGCCAACGCCACCACCAAGCTGAAGCGCAGCGACTTCAACCTCGCCAAGTACGTGCCGAA
>CAYQKN010000003.1:44991-73553 GCA_964417885.1 uncultured Burkholderiales bacterium | reverse complement strand
GTGGTGCTGTACAGGCCGGGCAGGTAGATCAGGCCGGTCGACAGCCCCACCGCGCCGTGTTTCATCGCCTCGTCGACCCGCGACTCCATTTGTTTTTGTTCATCCGCCGTCGCGGCGCGATTGGCCAGTCCCAGCACCTGGCGCCGGACGGTGTTGTGCCCGACCAGCGAGGCGACATTGATCGAGGTGCGGGTGGAATCGATGCGGGCGAAAAACTCCTTCAGGCTGTCGGCCGAGCCGCCGCAGTTGCCAGTGATGACGGTGGTGACACCGTCGAGGATGTAGTTGTCCGTGGTGGGATTGTCGAACAGGCCGAATTCAACATGCGCATGCACGTCGATGAAGCCGGGCGCCACGATCCGCCGGCCGGCGTCGATGGTGTGCGCGGCCGTCATGTGATCAAGCTTGCCGATGGCGGCGATGCGCCCGTCGCGGATCGCGATATCGGCGACGAACCAGCTGTTGCCGGTGCCGTCGATGACGCGCCCGTTGCGGATCAGGATGTCGGCAGCGGCGCCGCGATCCGCGGGCAGGCTGGTGCAGGCGGCGAGCAGGACTGCGGCGAAACCGGCAAGCGCGAGTGAGCGGGGTCGGGTCATGGCTTTCCCAATTGGCAGTGGATGCCGGCCCGGTCATACCGGTGTGCCGGCGGCAAAGTGTAGCGCGTTGCGCCTGGTGGCGCGGGTCAGCTGTCCGGCTTGGCGCGCGATAGTGCCATGCCCTGCCATAGCTGCCAGAGTCCGTAGAGAATGGCCGCCACGGCGGCGAGGTGCGCGATGACGAACTCCGCGAACGGCCGCTCCAGCACCAGCTGGATGCGCCGGCCCTGTCGCACGGCATTGTCCAGCGTTTGCCAGTCGTTGGCGAACTGATCGGCGAAATAGCCCAGCGACTCGGTGCCGCGCTCGGTGACCAGGATCAGGTGGGCAACGGTCGCGCCGCCCCAGCCGCGGCTGCCATTGCCGTCAATGCCCTCGCGCCGGCTGACCGATCGTACTCCCTGCACGGCGCTGTCCTGGATCGGTATTGCGTTGAACGCCCACAGGCTCAGGGTGCATTCGATGCCATTGGCGCCGCTGCCGGCCTTTTCGCAGGTGAGGTGGCTGCTGGCATTGAGCCAGATGATGATGAGCGCGCCAAACACGAACACCATGCCGCGCACCAGCTTGGGCGTGCTGGGCGGGTAGGGGACGGGAAGCGGTTTGCGCGGGATGGCAGTTTGGGGCATGGCGGGCCGTCAGGCGGCGATCAACGTAGCCAGCCGCCATCTTAGCGCCCGGCCGCGTCATCCGCCTTGATCCAGCCGAACATTGCCGCGGCGGGAACCTACGGCAATCAGTGGCAGAATACGGGTCGGGGTGACGGGAAGGTTGCATCGGGCGCATGCTGTTACACAGTGGCACAAAGCCCGCCGCGGCCGGATTTACAATTGCAGGTCATTGACACAAAGTGAGGACATTCATGAGGAAATTTCTGTTAGGCGCGGCCGTTCTGGGCCTGTTTGCGCTGTCTGGCTGCGCGACCGACCCCGGCTATGCCGAGGCCAAGCGCGTGGCGATCGAAAAGAACGGGCAGCCGGATGCGCTGACCGGATCGCGGCTGGTCAAGCCGACCACGGAGCGCGTGGTCAAGGCGGTCGGCAACAACGAATACAACCAGACCAACCAGCATACGTCGATCGGCAACGCCATCGGCCAGAAATCCAACTAGTTGCGGTCCAGCCTGGCCAAGCCGGCCGGGCGCAGAAAAAAACCCCGCCAACGGCGGGGTTTTTATTTGTCCGGCGGACCGCGTTGCGGCCCGCAGGATGGTGCGGATTATTTGAACTGGTAGGTGACGGTGAAGCTGCCGTAGGCACCATACGGGTTGTGGTAGGTCGGGTTGAAGCCCAGCGTGGTCTGGTTCGGATCGTAGGGCGCGTTCTTGTTTTCCACGTTGCGGATCACGCCGGATACGGTGAGTGCCTTGGTGACGTTGTAGCGGCCGCCGATATCCAGCGTCTGCCACGGCCGCACCTTGCACTGGCCGAGGAACACGCGGGTGGCCGAGGTCGCGCCCAGGTAGCAGCCCGAGGTCACGGTCGGATCGTTGTAATCCCAGCCGCCGGTGTAGTTGAGACGGGCAAACACCGACCAGTCGGCAGCGGTGTAATCGACCGTGGCATTGCCGCGCAGGCGCGGGGTTTCGAACAGGTAGAAGTTGCCCGCACCGTTGACGTAGGGGCCGCCCTTTTCCAGCTGGTAGTCATAGCGGATCATCCACGTCGCCAGCGCGCTCAGGCCGATCTTGCCGGCGCCCAGCGGCATCGAGCCGTTGAACTCCAGGTCGACACCCTTGACGCGCGTTTCACCCAGGTTCAGGAATCGGCGGGTGGTGCTTTCCAGGGGTCCGGTGCCGGGGATCGGCTGGCCCTGGGCGTTGACCAGGAACGACGCCGGGTTCGAATTGCGAACCACCGAGCCGCCGACGTAGCCGGGGGTGAATTCGTTCTGGATCACCTGCTGCGCGCTGAAGCGGTCGATCTGGCTGCGACGGCGGATTTCCCACAGTTCGGACTGGATCGACAGGTTCGACAGCGGCGACCAGATGAAGCCGTAGGAGAAGCTCTTCGAGCGCTCCGGCTCCAGGCCGACCGACGGCAGGAAGATGCTGGCCACGGTGCGGCCGGTGCAATCGATGGCGTCGCCACCCGGCAGCGGGGTCGAGCCGTTCGGGCAGCGTACCGGATCGGTGATGGTCGAGAACGACTGCACGCGCGAGTTGGAGGTCTGCGTCAGCGACGGGGCACGGAACGCCTCACCATAATTGGCGCGCAGCGCGACGGTGCTGACCGGCTTCCATTTCACGCCGATCTTCGGTGTGGTTGAGTTGCCGTAGTCACTGTAATGATCGTGACGTATCGCCAGCTGGGTTTCGACGTTCTTGATGATCGGTGCCGACAGTTCGGCGAAGAACGACTGCACGTTGCGCGACGCGCCCACCGTGGTGGAGGCAATGCCGACGTAATTGCCGGCCACCTGCTGCGGGTCGGACGTGATGTCGAACGACTCGCGGCGCGCCTCGGCGCCGACCGCGATGACCATCGGGCCGCCGGCCAGGTTCATCAGTTCGCGCGAACCCTTGATGTCCCAGCTGGTGATGTCGGTCTCGCCGGTGCCGGTGCGGTACGGGTTGAGCGAGGCAATCAGCGCGGCGCTGTTGGTGCCGCCGAAGCGATAGGTGCCGTTGTTGACCGCCGCGGTCAGCGCCGGCAGGAACAGGCGGCCGTTGGCGATTTCCTCGCGTTCGGTCTTGCTGTACAGGAACGCCGATTCCCAATCCCAGCCGAAGTGCGTGCCGGTCAGGCCGACCAGGCCGCGGTAGGCATCGTTGGTGGTTTCGGTATAGGTCAGGCCGAGGTCGGCAAAGCGATAGCGCAATCCGACCGGCACCGTGAACGGGTTATCCGGATGTCCGACCGGCAGCGTCAGCTTGAAGCGGAACTGCTGGCCGGCGGCGTTGAACCAGATCGAGCCGTTGCCGGTGCCGTCCTGGGTCGGCGGGGTGTCGGTGAAGTAGTTCTTGGCACGGGTGAAGCTGAATTCCGCCGTACCCTGCATGTTGGCCGAGAAATCGATCGTACCCTTGGTAATGAAGCCGGCGCGATCGGCCTTGTTCTGGATGTTGATGTAGTCGAAGGCGTTGGCGCGGCAACCGGCATTGGCCCCCACCCGGTTCGCCGCCGGGCAGCGCGGATCGGTGGCAAGTGCGACGTTGAATACGCCGTTGCCGAGCACGCTCTCGCGGTAGTAGTTGGGAATGGTCGAGATCGACGAGGTCAGCGCGTTGCGGCTGGCGAGGCGGCGATAGTCGTCGTTCAGCACGCCGTTCGGCTCGTTGTAGCTGACCGGGTCGCGGTGGAAAATCTCGCCGCTGATCAGCACGTTGAAACGGTCCTTGGCCAGGTCGCCGAAGCCCGCGGTGCCGGTCACGGTGTAGTTGCGGAAGGTGTTGTCCATCGAACTGCCGCCGGTGACGCGAACCTCGGCGCCGGTGTAGTCCTTTTTCAGGATGAAGTTGATCACACCCGCGATGGCGTCGGAGCCGTAAATGGCCGAGGCGCCGTCCTTGAGGATTTCAATCCGCTCGATTGCCGACAGCGGAATCGTGTTCAGGTTGTACGACTGGCCTTGCCCGGTGTTCGGGTCCGCGTTGGCGGCGGGCGCGACGCGGCGGCCGTTGAGCAGGATCAGGGTGCCGATCGAACCGAGGCCGCGCAGCGATGCGGAGGTGGTGGCACGCGAGAAGCCGGTGCCGCCGTCAAAGTCCTGCAGGCTGCCGCCGGCGATGGCCGGGACCGCGCGCAGCAATTCGGCAACGGTTTGCACGCCGCTCTTGTCGATGTCTTCCTTGGTGATGACCTGGACCGCGGACGAGGTCTCGGCATCGACGCGCTTGATGTTGGAACCGGTCACTTCGATTTTCTCGACCTTTTGCGGCGGCTGCTGGGCAAACACCGGCACCGAAAGTGACGCCAGGATGCAGGCTCGCAGCGCGTGGGCCACGGCGGCCGGCAGCGCTTTTTGGCTGTGGGTGTGTTTCATCTGGTTTTTTCCCTTTTGAACAGGTTTGAATCGCGCCATGTCTGGCGATTTGATACCGCTGACTATCGAATCCGGAGCAGTCCGTGTCCCGATGGCTACGTTCTGTCGCGGCAGCAAGCTTAGCGTCATTGTCAGACAATGACTACGTGGTTTGTTTCGGCGTTGCGCCAATACAACAGGTAAACACTGGTCCTGTTGCGTGCGTGGCCGACTGTGCCGGAATGTGGCCGATTGATCGCGTTGCATGACCAGCCGGCGGCATGCCGCGCCCCGCCGGCAGCCAAGCGGGCCTCCAATATTCGCCCAATATTTCTCCGCGCCGATTTTTGCCGCGCGCCGCATGCCAGCATGCATCGGCTGGCATTCAGCCTGATGGAGAAGACAATGAGAATCCTGATCATGCTTGGCGCGGCGCTGCTGACCGCCGCTTGCGGCAGTGGCGGCAACGGCGTTGCGGGCGGTGTTGACGGCAGCGCGGCGGGCGGCAACGCCGGCGGCGCCCCGGCAGCCGCCGACATCAGCGTGCTGATGATGGGCAACAGTCATACCTCGTTTAACGGCCTGCCGGCCATGGTGGCCGCGATGGTCCAGGCGACGACGCCGGGCAAGACCGCGGTGTCGATCGAGGCGCCAGGCTGGATGTTTCTGGATGAGCGGCTGGGCGACGCCGCGTCGCTGCAGCTGATCCGCAGCCGGCGCTGGAGCGCGGTGGTGCTGCAGGCGCAGAAGTACAGCACCAGCGGCCAGTTCGAGTACTCGACGGCGGAAGCCAGTGAATGGATCCGGCTTGCGCGCGAGGCCGGCGCGCTGCCGGTGATGTTCCCGGAGTGGCCGCGACGCGGCGTGCCGGAAACCCAGCGCATCTACGACCTGCACGTGACGATCGCCAGCAAGACCCCGGCCTGCGTGGCGCCGGTCGGCCAGGCCTGGGACCTGGCGCAGGCGCGCCACCCGGACCTGGCACTGCACGCCGGCGATGGCAACCATGCGGTCCCGGCCGGTTCGTTTCTGGCGGCGCTGGTGATTGCCTCGACCATCACCGGCAAGCTGCCGCAGGATACGCCGCCGCTGACGCAGTTTGGCGTCGACGCCAATACCCAGGCCGTGCTGCGCGCCGTCGCCACCGAAACCGTGCAGACGATCTCGCCCCGCCTGCATTGCCCGGCAGACCGGATGGCTGGACCGTGACGGGCGCAAACCGGTTGCGGTCCGGTCGGGTGCAATTGGCGGCTTGCGGAAGGCCCGCAGCATAAAAAGCCGGCAGGTAGAATGCTGGCATGATCAATGCCGCCGATGCCGAACTGGACAGCGTGTCGATCGCCTGGCTGGGCGAGTTCATTGACCAGCTGCTCATCATGTGGGCGGTGCTGGGCACCCTCGCCCTGCTGATGTCGATCAGCCGCGCGCAATTTACCGGCTGGCTGCCCATCTACACCGCGCAGTGCGCGCTGTTGGCGGCGACCCTGATCTTCACCCTGTTCCGCGCCCGCTTTTCACCGACCGTCAAGGCCAGCTACGCGATCGCCTCCAACCTGCTGGTGGCGACCAGCGGCATGTATACGCTGGGATTGATGGCGGCCGGCGCCTGGTTTTTTCCGGTCGCGGTGCTGCTGCTGGCGCTGTTCGTCGCGCAGCGGAAAGCGCTGTGGCTGGCCTGCGCGACGTTTTGCTTCATGTTGCTGGTGGGTTACGGCCATGTCAGTGGCAAACTGCGGCTGCCGGCGCCGGCGGAGGTGATCGCCGGCAGTGCCCAGCAATGGGCGGTATACCTGATGTCGGCGGCATTTTTCTTCGCCAGCCTGCTGCTGATGGTGCATTACTACAAGCGCGCCATGTCCGGCCTGCTGCAGGAAGTGCGCCGCCAGCGCGACGAAATTGCCCGGCTTGCCGACTACGACCTGCTGACCGGCCTGCCGGTCGCGCGCTTGGCGAACGACCGGCTCGACATGGCGTGCCTGCATGCTGCGCGATCAGGCGGTCGCGCGGCGCTGTTGTTCATCGATCTCGACGGCTTCAAGGCGGTCAACGATGCGGCCGGACACGAAACCGGCGACCGGTGTCTCAAGGAAATCGCCGACCGGTTGCAGCAGGCGCTGCGGGCCGAAGACACGGTATCGCGCGTCGGCGGCGACGAATTCGTCGTCATCATGCACACGCTGAGCGACCGGGATGGCGCGGCGCAACTGGCAGGCAAGCTGGTGGAGGAGATCGCGCGGCCGATCGGACTTGGCGAGCGCCAGTTCACGCTGGGTGCCAGCGTCGGCATCGCCATCTATCCGGATGACGGCACCGACGGGCCGACCATCCTGCGGCGCGCCGACCATGCGATGTACCAGGTCAAGCGCGGCGGAAAGAACGGTTACGCGTTTGCCGGACCGGAAAACGCGTCGCGCTAGTCCAGGCCGCGCACCTCGACATGAATCAACTGGTACGCGCTGCCCGAGGCGCGCGGCTGGATGCTCACCATGTGCTGGTTGCGGCGGGTGCCGGACTTGAACAGCTGGCCGTTCTTCTCGCCACGATCTTTGTCACAGCCCAGTACACGCGCGCCGCTGCGTTTTTCGCGCGGCACCGGCGGCGGCGCGCCACGGGAACAATCGATGACCGGACCGAAGCGCGCCAGCTCACTCTGGTAAAACGCGGCGACGCGCTCGGGGCCGTCGGCGGATTCCATTTTCACCACAACCAGCTTGACGCCGAAATCGCCGCCCCACAAGCCCAGATTGACGCTGTCGGCGTGGCGCACGTCGTCGCGGTCGCGGCGGGAGCCAGGATAGACCGGCAGGCCGGTCTCCTCGGCCGCGGCGTTGTCGTTGAACTCGATGCCGGCGGAAAATTTCTTGCCGGCCACCTTGGCTGGCGGCGGGATATCTTGTGCGATCACCGGGCCACCGGCAAAGATCAGTGCGGCCAGCAGCATCATTGTTGGGTTGTTCTTGCGCAGCATGGGGGACTCCTTGTTGTTGTCCTGCCGGACAGCGTGGATGGCGACCATGTCACTGTATGCAGCGGCGCGCGGCCGCTCCATGCCGCGGCGACGGATTGCAGAAAGCACGGTCCGGGTGCACCGATCAAGCCACGAGCGGCACTGACATGAAAGCCAGACTCAAGCACTGACGCGGCCTGCAGGCCAAAAGTGCCTGCGAAGCCGCGCCAGTGCTGGTGTTTGCCGGTCGGCACGCAGCCAGACGGCGCGCGTCAGGGTGTCTGTCCGGGGTCAGGACGGCCGCAGCAACTTCCGCGCGCGTTCCTGCAGTGCCCGGTACGATGCCTGCCAGGCATCGTCGTGCGGCGTGGAAAAGGCGATCTGCCGCAGCAGGGCGTCGACGTCAACCGCGCGTGCGAGCACGGCCCGATGTACTTCGGCATCGACCAGATCGATCCGGCGATCCTGGCAGACCCCCACGCATTGCTGCGGCGCCTCGATCTTGCCGCAGCCGATGCATTGCCATGCGGTGATGATGTCAGCCATGCGGTGCCCGTTCAGGGCTCCTCGATCAGCAGTGCGCGCTTCGCCGGCAGCCTGGCACTGTCGTCTGCGCCGGGCAGTGGGTCCTTGCGTTCAACGATCGCCGGCCACTTCTTTGCCAGCCGCGCATTCAGCGCCGTGAATTCCTGCTGCCCTTTCGGCACATCGTCCTCCGCATAAATCGCCTCGACCGGGCATTCCGGCACGCACAGCGTGCAATCGATGCATTCGTCCGGATCGATGACGAGGAAATTGCGCCCTTCGCGAAATGCGTCGACCGGGCACACCTCGACGCAGGTGGTGTGCTTGCAATTGATGCAGGGTTCCGTGACGACGTAGGTCATGGCGTCACCGGCGTACGAAGTCGATCACGATCTCGCCCGGCGATCGCTGCACGTATTCAATGGCCACCATGTCGCCGTAGCGGGCCTGCAACTGGTGCAGCAGCGGTACCGGATCGTGATCGTTGACAAAGCGCATGGTCTCGCCGGCGTCCAGTGCGTCAATGGCGCCGAAAATGGCGGCGTGGCGAAATCGCTTGGCGACACCGCGCGCATCGAAGGCATAAACGGCAAGCGGGTCGGTGTGATGGTGACTGCAGCTGCTCATGGCAAGTTCCTTTGCAGGTTGTTGGAATCGATTGGCCGGCTGGTGCCAGCGGCGCCTGTGCCGCGACGCGAATGACGGTTGACGCAGGCTGGTGACCACCAGCAGCAGGAACAGCGACAGCGACAGTGCGTTGGCGATCGCAGCCTGCTGGCGCAGCGGAAATTGTCCGCTGAGTCCGGCAACCACGCGCGCGGCCAGGCTCAGGTGCAGCGCGGCCAGCGGCAGGTAGAAACCGGGATGCCAGCGGAACTTCAGCGTGCTGACCGCCGGCAGGATGATCGGCGCATGGCCGAATACCATCGAGAACACAAAACCCAGCAGCAACGCGTGCAATGCCGCGTCGCGCAGCGGCGAGCCGTTTTCCAGGCCGCCGGTGATGCCGAGCAGCGCGGCAACCGCCAGCCACGCGTAACCGGACAGCAGGCAGGCGGCCATGTAGCGTGTGAGCCCGGCGGTCCTGATGGTATGACGGGCGATATCGAACCGCAGCAGCCACAGCGCCAGCGCCAGCAACGCTGCGGCGAACAGCTTCAACCCGGCCGGTTCGCTGGCCAGCGCCGTTGCGGCGCCCGCCAGCATGGTCGTGGCGATGATCGCAAACAGGACGCGGGCGATTGGTGGCGTGGGCAGGAAGCGCGACAGCTCAAGCCGCTCGCCGGCGATGGTCAACAGAAGAAACACGGTCCACAGCGGCACCGCTGGTGTCACGCTGCCATCGATTAGCCAGATCACGTTGCCGGCCAGCCAGGCCAAGGCAGCCACCGCCAGTGTTGCGTGATGGGCCGCTCGCTGCCGCCGCCAGACATCGGCGCATGCCGCCGACATCACCAGCGCCGCCATGCAGGACAGCACCGGCGCCAACGGCAATGGGACGCCGGCGATCAATGCCAGTCCGGCAAGACCGGAGAATAGCGGTGCCGCGAACGGCCATAACCTGCCCAGTGCGACCGCGCGCTCCAGTCCGATCACGGTGCCGAAGAAGCCGACTATCATCAGCGCGCCGTGCAGGCCGGTCAGCTGCTCGACCAAATCCGGCATCGGCAGGCCGAGGCGCGCCAGGCCGGACAGCACGCCACAGACCAGCGACGCCACCGCCGGCAACGCCAGCAGCAGTCTGGCCCGCGGAGGTAGCGTTTGCATCGTCTGCGACCGGCGCTAGCCGTTGCCGCCGCAGCAGCGCGACCCCGGTTCAACCGTCGCCGGCGCGCCGGTCCGGCCGATGCGCACCTGCCAGCGCTCCGGCCCCTGCTCGAGATAATCCCAGCTGAACTGTCCGGTTGATTCGGCCTGGAACTGGTAGTACAGCGGCTTCGGGTCGTGATCGTTGGTCAGCAGCAGCGATTCGCCCAGCGGCAGCGATTCGAAGATGCCGAAAATCAGCGGGTGACGATGGCGCGGCGTGATGTTGCGGACATCGAGGGTGACGGCAGGGGCGTTGCTCATGAATGGATCTCCTTGGGATGAAATGGGTCGCGCGGTCAGGCTTCCCAGCCGAGCGTCGCGCGCGCGCGGTCGCTCATCAGCGCCGGCGACCACGGCGGATCCCAGACCAGATTGACGGCGACTGATGAACGGGTTGGCAGAACGGCTGCAAGCTCATACTCGGCCTCGGCGACGATGCTCTCGCCCATCGGGCAGGCCGGTGAGGTCATGGTCAGGTCGACCGTGACGCCGTGTTCGTCCTGTGCGATCGCATACACCAGGCCAAGGTCGACGATATTGATGCCGACTTCGGGATCAACCACCTTGCGCAGGGCGGCGCGCAACTTGTCTGTTTCAACGGCCATGACTTTAAGATATATTGTGAATGCCTCTTTAATATAATCCCGCCCCCGGTAAAAAGCAATATCAAAAATACATCTTATGAAACTGACCAGCTTTTCCGATTACACGCTGCGCGTGCTGATGTACCTGGCGATGCATCGCGGCGAACTCGCCACCATCCAGGCGATCGCCGAGTCCTATGCCATTTCGGAGAACCACCTGATGAAAGTGGTCCACCAGTTGGCGAAGTCCGGCCTGATCGAATCGGTGCGCGGCAAGGGCGGCGGCATTCGGCTGGCCGTGGACCCTGCGCAGATCCGCGTCGGCCAGGTACTGCGCGAGAGTGAGGGCGAGAGCCCGATCGTGGAGTGCTTCTCGCAGCAGAACGACTGCCGGATTTCGCCCAACTGCAAACTGGCCGGGGTGCTGAAGCGCGCGTTTGACGGGCTCTACGCGACCCTGGACCAAACCACGCTGGCCGACCTGGTGGAGAGACCGCAGGCGATGATGCGGCAGTTGAAGGTGGTGCGGACGGCTGGAAGCTGATTGTGGGCGACCGTACCGGCGCCGAGTTGGCAATACATCGCGTCGCTTGTTGACTGCGCCGGGTTAAGCTTGCCGCCATGGGAACCTGGATCGCCTTGCTGCGCGGCATCAATGTCGGCGGCCATAACATGCTGCCGATGAAGCGCCTGGCGGTGCTGCTCGAGGCTGCCGGCTGCGCGGATGTGCGCACTTATATCCAGAGCGGCAACGTGGTGTTCGGTCACCCGGCACGCGGCGCGGCCGCGCTGGAAAAAATGATTGCCGATGCGATCAAGGCGGAATTCGGCTTTGCACCGCAGGTGATGGTGCTGCGCGCGGCCGAACTGGCGGCGGCTGCCGAGGCCAATCCGTGGGTTGAGGCAAACCATGCGCCGGCCAGCCTGCATGTCTATTTCCTCGCCTCGGAGCCCGCCGCACCCGACCTGGCCGCCATCGAGGCAATCAGGCGCGGCAATGAACGTTTCGTCCTGCGCGGCAGGGTGTTCTATCTGTTTGCGCCGGATGGCATTGGCCAGTCAAAACTGGCCGAGCGCGCGGAGCGGTTGCTGGGCGTGGCGGCGACGGCGCGAAACTGGCGTACGGTGACGACGCTGGTGGACATGGCCGCCGGGCAGGCGGGCGGCACGATCAGGAATGCACGAACCGGGGACGGTTCCGGCCGGTAAAAAAATCGATGCAGGCAGGCCGACGGGAGGCGGCCCGCCTGCATCGCCGGAGGTTACTCAATGGTGATCCGCTTGGCTTGCGCGGCGGCTTTTTTCGGCAGCGTCAGCGACAGCACGCCATTGTCGAGCTTGGCGATCACGGCGCTGTCATCGACTTCGCTGGCCAGCGAAAAGGAGCGCGAGACCGAGCCGAAATAGCGCTCGCTGCGCAGCACCTTGCCGTCTTTCTTTTCGTCTTTCTCCTGCTTCACCTCGCCACTGATGTTGACGTAGTTGCCGTCAACACTGACGTGGATGTCTTCCTTCTTCACGCCAGGCAGCTCGGCCTTGACCTGGTAGGCGTTGTCGCTTTCCTGGACGTCAAGCCGGATCTGCGGTGCCTCCGGCATGCCCTCCAGACGGGCCGGGCGCAGGAAGCGGCGCAACACGTCGTCGACGGTGTCGACGGCGAATGGATCGAATACACGAAGGTTGCTCATGGAAATCTCCTTCTCAAACCGGTTGCAGATGCGCACCGCATCGGATGCGCAACGTCATTCTGCGGCGATCGGGTGCGGCCATATTGACGGCGATCAACCGGGTACGAAATTCCTTCGCTCCAGCAGTTCCTGGCAGTCAATGCAGCGCAATGCGGCCGGCTGCACCTTCAGCCGGTCGTCGTCGATCGGCTCGTTGCAGTCGATGCAGGCGCCGTAGCTGCCGTCGGCGACGCGCTTCTGCGCGGCGGTCAATGCCGCCAGTTCGGCCAGCTCGCGCTGGATGGTGGTGAATTCGATGTCGTTGATCAGGCTGGCGACCTCCTCGTCGCCGCCCGGTTCGTGATTGTTGAGCTTGTTGAACAGGCCTCCGCGCCCGCTGGCAGTCAGATGATCGCGGATGACCTGGCGCAGTTCCGCCAGCCGTGCGTGCAGCCGGGTGTCTGCCTGCTTCAACGCTCTTTTCATCTTGGTCCGCCAGCGGGGTGCGTTGCAATGTGACGCTAGAAGCGCCAGCCGATGCCGACACTGATCAGGTTCGGATCCACCTTGAGCGTGGTCAGCTTTGCACCCGCGACCTTGACGTCGGTTTCGATGTTGACGCGCTTGTAGTCGAGGTTGAGATAGACGTTCTTGGCGATCTCGATGTCGGCGCCCAGCTGCACGGCGAAGCCGACGCTGCTCTTGTCGGTGGTGATGCCGGCGGGCAGTTTGGCGCTCATGAAGCGGGTGTAGTTGATGCCGGCGCCGATGTAGGGATTGAACTTCTCGCCCGGCAGCAACTGGTACTGCAGCAGCAGTGCCGGCGGCAGGTGCTTGATGGTGCCGATGTTGGTGCCCTGGAGCGAAACGTCGTGCTTCTGCGGGTAGGTCAGGACCAGTTCGGCGGACACGTTGCGGGTGAAGTTATAGGCAATGTCGATCTCGGGAAAGGTCTTGTCGTTGATCTCGACCTTCGCGCCGCTGACGGCAGGTGAGTTGCCGTTGTCCACCTGCATGTGCAGCGCGCGCACGCGCACCATCCAGGAGCCTTCCTGCGCCAGCGCAGGTTGAACCAGTGCCACACCTGCAATCGCCGCTGCCAGCCATGTCGCTTTCATGTTCACGTTCATCTTCACTTTCACTTTCTCGTCGTTGAGGGATTGTGAAATTATTTTGTGCCATGCAGCAATGCGGCTTTTGATTTGCATCAATGGTCAACTCGATCGGCACCGGTGCGGCTGCCGTAGCCGGCGCGAAATTTCATTCGGCGATTAAGTTTTGATCAAGATCAAAATGCGCTGCCGGCCGTGCGCGGAAACTGGGCCTGTCGCGAAACCGCATTGCCATCATGCAGCGCAACATTCTCATCATCATCGGTCACCCAGATCCGGCACCCGGCCGTTACCTGCGTGCGCTAGCTGAGGCTTATGCTTGCGGTGCGCGCGCCTCGCACCATGCGGTGCGCGTGGTGGATGTCGCGCAACTCGCTTTCCCGCTGCTGCGCAGCCAGCAGGAGTGGCGCTCAGGTGGCATTCCCGAGGCGCTGCGTGCCGCGCACGCGGACCTGATGTGGGCAGATCACCTGCTGCTGTGCTATCCGCTGTGGCTCGGCGATGTGCCGGCGCTGTTCAAGGGTTTCCTCGAGCAGGTGTTGCGCATCGACCTGTCAGCCGACGGCAAATCCACCGGTGCGAAGCCGCTGGCGGGAAAATCCGCCAGGGTGCTGGTGACGATGGGTATGCCGGGCTGGGTCTACCGCTGGTTTTATGGCGCGCATTCACTGCGCAGCCTGGAACGCAACGTGTTGCGCTTCGTCGGCGCGGGCCCGGTGCGGGACACGCTGATCGGCATGGTGGAAACGATGAAACCTGCGCAGCGCACGCGCTGGCTGAAGCGCGTGGAGGCACTGGGCCGGGCCGCCGCCTAGCACGGCCGCCCGGCGCCAAGAGCATTACGCAGCGAGCAGTTCGCTCACCGGCACATACGGCAGCCCCTGCGCCTGCGCCACCGGTTCGCAGGTCACCTTGCCCAGCGCCACGTTGAGGCCGGCCGCCAGATGCGGGTCGTCGCGCAATGCCGGCTGCCAACCCTTGTCGGCCAGCGCCAGGGTGAATGGCAGCGTGACATTGTTCAGTGCGAAGGTCGAGGTACGCGCCACCGCCCCCGGCATGTTGGTGACGCAGTAGTGCACCACGCCGTGCTCGACATAGGTCGGGTTGGAATGGGTGGTCGGCCGCGAAGTCTCGGCACAGCCGCCCTGGTCGATCGAGACATCGACGATCACGCTGCCGGTCTTCATCGACTTGACGATGTCGCGTGTGATCAGCTTCGGTGCCTCAGCACCCGGGATCAGCACGGTGCCGATCAGCAGGTCGGCGCGCGCGGCGTAATGGGCGATGTTGGCGCTGCTGGAAAACACCGTGCGGATGCGACCGCCAAACTCGGTCGCGATGCGCTTGAGCACGTCAGCGCTGCGATCCAGCACCGTGACGTCGGCGCCCATGCCGGCGGCAATGGTCGCCGCATGGGTGCCGGATACGCCGCCGCCCAGGATGACCACCTCGGCCGGCGCCACGCCGGGCACGCCGCCCAGCAGCACGCCGCGGCCGCCGACGGAAGCCTCGAGCGCGCGCGCGCCAACCTGCGGCGCGAGCCGCCCCGCCACTTCCGACATTGGTGTCAGCAGCGGCAGGGTGCCGTGTGACGAGGTCACTGTTTCGTAAGCGATGCAGATGGCGCCGGAGCGGATCAGGTCCTGCGTCTGGTCGGCATCGGGCGCCAGGTGCAGGTAGGTGAACAGCACCTGCCCCTTGCGCAGCCGCTTGCGTTCGATCGCCAGCGGCTCCTTGACCTTCACGATCAGGTCAGACTGGGCGAACACTTCCTCGGCGGTGGCAACCAGCTCGGCGCCGGCGGCAGCGTATTCCTCATCGGTCAGTCCGGCGCCGACACCGGCGCCGCGCTGCACCAGCACCCGATGGCCGCGTGCCACCAGTTCATGCACCGATCCCGGAATCAGGCCGACGCGGCGTTCGTTGTCTTTGATTTCTTTTGGCGTACCGATGATCATCTGGAGTTCTCCTGGTGGGTGCGGTGGTTGTGGCCGCTATTCTCCACCGAACTGCAGCGGCAATGCGCGCAGGCGAAACTCCAGCACTGGCGGGGCTTCGCGGGCATTTTTGACCTGGAAGGCGCGCCAGTGCTGGAGTTTGTTCTTGCTGCGATATTGCGCCGCTCAGTCGAACGGCGCCTGGGACCCGCGCGACGCTACAGTCGCATCTCCAGTCGCAGCGCCGTTGACATGTCGGTGCGGCCATTGCTTACCGTGGTCTGCAACTGGCTGCCCTCGAAAATACTGGTGGTGGTGTCGAGGTCGCGAGGCGCGATATTGGAAAGCGACAGGCGCAACTTGGTGGCGGAATTGATCGTCCACAACACATAGGCATCGACCACGCGCTTGGTGCTGAGTTTCTGCAACTGCGTGTTGGTCTGCTGCGTTTCGTAGGCCGGCGTCAGCGCGAAACTGCCGCCGACGCTGAACGGGGTGGCGCGGAAACGGTAATCGGCGCCCAGGTTCAGTATGCCGCGCGGTTGCTGGTCGATGCGGTTGTTGGGTCCCTTCACTTCGTCGACCGTCGAATGAAACACGCTGGCGTTGGCGCGAATGTTGAGCGGCAGGGCGCCGTCGATCAATTCAGGAAGCTGGAACTTGGCGTCGAACTCGATGCCGCTGGTGGTGGCGCGGCCCAGGTTCTGCGGCCGCGACACGTAGCGTGGGACCGGGGCCCACGAAACCGTCTCCAGGCTGGTGACGTTGCGGATCAGGTCGCGGATGCGGCGGCTGAACAGGTTCACCGAAATCACGCCGCCGGACTTGAGAAAACTTTCGTAGGCGACATCGATGCCGTTGGCCAGCTCGGGCTTCAGAAACGGGTTGCCGGCGCGATCGGGCGTGATCGAGGTATTCGAGCCCGGCACCGGGAAGCGGGTGTTGAGGCTGGGCCGGCCGACCAGGCTCTGGGTGCCGGGCGAGCGATAACTTTGCGTCAGGCTGACGCGTATCTGGTCGCGCTGCGGCGCGGCAAAGCGCCACACGCCGTGCGCCAGCGGCGTCAGCACGCGGCTGTTGTTGCGCACCGCGCGATTGTCGAGGCCGCCGGCCGCGTCGCTGTTGGTCTCGATGCCTTCCCAGCGCACGCCGAGATAGGAGGACCATTGCGGCGAGGGATCCCACTCGCCCTGCAGATACGCCGCCGTGCGGCGGGTGGAGACATTGAGCTCGCTGCCGAAGTCGGCCAGCTGCAGCGCGCCGTTGAGCAGCGTGACCGCGTTCTCGGTGCGCTTGACGCCCTCGAGCTCGAACCCGCCAACCAGTTGCACCGTGTCGGTGAGGTTGTGCGATAGCTTGCCGGCGGCGGTCCATGAACGGTCGGTGGCCTCGCTGTCGGTGGTCTGCAGCAGGCTGCGCACGCCAGCCGCGCTGTACTGGTTGATGACCAGGTCGGTGTTGGAGGAAAAGCGGCCGACGCCGCCACGCAGCTCGTAGCGCGTGTCCTGGTTGATGCGCTTGGTCAGCATGCCGCCGATGCGGCCGACATTGAAGCGGCCGTCGAAATCGCTGGCGCTGGTGGCATAGGGCGGCACGTCGCTGCCGCCGAGCTGGGTGAGGGTGCCGCGGCCCTCGTTGCGGGCGCGGTTGCCGGTGATGAACGGCATGATGGTCAGCTGCTCGCCCGGCCCCAGCCGCCACTGCAGGCGGCCGCTGAGAAACAGGTTGTTGCGGGTGTCGTGCGATTGCGAAAAACTTTCCTGGTCGAGCTCGGTCACGCCGCTTGCGGTGTCGACATAGGTGGTGCGGGCGCGGGTGTCGGTCAGCTGGTCGTTGCGGCCGCTGGACAGCGTCATGTTGTAGGTGCCGGCGGTGGCGAAGGTATCGTTGCGCGACAGCGAGATGGAGGGCGAAATCTTGCCGCGATCGGCCTGGAAGCCGGTGCGGATATCGTTGTGCCGCTGCACCAGCGCCTCGCGCAGGATGATGTTGATGGTGCCGGCGATGGCCCGCGCGCCGGTCTCGGCAGTCGGGGCGCGCAGGATCTCGATCCGCTCGACCTGCTCGGGCGTGATCTGCTCCAGCGAAAAGCCGGGCGGGATGCGTTCGCCGTCGACCAGGATCTGGGTGAATCCGCCACCCATGCCGCGCATCTGGATACCGCCGCCGCGCCCCGGCCGCCCGCCCTGGGTCACACCGGGCAGCCGGCGCATCACCTCGCCCAGATTGGTGTCGCCGTACTGCTCGATGTCGTCGCGGCTGATGATGATCTTGGACGCGGTCGAATAGCGCCGGTCCTCATTGGCATTGCGCTTGCCAGTCACCTCGACCGCCGGCACCACCTGCTGGCTGGCCGCCGGTTTGGCCGGGGCGGGCTTGGGTGCGTCCTTCGACTCTGCCGGCTTCACCGGGTCCTGCTGCGGCGCCGGTGGCGTGACCGGCTGCGAACGGGCCATGAGCGGCGCAGCGCAGGCGGACGCGATGGAGAGACAAAGGATGCGAACACGAAGATTGGCGGGCATGGAGGGCACTGGTTGGGTGGATACGGGTTGGCGATGCAGGCGGGCCTGGCGGCCCGGCAGGAGTTGCCGGACTATGGCCGCCGCGTATCGTAATGGTTCCCGTCTGCATGCAGGGTGTCCAAATGTAACCGGATGCTGCGATCCGGAAGGCAGTCACAAGCATCCAAACTGCCGGTGCTATAGTTGGCTCACTGCCATCGAATTTTCGCCTGATGCGGCCAGAAATCTTCCGGAAAAAAAGAGGGAATCCGTCCGATGAAACGATTGTTCTGTGTGATTGCCTTGCTCGCGCTCGCGGCCTGCAGCGGCGGGCTGGATCGAAAGCTCGACGGGTCGAGCGAGAAAAAATTCGAGGCCAGCCTGGAAAAAATCAAGAAGTCGGCCAAGCCCGAGGACATCGCCAAGCTGGATGAAGCGCTGCTGGTGCTGGCGGTGACCGACGTCAGCATCGGTTACGAGGGCGGCATCCTCGGCGCGCTGAAGAAACTCAGCACGTCGAAGTCACCGGAACAGCTGGCCGACACGCTGATGCCGATCGTCGACGGCATGACCGGGCGGGACGTCATCGCCGCCGGCCAGAAACGCAGGAAGGCCGAGGCCACGCGGCAGCTGGCGGGTACCGAGAAGGAGATCGCCGGCCTGGCCGCGATGCGCGACGAAAACAACCGCAGCAAGGCAGCGCTGCAGGGGATCGAAGTGATCGAGCCAACCCTGCGCTTCAACAGCGTCGGCCCGGAAAAAATCAGCGTGATGGATTTCAAGGTGCGCAACGGCACCGCCACCGGCCTGACCTACCTCTACCTGCGCGGCACCGTTGCCGAATCAGCCGGCGGCAAGGAACTGCACAGCGACGACATCAATTACAAGTTGTCCGAGTCGCCGCTGCTGCCGGGCGAGACCAAGGCGTTCCGCCTGCCCAGTTCGGCGCGCGGCAAGTGGAACGCGCCGAACATCTGGGGCAAGGACAACCTCGCGTTCCGCATCGAGGTGGTCAATGCGGAGGACCTCGCCGGCAAGAAAATGTCCACCTCGTTCACCCACAAGGATGCCGCGCGGCTGGCGCTGCTGGAAGGCAATCGCGAGGCGCTGAAGAAAATGCTGGCGGATTGACCCGCCGGCCGCACGGACAGGGCGGCCGGCCGCCGCCTGAGGACAGAACTGACCCATGACGCGCGCACAGACGGTTGTCCTTGCCCTGCTGATCATGCATTACCTGCTCGGCGGCCTGTGTCTTGCCGCCGCCCGCAGCGAGCGGCCCTCGGCTGCGCTGCGGCTGTGGGGATGGGGATTGCTGATTTATGCCACCGGCCTTGCCATCACGCTGGTGCGGGTGGTGCCGCTGCCGCTCAGCCTGACACTCGGCAACGCGCTGATCGCCTGGGCACCGATCATCACCGTGGCCGGCGTGCTGGCCAACACACCGGTGCGGCTGAAGCCGCGCTGGACCTATCCGGTGCTCGCGGTCACCATCGTCGCGCTGGCATGGAACAATTTCTCCGCCGATCCGCGCACCCTGGTCAACCTGGTCGCGCCCTCGGTGCTGGCGGTGGCGCTGTTCGGCGTCGGCGCCTACTGGCTGTTGCGGCAGCCGCCGCCGGCGGCGGTGCTGGCGGCGCGCTTCATGGCCATCACCATGCTGGTGGCGCTGTGGGTCTGGGTGCTGCGCATTGCCTTCATCTGGAATATTTCGCGTGTCACCAACGACCGCGACAGCGTCGACCTGGTGATCTCGCTGTTCGCCATCGCGCAGATGGTGGTGGCGGTGGCCTGCACCATGGCGCTGTTCTGGATCGAGGTGCGCAAGGTGGAGTTGACGCTGATCCAGGCCGCGCTGACCGATACCCTGACCGGCGTGCCCAACCGGCGCGCGGTGCTGGAGCGCTTCAACGAAATGGAATCGCTGGCGGTGCGACACGGCCACCCGTTCGGCTTGCTGATTCTCGACATCGACCACTTCAAGCAATTCAACGATCGCTACGGCCACCTGACCGGCGACCGGGTGTTGCGGCATGTCGCCGAAACGCTCGCCCGCGGCCGGCGCGCGGGCGATTTTCTCGGCCGCGTGGGCGGCGAGGAATTCGTCGTCCTGATCAACGGCGACCAGGCCATCGCCATGGCCGCCGCCGACCGGTTGCGGATGCAGATCCAGGAAAACACGCTCGACTGCGACGGTCAGATGCTCAGCCTCACGGTCAGTGGCGGCTTGTCCATGTTCCCGGCCGATGGCGTCGACTGGGACAAGCTGTTCGGCGAGGCCGACCGGCGCCTGTATGCGTCCAAGCATGGCGGGCGCAACCGGATCACCGCCAGGAGCAACTGACGGCGATCCGGGTTCAGCGCATGCCTGAAGCCTTTTCCTGCCACATGCCGTGCAGCGCGTCGGTGAAATCGCGGGCGAAGGCGACGCCATCGAACAGCGCCGATGCGGCGACCCGATCACGCAGGCTTTCGCGCCATGTCTGCAGCTGGTCCGGCCGGCCGGCGAGGGCGATCGCGCGCCGCACGTAATCGTCCAGGTCGGCGGCGATCCAGTCCGGTAAACCGGCTGCCGTCAGCAGGCTGGCGCCCTGGCGCGATATCAGCCGGTCACCGTTCAGCGTCAGGGTCGGCACGCCCATCCATAGCGCTTCGCAGGTGGTGGTGCCGCCGGGAAAGGGAAAGGTATCGAGGATCACATCGACCTCGGCGTGTGCTGCCAGATAGGCGTCGCGCGACGTGGCGCCGTGCAGCGCCACGCGCGCGCCATCCATGCCGTGCTGCGCCAGGCGCGCCGCCAACTGCGCGCGAACTTCGGCATGGCTCAACTGCGGTGACTGCAGGCGCAAGCGCGCGTCCGGGCAGGCATCGAGGATTTGCGCCCAGCAATGCAGCACCGCATCACCCACCTTGGCCAGGTTCTGGAAACAGCCGAAGGTGACGAAGCCATGTTGCCGCCCCGGCGACGGCGCCACTGGCGGCGCATCGGGCGGCGGTGAAAAGCACAGCCGGGTACGCGGCAGGCGCCGGATGGTCTCGCTGAAATGCGCGCCGTGTTCCGGCGGTACGCCGACCGGGTCGGCGATGAAGTAGTCGATCTCCGCCACGCCGGTGGTGGCGAAGTAGCCCAGCCATGTCGCCTGTACCGGCGCCGGCCGGCGCGCCAGCAGCGGCAGGCGGTTGTACGCGGTGTGGCCGGACAGGTCGAGCAGAATTTGGATGCCATCCGCGCGTATGCGCTGCGCCGCCGCGTCATCGGTTTGACCGGCAATCGGCGTCCAGCCGGCGCAGCGGGCGCGCAGTCGCCTGCTCAACGCATCATCGCGCGCCATGGTCGGATAGGCGTAGAACTCGACCGAGGCCGGATCGACGTGGGTGAGGAGCGCATCAAGAAAATAGCCGACCGGGTGATTGCCGAGGTCGCCGGACAGCAGGCCGACCCGCAGGCGCGTGGCATCGTTGGCGCAGGTCCAGCCGGCCGGCTGCGGCGGCGTGGTTCGCGTGAGCATCGCGCCGAATGCGCGCGCTTCAGACAGGCAAAAAGCCGGTGAATGCCGCGCGCCATAGTTCATGGTCAGCAGCAGATTGCTCCAGGCCACGGCGTAATCCGGCTCCACGTCGAGCGCGGCGCGAAACGCCTGCTCGGCTGGTTCGAGGCGGCCCTGTTCCTTCAGCGCCATGCCGAGGTTGTTGTGCGCCTTGGCTGCCTTGGGCGCCTGTTCCACGGCGCGGCGAAAACACGCCTCGGCGTCGGCGAAGCGGCCCAGCGACATCAGCACCAGGCCGAGATTGCTGCGAGCCTCAACAAAGCCGGGGTCAATCTCAACCGCACGGCGCAGCGGCGTCTCGGCTTCCGCAAAGCGCTGCTGCCCGAGCAGCGCGCTGCCCAGGTTGGCCTGCAGCGCCGCATCCCCGGGCAGGCGGCGCGCGGCCAGCCGCAACGCTTCCACCGCGTCGCCACCGGCAGTGAACAGGCGCGCGCTGCCCAGTGCTTTCCATGCCTCGCCGGAGTGGGGGTAGCGCATCGTGAGCAATTGCGCGGCAGCCTCCATTTCAGCATGGCGTTGCTGTGCAAACAGTGCGGCCAGCCGGTCCAGTTCAGCGCGCGGCGGTTCGATGGCGGTGGCCGTTGCCGGCCGGGCGGCGGCGCGGGGCAGCAGCTGTGCGGCCAGCGCATCCACCGCTGCGCCGGCCAGTCCGCGGCCGATGCCCTGCGTGAGCATGGCGGCGGCTGCGTCGCGCAGGCCGGCAGCGGCCAGTGCCCCGATATAGCCCTGCCAGTACTGGCCATGGTCCGGGTTCGCTTCCAGCGCAAGCTTCAGGTGTGGCAGCGCGGCAGCCGGCTGCTGTGCCTGCAGCGCCAGCGTGCCATAGCCATGGTGCGCGTCGGCGTGGCGCGGCTCCGCGGCGATCACGGCACGGTAGAGGCGCGCCGCCTCCTGCCACTGGCCGCCTTGATGGCAGGCGAATGCCTGCAGCAGCAGCGGCTCGCTGGCGACTTGGGCGGGTGCGGAGGGATCGGGCGTGGCGGTCATGGAGGGGGCGTGGGCAGCGCATTGCGGTGCGACACACCGCCGGGCGATGCCGATGCTACCAGAGTCGGCCGCCGGCGCCATTGCCGCCGGCGCATTTCCATTTCCGCCGGCGCCGTGCAAAATGATTGCCATCATGCATCCCATCCCGATTGAACAGAAAAGGAATTCCCATGTTGCGAGTCGCGCGCTGTCTGTTGCTGGCTGCAGGTCTCGGCGCGTGTGCCGGCGTGCAGAAAATGTCTGACGGCGCGCTGGCGCCGCCGGCCGCGGCCGTGCGCGAACTGGCGCCGTCGGGCACGCTGAGGGTGGCGATCAATTTCGGCAATCCGATCCTCGCCAGCAAAGATGCGGCCAGCGGCGAGCCGCGCGGCGTGTCGGTCGACCTGGCGCGTGAGCTGGGGCGCCGCCTCGGCGTGCCGGTGCAACTGGTCACCTACACCGCCGCCGGCAAGGTGGTCGAGGGCATCCGCAACCAGGAATGGGATATCGGCTATTTCGCCATCGACCCGGTGAGGGCGATGGATACCGACTTCACCGCCGCCTACGTGGTGATCGAAGGCGCCTACCTGGTGCGGCAGGATTCGCCGATCAGGAAAAATGAAGAAGTCGATCGCGCGGGCAATCGCATCGTGGTCGGCAAGGGCAGCGCCTACGATCTTTACCTGACGCGTGAAGTCAAGCAAGCCACGCTGGTGCGCGCGCCGACTTCACCGGCTGTCACCGACATGATGGTGGCGGACAAGATCGAAGTCGCCGCCGGCGTGAAGCAGCAGCTGCAGGCCGATGCCAAACGCATCCCCGGTCTGCGCCTGCTCGACGGACGTTTCATGGTGATCAACCAGGCCATGGCGACGCCAAAGGGGCGCCCCAACGGGCTGGAGTATCTGACGAAATTCGTCGAAGAAATGAAAGCGTCCGGCTTTGTCGCTGAGGCGCTGAAGCGTCATGGCATCGAAGGTGCGGCGGTGGCGCCGGCTAGCAGGTGAAAACTCTGACCAGGAATTGTCGGCGTGGTTGGCCAGCGATCCAATTCATCGACGGGTGGACAAATTGACAACACCGGCAATCAAACTCATCGGCACCCCGGCGTCGCGGGTGATGCGCAACATCTGGATGCTGGCCGAACTCGGCCTCCCCTACGAGCATGATCCGATTACCACCGCCGATACGCGCCTGAAACAGCCGCCGTATACCGGCTGGAATCCCAACGGCAAGATTCCGATCCTGATCGTCGATGACTTTGTCGTCTATGAATCGCTGGCGATCAACTTCTACCTTGACCTCAGGTTTCCGTCCGCGCTCAGCCTGCATGGCGCGGAGGATCGCGGGCTGGCACTGCAGTGGGCGATGTGGGTGCTGACTGAAGTGGAAGCGCATTCGTTTAACTGGTACCTGAATTCGATCGGCAAACCGATGGAGGAGCGCGATGCCGGTGTCGCGCGCGAGGCCTGGCAGAAACTGCAGGCGCCGCTCGCGGTCTTGGAGAAGGCGCTGGCGGCGCGGCCGTATTTGCTGGGGGAGAATTTCACGGTGGCCGATCTCAACGTGGCGGCCGTGATGTACCGCGCGCTGTGGATGCCGCTGGAAAGTTTTCCGCGCTCGCACGACTGGCTTGAGCGCTGCTGGGGCCGCGACGGCGGGCGCGCGGCGCGTTGGGCGCGTGAAGGTGGACAGGACGCGCGACTGGCGCGCAAGTGAGCGGGTTGGAGCCAAATTGCGCCGTACTACGGGGGTAAACTCAAGCACTGGCGCGGTTCTTCAGCCATTTTTGCCCGGAAAGCCGCACCAGTGCTGGGGTTTTGCTTCCTGTTTTGCTGCATTGCAGCCAGCAGGTTGCACGCGATAACCGCACACCTTCCCGGCGCAAAGCAGTTTGCGGATTATCATCGCCTGCCACTGGCGCGCATGCGCCGCCACTGTTCCAACCCGTGCTGATACAGGACCGTGACCTTGTTCGATCCTTCCATCGTTGACTCCCTGCTTGCCCGCGGCGACCTCAAGCAGGCGCGCGCCTCGCTGGAACAGCAGATGGACCGGCAGCCTGACGATCGTGCCGCGCTGATGCGCCTGGTCGATGTGCTGAGTGCGCAGCGCGAAACCACCCTTGCGTTGCAGCGGGCCGAACAGTTGCTGGCGCTGGCGCCTGCCGATGCCGATGCCCGCTTCTATCTGGCCAAGGCGGCATTTGCCCGCGGCGGCGCCGGCGACTTGGCGCGTGCTGCCTCCCTGATCGCCGGCTTGCAGGCGACGCCTGCCGTCACCTCGCCGGTGTTCCATCTGCTGCGCGGCAATGTGCTGGCGGTGCAGGGAGATTTCGCCGCGGCGGAGGCGGCTTATCTTGCGGCGCTGGCGCTGGATGCGGGCTTGTTCGACGCGCAACTGCATCTGGGCATGGTGCGCCGCCAGCAGGGCAATTTGCCGGCCGCGCGCGACGCGCTGGCCGCGGCCACGCAGCAGGCGCCGCAGGCGGCGGAAGGCTGGCTGCAACTGGCCGCGGTCCAGGCCGGCCTGGGCGAGATCAATGAAGCGCTGGCCAGTTACCAGCGCGGGCTGTCGCTCGATCCTTCGCGCGGCGACGCCTGGTACGCGACCGGCGCATTGCTGGCCGAGACCTTCCAGTTCGCGCCGGCGCGCCAGTGCCTGGAGCGCGCGTTGCAGGTGACGCCATCGCTGGAGGAGGCGAGAAGCCTGCTCGGCTTCGTCCTGGCCGAACTGGGCGAGACCGCGGCCGCGCGCGCGACGCTGGCGCCGGACGCCACGGCATCGCCGGCGCGGGTGTTGCGCCATGCGCTGCTGCTGCCGCAGGTGTACCGCGATGCGGCGGATCTGGCCGCGAACCGCCAGCGTTACGCCGATTCGCTGGAACAACTGGCTGCAGACTCCACCCGCTGGTGCCCCGACCCGTCCGCGGTGTTTCGCTTCGCGCAGACCAATTTCCTGCTCGCCTACCAGGGTGGGGATGACCTTCAGTTGCAGGCGCGCTACGCCGGCATGATGCACCAGCTGATCGGTCGCGCGCGTCCGGATCTGCAGCAACCGATTGACTCACCTGGCCAGCGCGGTCGCCGCATCCGGGTGGTGTTCGTCTCGAGTTTTTTCCGCCAGTGCACGGTCGGCAATTATTTCCGCAGCTGGGTGGACAGCCTCGATGCGGACCGCTTCGAGCGCATCGTGATGCATACCGGGTGGCAGCTCGATGAATTTGCCACTGCGCTGGCGTCACGCTGCGACCGCGTGGTGCTGGCGCGTGGCGGCGCGCTGCAGGTGGCGGCGGCGATCCGGGCCGAGCAGGCCGACATCCTGATCTATCCGGAAATCGGCATGGGGGCGATGAATTACCTGCTGGCCAACATGCGCCTGGCGCCGGTGCAGTGCGCGGCATGGGGCCATCCGGTGACCACCGGCAGCAGCGAAATCGATGTGTACTTCAGCTGCGAGGCGATGGAGCCGGACGGCGCGGCCGCGCACTATTGCGAACGCCTGCTGCTGCTGCCCGGCATCGGCACGTCGTACGCGCAGCCGGCTGGCGTCGCCACCGGCGCGGGACGGGCGGCGCTGGGCCTGCCGGCCGACCGCCATCTCTATGTCTGTCCACAGTCATTGTTCAAGATTCACCCCGACAACGACCGTATTTACCTTGAACTGATGGCCGCCGACCCGCAGGCGGTGGTGGTGTTCTTCCAGGCGACGACCACTGCGGTCACGCGCGATTTCGCCGATCGTCTCGGCCGGCAGATGGCGGCACGCGGCATGGCGCCGCGCGGCCAGGTCAAGTTCCTGCCGCGTCTGGACGAGGCCGGTTTTCGCACCGTGCTCGACGCCGCCGACGTGGTGCTCGACACCCTGCACTGGTCCGGCGGCAACACGTCGCTTGATGCGCTCGCGGTCGGCGCGCCGATTGTCAGCCTGCCGGGCGAATTCATGCGCGGGCGGCAGACGCAGGCGATGCTCGACGCGGTCGGCGTGCCGGAGCTGGTGGTGACGTGCGAGGCCGCGCTGGTTGAACGCGCGGTCGCGCTGGCCGCCGATCCGGCCGCGCGCCGGGCACTGCGGCAGCGGCTGCTGGCGGGCCGCGGCGCGCTATTCGACCGTGCGGAACCGGTGGCCAGGCTGGCCGGGCATCTGACGATGCTGTACGAGGGCGGCTAGCGCCGGCAGTCAGGTGCGGGTCAGGCGCCGCATGTAGTCGACGTTGGCTTTCAGTGCCCAGTCGAATCGCGCGTAGCCCTGCTCGGCGACTTCCTGGCCGAACGTCAGCGGAGTGCCGGGCGGCAGCTCGAGATAGGCGTCGGCGTCGCCGCGCTCGATGACGATGCGCATGCCGGCCTTGCGCGCCAGGTGCATGATGGCGCCGTTCTGCGCCAGGCAGATCATGAACAGTTCGACGATCTGCAGGTTGCGCGCGCGGATCGCGGCGCGATTGAACAGCGCGGTGCCGATGCCGTGCCCGCGATAGGCCTCCAGCACGCTCAGGCCCAGTTCGGCGGCGCCATCCATGCAGGCCAGGTGCGCCACGCCGAGCAGGCTGAGGTCGTCGGCATAGACGCCGAATACCGCGTCGCGTTCGAAGTTGATGCCATCGACGTAGGCGTGCCGCACTTCCGGCTTGATATTGCTGCCGAACCGCAGTACCACATCGGCTTCGGCCAGTTCGTCAAAGTGCCGCTTGAGCAGCTCGCGGTGCGAATCATTCAGGTTGTGTACGGGAATCGTCATGGGATGGTGCTTTGCTTCCGAATAAAAAAGCCCCCGGCGAGCCGGGGGCGGAATCCACGCAATGAGGCGTGGAGGAGGAGACGTTGGCCACGTTCCGGCGGGTCAGGCGTGCCAGGGACGTTGGTGACCATTGATTGCCGTTCAGCGATGACGCGGCAATGCGGTCGAATATTCCTTGGGCGGCTTTGCCAGTTCCTGCAGCGTGGCGCCGACCTTCGTGGTCAGGCGCACGGCAAACTTCCAGGAGGCAATGATGCCGTCGGCGATCAGTTCGCCAAGCAGGGCGCTGCGCTCGAGGCGGGCACGCTGGATGTGTACTTCAATGGCACGATAGTCCATCATTTAAACCTCCATCGTATGGAAGATGACGTTTCGGCGGTTCGCAGCCGGGTGGGCTGCTCGCCGTGGTGCAATCGCTAAAGTCCCCAATTTCTGTACGGGAATTGTTGCGTCGCACCAATTGAAGATAAGGGCAGTAACCGTCACAATCCAATCGTATGTTTGGATGGACGGCATTGATTTTTCTGATGTCCGGCCGCACTTATGTTGCAGCACAGCAATTTACCGTAGAATGGATTTTTGCGAGCAGGGTAAACCTTATGGAGCTCTACCAGCTACGCAGCCTCGCCGCCATCGCCGACGCCGGTCAGCTGACCCGCGCCGCCGAGAAACTGCACGTCAGCCAGCCGGCCCTGAGCGCCCAGCTCAAGGCGCTGGAAGACGAACTCGACCTGATCCTGTTCGACCGTACGCCGAACGGCATGGTGCTGACCGCCGCCGGCAAACGGGTGCTGTCCGCCGCGATGCGGGTGCTGGCCGCGGCCGAAGCGCTGCAGAACGACGCCCGGCTGCTCAAGGGGCAGGTGATCGGCAAGGCGTGCATCGGTACCCTCAGCGACCCCGAATTCATCCGCCTGGGCCAGTTCATGAATACCGCCGTGGCGCGCTTTCCGCTGCTGGAGCTCGAACTGCAGCAGGAAGTCACCGGCCTCGCGCTGGAACGGGTGGTGGCCGGCGAATTCGACGCCAGCTATTACTACGGCGAAATGACCAATCCCGATATCGCCGGCCTGCCGCTGCGCGAATTCGCCTATCGCGTCGCCGCGCCGGCCGACTGGAAAGCGAGCATCGACACCGCCGGCTGGACCGAGATCGCGGCGATGCCGTGGATCATTCCGCCGCCGATCAGCACCCATCACAAAATGGTGCACGACCTGCTGGACAAGCATCATGTTTCGCCCGGCAAGGTGGTCGAGGCCGACCAGGAGGCGGTGGTGAGTTCGCTGGTGGTATCGGGTCTCGGCGTGGCGATGATGCGCGAGGATTTGGCGCTGGAGAAAGTGGCCGCCGGCGAGGTCTGCCTGTGGCAGGACATCCGCCTCGTGACCACGCTGTGGTTCATCTACCGGCGTGCGCGCCAGACCGATCCCGTGATACGCGCATTGCTTTCCGTGCAAGAGGACTTGTGGGACCTGCAGCGCGACGATCCGTCAGTCGCCGACGCTGCGGTGGCCGGCAAGCCCCGTATCAGCCAGCGCGTGGCCTGAGCCGCTGCGGCAGCGGCAAGTTGGTCAGTAAGGAAAGCCGAGCAGGAATTTCGCCAGCGGTGTCGCGCCCTTGGGTGAGGTGGCGGTAAACGAATAGCAATCGCGGGTCCAGGAAAACACCAG
>CAYQKN010000003.1:17666-44891 GCA_964417885.1 uncultured Burkholderiales bacterium | reverse complement strand
TGGCGCGAAACCAGTTCGTCGGCCAGATTTGGCAACGCCGAATCATCCGCCAGCGGGGCGAGCAATACGGTGGAGGTGTCATGGTCGGCCGGCGAGCCCAGTTTCAGCGTGGCATCAGGATCGAAATCCGCGGCTGGGGCGACCGTCGCAGCAGCAGGCGGCGGGACCGGTGCGGCCGGCGCAGAAACCGGCGTGGGCGGTGGTGCTGGCGTTGGCGCCTGTTGCGCAGCGGCCGGTTTGACCGTTGCGAGCGTCAGCGGATCAGCCTGCGGCTCGGCTGCCGCCTGACCTGCGCTGTCGCCCGGGGTTTCGCTGCGCAGCAGGTCGCCCAGGTCGGTGTTCAAGACTTTCCCTGCGCCTTTGGCGAGGGTGCCGACATCGGTGTTGAGCACCTTGCCCGCGTCCTTGACCAGCGCGCCGACATCCTTGTTCAGCAGTTCACCCAGTTTTCCAAGCACAGCTGCACTCCCTCGCGACGTTGCCGGAGAAAATGTAACACGCACAGCAGGTGCGCGCCGCGCACACGGACCAACGGCCCCCGGTCGCGGCTGACCGGTGCCGCTGTCCCGCTCGGCGGTGGCGCAGCCGCTAAGCCGGTGCCGGCGGCGCGCCGGCGGCGGTCTCGAACACCCCGTCGAGCTTGTTCTTTTTCACCTGGTCCCACGGGAACACGCGGCCGTTCATGGCAACGTAGGTGTTGTGTGGCAGCGACTGGGCCGCGGCCAGCGCAAAGCCGAGATTGAACAGCGCGTCCGAACCCTGCACCGAATAGGGAATCATGGCGCCGGTGAAAACGATCGTCTTGGCGAGGCCGGCGCGGCCCACCACCTGCGCCGTTTGCGCCATGGTGTCGGTGCCGTGAATCACGACGATGCAGGACTCGGCTGCGTTGCGGCAGGACACCAGCACCCGTTCGCGGTGCTCGTCCAGCATGTTGAGACTGTCGATCAGCTGGTTGATCTCGAGCTCGATCGGGATCGTGATGCGCGATTGTTCAAGAATCGCCGGCAGGTGTGAATTCTTGAACGTCAGCTCGCCCTTGATGGCGTCGTAATGTTTGTCGAAGGTACCGCCGGTGACGATGATGCGCGCGGCAAGCGACAGCAGGGAAGAATCAGGATTCATCGGAAGGCAGGCCTGGTGGGCGCCGATCGGGCGCGGTGGAAGCGGATTCTACGCGCAACCGGATTGCCTGGTCGCCTCATGTGCGCCGGCATCGCAGCGCGGCGCATTTCGGTATCATGGGACGGTCCCGATCGCCCCGGCTACCCCGGCAAACCATGAGCAATCTTCTCAAAGCCCTCAAACGCGCAGAACAGGAGCGCCAGCAAATCCGCCAGGATGGCGCGACCGCGCCAATGCCGCGACCGCCGCAAGCATTGGGCGAGGACGCAACGGCAGCGCATGCCGATCCGCTGCCGGGCGATGGCGCCGTCATTTTGCCGCCCGGCCCGGGCACCGCGCCACCCCAGGTCTCGGTCACGGCGCTGGTGATCGTGACCGCGCTGGCGATGGTGCTGGCCGGCAACCTCGGATACTGGCTGCGCGGCCGTGGCGCGATCGCGCCGGCACCCGTTTCAGCGTCGGTTGTTGCCAGCCCCTCGATGAGCGGCGTGCCGCTGGCGTTGCTGGCGGGTGACGCGGTGCCGATGCAACTGCGGCTGGACCGGCGCACCAACTGGGAAACGGCCGCTACCGCGCGTTGACGGCAGCCGGCCAGGCGCAGGCGCCGGCGGTGCGCCGCCAGTGCGTCATCCCGCCCGGCGCGCCGGCGGATTCGAATACCATCATGTCATCACGCAGTTCGGCGGCAGCAAGCTGCGACAGCTGCAGGATGCGGCCGTCGACGCGGCCGCCCAAGGCGCGCGATTCCTTTGCCTGCACCAGTTCGCCGTCGACCTGCTGGAAGGTCTGTCGCAGGTTCAGTTCGGCGCCCGCGCCGCCGGTGGCGCACCAGCGGCCGGCGAAACTGGCCGGCACCGTCCACAGCATGACGCGGCTGCTCTTGTCGAGTCCCAGCGTCTTTTCCGGTGCCGCGACGCGCCGTTCGCGATCGGGAAGCCAGTCGCCCATCCCCCAGTCGTGCGACACCACGCGGGTGCCCGGCTTCAGCGCCAGCAGTTTCGGCCGCAGCGCCAGGTTGACATCGGGCAGCAGGTACATGGTGATGACCGTTGCCGGCGAGAGGTCGGTGACGAACAGGTCCTGCTCGCGGAATTCGGTGCGCTCGTGCACGCCGGCCTGTCGCGCGAACTGGCGGCTCCTGGCGACCAGCGCGGGATCGATTTCCACCCCCATGCCGCGCGCGCCGCGCTGCCTGGCGGCGAGGATGACGATGCGGCCGTCACCGGAGCCAAGGTCGAGGACAAAGTCTTGCGGCCCGACACCGGCGATGTCCAGCATCGCTTCGGTCACCGCGGGCGGCGTGGTGACGAACGGCACGTCCATGTCGACGTTTTGCGCCCGCAACTCTGGCGAAAAGTGAAGGGCAGCCAGGCTGGCCAGCAGCAGAGCAGCGAATCGATGGGTGAGGGCAATTTTCATCGGCGCATTCTAGCCTGCCGAATTGGCTGCACGGTGGACGATTCGCGCAGGCGCCGCGGTTGCTGGGATAATGCCCGCTTCAATTGACCTGCAGGAATGCGCATGTACCTGACTTATTTCAACGGCCAGTGGAGCGAAGGCAATGCGCCGCTGTTTGGCGCCATGGACCACAGCGTCTGGCTGGGCTCGTCGGTATTCGATGGTGCGCGCTCGATCGGCGGCCTGATTCCGGATTTGCGATTGCATCTGCAGCGGGTGGTGAAATCGGCCGAGCGCCTGGGACTGCAATGCCCGCTGACGGTGGATGAAATGTTCGCGCTGTGCCGCGAGGGCATCGGCAAATTTCCCGCCGATGCCGCGCTCTACATCCGTCCGCTGGTCTTCGGCACCGAGGGCCTGCTGATTCCGGTCGAGCAGAAGTCCGCCTTCGCGCTGACGCTGTTCGACGCGGCGATGCCGCCGTTCACCGGCTTCTCGGCCTGCCTGTCGAGCCTGCGGCGGCCCGAGCCGTCGATGGCGCCGACCGACGCCAAGGCTTCCTGCCTGTATCCGAATTCGACCAAGGCGCTGCGCGAGGCACGCGACCTCGGCTTCGACAATGCGGTCGTCTGCGACAGCGCCGGCCATGTCGCCGAGTTCGCCACCGCCAATATTTTTTTCGTCAGCGCCACCGGCGCCGTGGTGACGCCGGTGCCCAACGGCACCTTCCTGTCGGGCATTACCCGTGCACGGGTGATCGCGTTGCTGGCGGCAAACGGCGTCACCGTCGAGGAGCGGCCGGTAAAGCCGGCAGAACTCGATACGGCGCGAGAGATTTTCAATACCGGCAATTACGGCAAGGTCACGCCATGCATCCGCTACCAGTCGCGCGCGCTGCCGGTCGGTCCGGTCGCGACCCTTGCCCGCGACCTTTATTTCGCTTTCGCCGCCGGCGAGAAGCTGGCCTAGGCCGGCAACTGCGCGAGCAGCGCGTGCGCCTCGTTGGACCGCGGCTCGATCGCCAGTGCGCTAAGGCAGTGCGCCCGTGCCCGCGTGGTGTCGCCCTTGCGTTGCGCATGCGCGGCCAGCAGCAAGTACTCAAGAACGCCAACCGGAAACACCGGCTCGCCGGAGGCGGCCTGCGCGGGCGGACGGATGATGTTCTTTTCGATCACCAGAATCGATTCGTAAAAATGCAGGCCGAACGCGGTTGACGTCACCAGGTCCGGCTGGTGCTCGGGCACCCGGCCATGCCAGGCATGCATCTGGTCGATCAGCAGCTTGGCGGTTTCGATGAACGTCCCGGGCTGGCGCAGGCCGCCACCCCATTCGGGAAAGTAGCTGGTGTGCAGGTCCTCGGCCAGGTAGATGCCGCCCGGCTTCACCGCCGGATACATCTCCTGCAGCGTCACCAGTTGCTGGCGCATGCGATGGCCGCCGTCGTCGATCACGATGTCGAATTCGCCGTAGCGGTCGCGCAACCCGGCATGGGTCGCGCGGTCTTCCTGGTCGCCGATCACGATCTCGATCCCGGGCTCGACCAGCTCGGCGCAACGCGGGTCGATGTCGACGCCGATGATTTGCGCCTGCGGTCCGAAATAGTGTTTCCACATCTGCAGCGAACCGCCGTTGAACACGCCGAATTCAAGCAGGCGGATCGGCCGGTTGCGAAAAGCGCTGAAGTGGCGCTCGTAGATGCCGAAGTAGTGCACCCACTTGTGAATCAGGCGTCCGGGATTGTTGTCGAAATAACGGAACAGGTCACTCATGAATGGCAAGGTGAGGGTAAAGGTCGCTTATTTTACGGAAATGCCGGATAATCCGTGATCGGCGTTGTTCCAGTCCTCGCGCCGTCGCCAGTTCTGGCGCTGTTTTTCTCCCTCCCGTTTGCCTTCGACTGGCGCCCATTGCGGTGACAGGCCGACATTTTCAAAAAGATACCCCATGTCATTCGCAGCCCTCGGCTTGTCCGACGCGCTCGTTCGCGCCGTCGCCGAACACGGCTACACCACGCCCACCCCGATCCAGACGCAGGCCATCCCCGCGGTGCTGGCCGGCGGCGACCTGCTGGCCGGCGCGCAGACCGGCACCGGCAAGACCGCCGGCTTCGTCCTGCCGATGCTGCAGCGCCTGTCGACGTCGGCATCGAAAAAAATCACCGGCACCAAGGCGGTCCGCGCCCTGATCCTGGCACCGACGCGCGAGCTCGCCGCCCAGGTGGAGGAAAGCGTCCGCACCTACGGCAAATACGCAAAGCTCAACTCCACCGTCATCTTCGGCGGGGTCGGCATCAATCCGCAGATTTCCGCGCTGAAACGCGGCGTCGATATCGTCGTCGCCACGCCGGGGCGCCTGCTTGACCTGCACCAGCAGCGCGCCATCGACCTCGGCCACGTTGAAATCCTGGTGCTCGACGAAGCCGACCGCATGCTGGACATGGGCTTCATCCACGACATCAAGCGGGTGCTGAAGCTGCTGCCGGCGAAGCGCCAGAATCTGCTGTTCTCGGCCACCTTCTCCGATGAGATCAAGACCCTTGCCGACAACCTGCTCGACAATCCGGCGCTGATCGAAGTCGCGCGCCGCAATTCCACCGTCGAAGCAATCACGCAGGTGATCCATCCGGTTGATCGCGACAAGAAGCGCCAGTTGCTGAGCCACCTGATCAAGACCTTCGACTGGCACCAGGTGCTGGTCTTCACCCGTACCAAGCACGGCGCCAACCGGCTGGCCGAGCAGCTGAACGATGCCGGCATCACCGCGCTGGCGATCCACGGCAACAAAAGCCAGGGCGCGCGCACCAAGGCACTGGCCGAGTTCAAGAAGGGTGACCTGGCCGTGCTGGTGGCGACCGATATCGCCGCCCGCGGCATCGACATCGACCAGTTGCCGCATGTGGTGAACTACGATCTGCCCAATGTCGCCGAAGACTACGTGCACCGCATCGGCCGCACCGGCCGCGCCGGCGCGACCGGCGAAGCGGTATCGCTGGTCTGCATCGATGAGGCCAGCTACCTGCGCGACATCGAGCGGCTGATCAAGCGCGAAATTCCGGTTGAAGTCATTGCCGGATTCGAGCCCGATCCGCACGCCAAGGCGCAACCGATCCAGCTGCGCTCAGGCCAGGGACAGGGCCGCGGACGGTCGCAGCCGGGGCAGAATCGCGGTCAGGCCAAGGCCAAGAGCGGCAGCGGTTCCGCGCCCCGGGCCGGCCAGGGCAAGGCAACGGCGCAGGTGCGCCGTTTCGGCGCCCCGCCATCCGGCGGCGGTGCGCGTGCCGGCAGTGGCGGTCGCCGCGGCGGCTCCGGTTCGGGTGGCGGCAGCGGCAGCCGCTAGCAACCATCAGCGGCGGGCGAGCGCGGATTCACTGACGGCGCTCGCGGCAACCGCCATCCGGCTCAAAAACAAACAACGCGCGATGGCTCATGCCATCGCGCGTTGTCGTTGCAGCACCAATTGAAGCGGCTTGCTAGCGGGACTTGCGGTCGTCGTCCTGGTCGGACTTGCCGTCCTTGCGGTCCTTGTCCTTCTTGTCGCGTTCCTTCTTGTCCTTGTCTTTCTTGTCCTGGTCCTTTTTGTCGCGCTCGGCCTTGCCCGGTGTGCCAACCGGGCCGGGTGCGGCCGCAGGCGGTGCGGCGGCGGGAGTCGGCGCCGCTACCGGTGGCGGGACGGGAGTTGCCTGTGAAGCAGCAGGTATGGCCGGTGCCTTCGGCACGGCGGCGGCGTCGGGCCGGTCGCGCCTGCGATCCGCCGGCGCGGCGGGTGCGGCCGCGGGTGCAACCGGTACCACAGCCGGCGGGACTGGCACGGCAGCGGGTGTGACCGCTGCGCCAACCGGCGGCGGGGCGGCGAGCGGCTTGCGCGGCTCTGCCGGGCTGCGGGCCGGCGGTGTGGACGGTACCGGTGACTGCGCATCATCAGCCGGTGTGCGCGGCTGGCCAGTGGCACGTCCGGGCTGGTCGCGGGTTTTGCCGGGTGGCGCGGCATCCTGCCGCGGCGGCCGTGGTTCGGCTGGCGGTGCGGCATCGCGCGGACGCGGTGACGGCGCGGCTGGAGCGGGTGGCGGCGGAACCGGTGACGTGGCGCGCTCGCGTGGCGCGCGATCGACGGGCTTGCCGGGTACTGCCGCCGGCGGCGGGGAAACCACCGGTGGCGCAGGCGGCGGCTGCACCGCGGGTGCAGCGCCAGGCGGCGTGCGCTGGCCGGGCGGGGTGGCCTCACGGTTGCTGGCCGGTCCATCGCGCCGGTTCGGTCGTCCTTCACGCAGCGGCGGCGACAGCACCGGACCCGCATTGCGGATTGGCGCCACCACTTCCACCTTCGGCGCGGCCACCGGCCGTGCCGGTTTCATTGCTGCCAGCGTGGCGGTATCGATCGGTTGGCCCGGATTGGCGGTCAATGCCCGTTCCTTGGCGGCAAAGCCGACTGGTGCGGGTGGCGGCAGGCTCCTGGCAATCACGCGCTGCTCATTGGCCTGACGCGGCGGCCGCTTGCCTGCCTGTGCTGCGCCGCGAATGCTGGCCGGCGTCGGCGCGACCAGCGCGGTGGTGGTGACGGGCGCCCGGTCATAGGCCTCGCGCGAACCCTGCAACACCGCGCGTGACACCGGCTGGGATTGCACGAAAGCCGTGCGCGGCACCGCGATGACCGCACCGGCCACCTGCTGGTTGCTGTAACTTGCGCGGGTGGCGTTGCGATTGTTGTAGACGTTGACCACGGTCGTGTTGTTGATCACCGTGTTGCTGACATTGATGCGGGTGAAATAGGTCTGGCTCACCTTGTAGCCGGGACGATAGACGTCACGCGGGCCGAGCGGAAACCAGCCCACCGCGCCATTGCCGTTGGCGCCTGTGTTGCGGCCGCCCTGGCGCACGTCGATGAACGCCACCAGTGCCGGCGCGTAAACGGCGCGCGCCGCGATCGGGCCGGGAATCCAGCCCCAGCTGCCGCCGATGCTGGCCCAGCGGCCGTAATGCGACACCGCGAATCCCCATGGCGCGTCATCCACCCAGGTCCAGCCCCACGGGTCCACCCAGGCCCAGTGACCGTCGCGGTAAGGCGCCCAGTCGTCGCGCATGCGGGTCGGGGTCCAGACATCGCCGTATTCGGGCACCCGGCGCCAGGTGCCGTAGGTGTCGAGATCCTGGTAGCCGATCACGTCACGCGAAACGTAACGCGCCGATACCGAGTTGTCGTAACTGCGGTCGCGATCCATGCCCCAGCGATCGAATTCATCAAGCGACGGGCGCGACAGATTTTCGTAGTCACGCAGGTCGGTGCCATAGAAACGGTACGCGCGACCCGCTTCGACCACCCAGGTGCCGCCGTCGCCGTAAACCTGTCCCTGGCCGTTGCTGGTCCAGACCGTGGTGGCATCGTCGTCGACGCTGATCCGGTATTGGCCGACGCGACGAATCACGTAGGCAAGGTTAGGCGTGGCGATCTCGATCACCTGGTCGCGATCGAGGCGCCGCACGCGCACCGTCAGCGTGCCCTGCACCAGCTGGAACTGGGCGACGCGATCATCGAGGTTGAGCAGCGTGGCGCTGGTTTGGGCGCCGAGGCGGATGGTGGCGATGCCGATCTGCAATTCGGCCCGTGCGCCGTTGTCCGACCATAACTGGTCGCCGGGCACCAGTGGCCGGTTGAGCGTGGCGGCGACCCAGTCGTCCTCGCCGCCCGGCGAGAAGCTGACGGCGCCGCTGACATAGCCGATGCGGGCCACGCGGCCGGGCGGATCAGCAAGCGCCGCGCCCGCCAGGGCCAGCAGGAAGATTCCGGTCAGCGTGGAAAGAAAGCGCGGGAGGCTGCGTGTATAGCCGGCATGTTGCTGGGACATGATCGTTTCCAGGGAAATATTCGCCCCGCCCGGAAGGGCGCGACGGCAGGCAACGACCAGCGGCGGCGGTACCGGCGGTCAGATGCAGCCCGCAAACGGCAATGCCACGTGCGCCTGTCGCGCCACGATCATCACAATGCGCAGTTGCGGGCCGCTGGTCTGTACGTCATCGCACACACCGTCAGCGGTTGCGGTAACTGCACCGTTGCCGAATCCGCACGCGGTCGCGGATGCCTGATCAGAGTTTGCCGACGCTTTCCTCGCTGACGCCGACATGCCTGCGCAGGCGCCTCACCAGCAGCCAGATCACCAGTGCCACCACCGGGATAGACGCGCCGGTAACGATTTCCACCGACAGCGGTGCGCCGGACTCCTTGGCTGCCTTGGCGGCGTAGCCCACCAGCCCGACCACATAGTAGGTGATGGCGGCGATCGACAGCCCTTCGACCGTCTGCTGCAGGCGCAATTGCAGCCGCGCGCGCCGGTTCATCGACGCCAGCAGGGTCTGGTTCTGCTGCTCGCGGGCAATATCGACCCGGGTGCGCAGCAGGTCGCTGGCGCGGGCCACCCGCTCGGACAGATCGAGCAGGCGCTTTTCCACCGAACTGCAGGTGGCCATCGCCGGCGCCAGCCGCCGGTCGAGAAATTCCTCCAGCGTCTGCACACCGGTCAGACGTTCCTCGCGCAGCTCGCTGATGCGGCGTTTGGCCAGGTCGTAATAGGCGCGTGAGGCACCGAAGCGGAAGCTGTTGGCGGCGACTTCGCTTTCCACGCTGGCGGCCAGCCGCGTCAGTCGCAGCAGCAGCGCGGCCTCGTCGTCGATCGCGCCCTGCGTCTCCGGCATGGCCGCATCGCTGGCCATCCGCGCGGTGATCTCCGCCAGTTCATGTTCGGCGCCGGACAGCATGGCGCCGGTGCGTCGCGCCACCGGCAGGCCGAGCAGCGCCATCATGCGGTAGGTTTCGATTTCCAGCAGCCGCTGCACGGTGCGGCCGGCCTGGCGCTTGCCCAGCTTCATGTCCATCACCAGCATGCGGCTGAATTCATCGGCGTGGATCATGAAATCGGTCAGCACGATGCCATTGCCGCCCGCCACCTTGGCGCCGACCAGGTAGTTGTCGGAAAAATCGGGCCGCACGTCCTTCAGGTCGGGCACAAACCGGTTGTTCTGCTGCACGGCGAGGTGGATGCCCACCACCAGCGTGCCGGCAAGGGTGGCCAGCCATTCCTCGTTGATCAGCTGGATCACCGGCTTGTCGAACGGATGGTCAAACTCGCCGACGCGCGAAAAGGTATACGACACAAACTCGGTATGGCGTTCCCACTTGAGGCGCGTGCCCGACTGCTCGGCGGTGAAATGGGTGACCTCGGCGGTCGGCGCCTGCACGCCCCAGATGACGCACAGGCGGGCAAGGTCGCCGATGGCGCTGCCGGCCGCATCCGGGCCGTAGTTGATGACAATGTAGGAAATGCGCTCCGGGGTGCTCACCTCAGGCGGCGGACGGGCATGGATTTCATTGCTCAGTGCATAGCGCTGCGGATGGTTTGGCGGTAATCGCATCGGGAGGTCCAGTCTGGTGGTGCGCAGATGGGGCAGGAAACAGGCATGCCGGTCGCAGGTTCAATAATACAAGCATGCATCGTGCCCGGCGGAGGGTCGCGCGGCAATGGCGGCCGTTACCCGCATCCGGCCGCCGATTTCAGGGTTTTCCGCCGGCCAAGCGGGGATTTGCCTGATGGCCCGCACACCACAACAGGTAGATAGTTGATTTGCGGCCTCCGCGACGCAACATTAATGCTGAAGCCGCATAACCGACAACCAGAACTGGGTCGCCATCATGAACACCTCCGCACTCTTGCCCCTTTCGCCGCTGGACCTGCCGGAGTTGGCCGATGAACCGGTGGAGCTGACAGCCAGGCTACGCCACGGCCGCCTGCACTGGCTGTTCACGCGCATTGCACCGTATGCAGGCGCGGCAGCGGCGATCCTGATGCTGGGCGCGCTGCTGGCGACCATGTACCTGACCTGGCTCAGCCTCGAATGGGCCACGTTCCTCAGCGGCATCCTGGTCGCCGCGGTGCTGTCGGTGGCGAGCCGGTCGGCGCGCGCCGAGTGGCTGATCACGCGACGCACCGCGCAACTGTCGCGGGTCGGTGAGCGGCTGGCGCGCGAAACGCGCCTGCGCCAGCGCGCCGAACAGGCGGCAGCCCAGGCGGGCGACGGCGCGCGTTATGTCGACGAGGTGATGCCGGTGATGCTGGCGCACGTCGACAGCCGCCAGCGTGTCGACCATCACAATCGCGCCTTCCGGCTGTGGCTGGGGCTGCCTGAAAGCGGCATCGACGGGCAACGGCTGCAACAGCTGCCCGGCCTGTCCAGCGATGCCGCAATTGGCCACGCGGTCAGCGAAGCCCTGTGCGGCCGCCTGGTTCACCGCGAGCGCCTTTACACCGCGCCCGGCGGTGAAAAGTTCAGGCTGCTGGAGCAGTACCTGCCCGAGTTTGACGAAGCCGGCGAGGTGGCCGGCGTCTGCGTGTTGCTGACCGATGTCACCAGCCGCCGTGACGCGGTCGAGCCGGCGTTGGCGCCCGCCGCTGCCGCCGTGGTGCCGCCGGTCACGCCGCGGCCCGCAGTCGCGGTGGCACGCGATGAGGCTGCAGCGCAATTGCTGCAGTCGCTGGCCCAGGACCAGTTCACGCTTTACGCCCAGTCGATCAAGGCCCTGACCCGGCAGGCCGGCGCGAGGCCGTTCCGCGAAATCCTGCTGCGTCTGAAGGACGAGGAGGAGGGCATGTCGCCGCCGGGCGCATTCCTGGCGCTGGCGGAACAGAATGGCATGCTGCCGCAGATCGACCAGTGGGTGTTTCACCACCTGGCCGAATGGGTGTCGCGCGAACCGGCGCGGCTGAACGCCAGCTACAGCCTCAACGTTTCGCTTGCCAGCCTGGTCGATACCGGATTCGGCCAGTCCGTGCGCCGCGAATTGCAGGCCTTCGCATTACCCGGCAGCATGTTCTGCTTCGAGTTGCAGCAGGCCGATGTCTGCAGCCATGCGGCCGAATCGGCCGCCTTTGTCGCGCTGCTGAAACCGGCCGGTTGCCGCTTTGCCATTGCCGGATTCGACGGCAAGCAGATCCCGCCGAAACAGCTGGCTGCGCTGGAGGTGGATTTCGTCAAAATCGACGCCGGGCTGATCCTGAACATCCTGCGCCACCCGGCAGACCTGGCGCGCGTCAAGGCGATTCACGCCGTGGTGCGCGCGATCGGTATCCGCACCATTGCCGAGTGCGTCGAGGATGACGCCACCGCCGGCAAGCTGCATGCGCTGGGCATCAACTTCGCCCAGGGCTTCGGCATTGCCCGGCCGCGGCCGCTGGGTGAACCGGCGCCGGCCGCGCCCAGCCCGCAACTGGCACATGCCGCCTGATGCCGGCGCCGGGCGGACGCCGTCCGCTATCGCTTGACGCCGCCGAAACGCCCGCTGTACTGGCTGCACAGGTTGTCGCTGGCCGAGTAGCGCGCGGTCAGTCCCGACGGATTGGCCTCGATCTCGAACAGGTTGTAGGTGCCGCTGATGCCCGGGCAGACATAGGTGCCGCGCGAGGCGCCCATGCGGCCGCTCTGCGCATAGTCACCGGTATAGCTGCAGATCATCGTGCCGTCGTTGGTTGCCATCGAGAACGACGAATTGGACACCGTGGTGTTGGAGTTGGCCACATTGATCGCCATCGTGCGTTCCAGCGCCCCGTTGTTGGCCGCGCTGGCGCAACCCGATGCGGTGGTCTGCATCGCGCCGGCGTACTGCGCGGTCAGGCTGTTGAGACGGAACGTCTGGCGGGTGATGTTCTTGAATACCGACACGCCGTCGATGCTGTAGGCAAGGGTGGCGGTGTCGACAAACGCGGTCAGGGTCACGTTGCCCACCTGCCGCACGCTGGTGCCGTTGGGGTTGAAGAAGGTGCCGAACCACGGGCCGGTCATCTGGTACATCGGGCCGGCGAAAATGGCCGCGCCCTGGCCGTTGTTGCCGGTGTAGGAGGCCTGTCCCGCATACCAGGTCGCGGTGTTGTCGGCGCCGAAGACGAAGAACGTGAGGAACACCACTTCGCCCTGGTGGGTGGCGGTGACGCCCCAGCCGGACTCATTGGGATTCCACCACAGGTCGGTCATGTCGGTGCCGAAAGTGTTGGCGGTGGCGCTGCCGGACGACAGGCAGAGGCCGGTCAGCAGTGCGGCGATGCTTGCGCGAATCTTGTTCATGGTGTTGCCCTCATCAGTGTCCCCGCGTGGAAAACGATGCGTCAGGCGCGCGGTGGCACGGGCTTCCGCTTGACGCGCAATGCGAATGAGGCCAAGCGTGGGCCTGTCGCGAAATGCTGTCTGTATGACAACGAACATAGACCGCTTTCATTTCTCTTCGCCGCGGCTGTCAAGTGTCGCGCGGTTTGGACTATGATGAATTTCGTTGCACAGGTGCCGCGGTTCCGGGCAGATAAAATGTCGCTCTGCAAAGATTGATGCCATGAACACCGTGCCACCCCCCGTTCCGCCCGCTGATGACGCGCCGCTGCATTGCGACCAGTGCGATTGCCGCAACGATCTCGCGTTCCGTTTCGAATTCGCTTTCCAGCCGATCGTGGATGTGGCCGCGCGCCGCGTATTTGCCCATGAGGCGCTGGTGCGCGGGCCCGACGGCGAGCCGAGCGGCAGCGTGCTGTCGCAGGTGAACGACGACAATCGCTATCGATTCGACCAGTCCTGCCGCGTCAAGGCGGTAAAGGGCGCGAAGCGACTCGGCATCGACGAGCGCGGCGAATACGTCAGCATCAACTTCCTGCCGAACGCGGTGTATGAGCCGGAGCGCTGCATCCGCACCACGCTCGAGGCGGCCAGCGCGGCGGCGTTTCCGCTCGAGCGAATCATTTTCGAGGTGACCGAGGTCGAGAAAATCGTCGACCGCGCCCACCTCGCCAACATCATCCGCGCCTACCGGCAGTTTGGTTTCCTGACCGCCATCGACGATTTCGGCGCCGGCTATTCGGGCCTCAACCTGCTGGCGGAGTACCAGCCGGACCTGATCAAGATCGATCTTGAACTGGTGCGCAATATTCACCTCAGCAAACCGAAGCGGGCGATCCTGGCCGGCATTCTCAGCGTCTGCCGCGAGCTGGATATCCGCGTCATTGCCGAAGGCATCGAGACCGCCGAGGAACGCGACTGCCTGCGCGACTACGGCATCACGCTGATGCAGGGCTTCCTGTTTTCGCGCGCCACGTTCCGCTCGCTGGCGAGCGTCGCCGACAGTGCTTACGGCGGCTAGCGCGGGGCACGGGAACGATTTGCCGCGCCCGCCGATCAGGCGTCGCTAGACGTAGCTTTCATAGCGCGGGTCATACATCTGCGCGCGCACATCGGCCATCACATCCTGCGGCTTCGGTTTGCCGGCGAGGCCGCTGGCATAGGCGTTTTCGGCCACCGCCACGCCGATCTGCGCCGATACCTCGCGGATACGTGCCAATGCCGGAAACAGGCTGCCCTGCTTCAGGTCTTCCTCGGTCACCAGTTCGGCAAGCGTCCGGGCCGCGGCCATGAACATGGCATCGGTGATGCGCGTGGTCTTGCTGGCAATGGCGCCGAGGCCGACACCGGGGAAGATGTACGAGTTGTTGCCCTGGCGCGGCACGAAGGACTTGCCGTTGAGGCTGACCGGATCAAACGGGCTGCCGCAGGCGAACAGCGCACGGCCACCGGTGCCCTGGTAGGCCTGCTCGGCGGTGCACTCTGCTTTGGAGGTCGGGTTCGACAGCGCGAAAATGATCGGCTGCGTGTTGAGGCGTGCCATTTCGGCCAGCACCTCGGGGTTGAAGGTCCCACCCACGGCTGCGACGCCGATGATGGCGGTCGGCTTGAGGTCCCGGATGGCGGTGAGGAAATCGCTGACCGGCGCATGGTCGTGCGCGTAGTGCAGCTTGTGGTCTACCAGGTCGGTGCGTGACTTCACCACCAGCCCCTTGGAATCCACCAGCCAGCAGTGCTGGCGCGCTTTTTCCACAGGCACGCCGTCGGCCACCATGGCCGACACGATCAGGTCGGCAATGCCGGTGGCGGCCTCGCCCGCGCCGAGGAACAGCACGCGTTCGTCGGCCAGCCTGGTGCCCTTGATGCGCAGCGCCGAGAACACGCCGGCCAGCGCCACCGCCGCGGTGCCCTGGATGTCGTCGTTGAAGGTGCAGATCTTGTCGCGATACTTGTTCAGCAGGCGGAAGGCGTTGTGGTTGGCGAAGTCCTCGAACTGGATGATGACGCCGGGAAACACCGATTGCGCCGCGTCGATGAACTCTTCCACCAGATCGTCGTAGGCCTTGCCGGTGACGCGATGCTGGCGCTGGCCGACGTAGAACGGATCGTCGAGCAGGGTTTCGTTGTTGGTGCCCATGTCGAGCGTGACCGGCAGGCACAGCGTGGGATGCACACCGGCGCAGGCAGTGTACAGGGACAGTTTGCCGACCGGAATGCCCATGCCGTTGGCGCCCAGGTCGCCGAGGCCGAGGATGCGCTCGCCGTCGGTAACGACGATGATGCCGGCTTCGTACGGCCAGTTGCGCAGCAGTTGCGCGATGCGGCCGCGGTCGTTGGTGCCGATGAACAGGCCGCGCGGACGCTGGAATACATGGCCGAACTTCTGGCACGCCAGGCCGACCGTCGGCGTGTACACAAAGGGCATGAACTCATCGATGTGATCACACATGACGCGAAAGAACAGCGCCTCATTGCGATCGTGCAGGGCATTGAGCGCGATGTATTTCTGCAGGGGGTCGCTGATGGAACGCAGGTGATTGAGCACCCTAGTTGCCTGCTCCTCCTGGGTGTGCACGTGCGGCGGCAGCAGGCCGCGCAGTCCCAGCGCATCGCGCTCGACTTCGGTGAAGGCCGTGCCCTTGTTGAGCAGCGGGTCATGCAGCAGTGTCGTGCCGGTGGGCAGCGGGGCCTTGGTTTTCGTCAACATGGCAATTCTTTCCTTCGTCGTGCCGCCGTGGCGCGCGGCGCCGGCCGGGGAGCCGGGTTGCGGGCAGGCGGAAGTTGGACCGGGATGGTCAGATCATCTCCGCCTTCATCTCGATGGCGCCGCAGGGGCATTCCTCGGCGCAGATGCCGCAGCCCTTGCAGTACTCGTAGTTGAATTCGAAGCGGTTGCCCGGGCCGAGCTTGATCACGGCGTTGTCCGGGCAGACGCCGTAGCAGTTGTCGCATTCGAAGCAGTTGCCGCACGACAGGCAGCGGCGCGCCTCGAACAATGCGTTGTCTTCATTGAGCCCGCCCTGCACCTCGTCGAAGCTCGACTGGCGCCGCGCCATGTCCAGCATCGGCTGCACCGTCTTCGGCGCGTCGGAGTAGTACCAGGTATTGAGCGACTCGAACCCGGCCAGCGGGTGTTTTTCCGGCGCGGTATAGGTGCCGTCGCGCAGCCAGGCATCGATGTTGCGCGCGGCCTTCTTGCCGTGGCCGATGGCAACCGTGACGGTGCGCTCCGAGGGCACCATGTCGCCGCCGGCGAAAATCCCCGGGCTGCCGGTCATCATGTTGCGATCGACCTTGACCGTGCCGTTCTCGATCGTCAGTCCCTCGACCTTGTTCAGCAGCGACAGGTCGACATCCTGCCCCAGCGCCAGGATCAGGGTATCGGCCTCGATGGTCTCGAATTCGCCGGTCGGCTGCGGAAACCCTTTTTCATCCAGCGCCATTTTTTCCACCGTGAAGGTGGTGTCCTCGACGCTCTTGATGGTGTTGAGCCACTTGACCATGATGCCTTCGTCGAGCGCTTCCTGCAGTTCGAATGCATGCGCCGGCATCTGTTCCTGCGTGCGGCGATAGACGATCAGCGCCTCGGTGGCGCCCAGCCGCTTGGCGGTGCGGGCGACGTCGAGCGCGGTATTGCCGCCGCCGTAGACCACCACGCGCCGGCCGAGCTGCGGCTTCTCGCCGGTTTCCATTCCGCGCAGCACGCTGACCGCATCGAGGATGCGGGTGGCGTCGCGCGCCGGGATCGAGGTGCGCTTGGCGACATGCGCGCCCACCGCCAGGAACGCGGCGTCAAATCCGCCTGCCTTCATGCTGGCCTGGATGTCGTCGACGCGGGTGTTGAGTTTCAGCTCGATGCCGATTTCCAGCATGCGGTTGATTTCCGCGTCGAGCACGTCGCGCGGCAGGCGGTACTGCGGGATGCCGAAGCGCATCATGCCGCCGGACAATGGACCGGCTTCATGGATGCTGACACGGTGACCCATGCGTGCCAGGTGGTAGGCGGCCGACAGGCCCGACGGGCCGGCACCGACCACCAGCACCTTCTTGCCACTGGGCGGGGCATCGACCTTGAACTTCCAGCCCTGCTTGCGCGCTTCGTCGCCGAGAAACCGCTCGACCGCGTGGATGCTGACCGGCTCGTCGAGCTGGCCGCGATTGCACGAATTCTCGCACGGGTGGTAGCAGACCCGGCCCATCAGCGCCGGCATCGGGTTGTTTTTCACCAGTTCCTGCCAGGCGCGCTGGTAATCGCCGCTCTCGGCGTAGAACAGCCAGCCCTGGATATCCTCGCCGGCCGGGCAAGCGTTGTTGCAGGGCGGCAGGCGATCGACATAGACCGGCTTGTTGGTGCGCCAGCTGCCGGTGTGGTTGGCCAGGCTGGAGCCGGGATCGAGCGTGATGGCAAACGGCTTTTTCATCATGATGTCCTCACACCGCTTCCTGGCCCTGGAGGCCGAATACGCGGATGTTGCGATCGGCCATGGCCTGGATCGAGGCCAGGGTCCCGGTATCCGGTGTCTTGCCAAACAGGTGGGCAAAGCGCTTCTGCAGCTTCAGGTAATCCGTCACCGGCACCGGGCGGCGCAGCGTGTAGCGGCTGGTCACTTCGCCGTGCTCGGCTTCGAACAGCGGGAACAGTCCCGATTCGACCGCCATGCGCGCGACCTTGATGGTATCGGCCGGCGCCGAACCCCAGCCGAGCGGGCAGGGCACATGGATGTGGATGTAGCGCGCGCCGCGCATGCCCATGGCGCGAATCACCTTGGCTTCGAGGTCGCGCAGGTTGGCGACCGATGCGGTGGCGACGTACGGGATGTGATGCGCCATCGCGATCAGCGGCAGGTTCTTGCCGGTGCCGAACACGTTGCCCGGGTGCGGCCCGACCGCCATGGTGGTGGCGGTGCGCGCGGCCGGCGGCGTCGCGCTCGAGCGCTGCACGCCGGTGTTCATGTAGGCCTCGTTGTCGTAGCAGATGTAGAGCACGTCGTCGTTGCGCTCGAACATGCCCGACAGGCAGCCGAAGCCGATGTCGGTGGTGCCGCCGTCGCCGCCCTGGGCGATCACCCGCACCTCTTTCTTGCCGCGCGCGCGCAGGCCGGCGGCGACACCGGATGCCACCGCGGCAGCGTTGCCGAACAGCGAATGCAGCCATGGAATCTGCCAGGATGTCTCCGGGTACGGCGTGGAAAACACTTCCAGGCAGCCGGTGGCGTTGACCGCCATCACCTGGTTGCCGGTGGCCTGCATGGCGGCATCGATCGCATAGCGCGCACCGAGCGCCTCGCCGCAGCCCTGGCAGGCGCGGTGGCCGGAGTTGAGCGAATTGGTGCGGCGCATGTTGGCCTGGACGTTGCGGTCATCCTCGGCCAGCAGGCGGTTACCGACGGTGAAGGTGCCGGTCTGGTAGAACTTGACGGGTTGCTGGGCGGTCATGATGTCCTCGCGGCGGCGTTGGTGTGCAGGTCACGCAGGATGTTTTCCGCGATCGGCCCGGTGCGGCGCTGCTGCTTGCCGCGTTCGATCTCGCGATTGACCACGTCCCAGTTGAGGTCGAGAAAGCTCAGCGGCTCAAGCTCGTCACGGTCCGCCTGCTTGAGCAGGTTGAGCAGCGAGCGCTTGGTGATCGAGCGGCCACCGAGTCCGGCGATCACGGTGTAGCCCTTGAGCGCGATGCCGGACAGCGATTTGCGCACGCCATCGGACACCACGCCGCCGAGTCCCACGGCCAGGGTTTTTTCCAGTACCACCACGCGTTTGGCCTTTTCCAGTGCCGCGCGCACTTCGACCAGCGGGAACGGCCGGAACGAACAGATGGTGAGCACGCCGGCACGCTGCCCGTTGGCGCGGGCCTCGTCGACCGCGTCCTTGACGGTGCCGTTGATCGATCCCAGCGCGACGATGATGGTGTCGGCATCCTCGCATTGGTAAGTGCGCACCAGGCCGCCGGAATCGCGGCCGAACTGCTGCTTGAATTCCGCCGCCAGTTGCGGGATCAGCTCCAGCGCGCGCAGCTGCTTGTGATGCTGCAGGTAGCGCACTTCGAAAAACGCTTCCGGCCCGACCATGGCGCCGATCGACACCGGCTCGTCGCAATCGAGCATCTGCACCGGCTCGAATTTCGGCAGGTAGGCGTCGACCTGTTCCTGGGTCGGAATATCGATGCGCTCGTAGGCGTGGGTAAGGATGAAGCCATCGACGCAGACCATCACCGGGCAGGACAGTTCCTCCGCCAGCCGGAAGGCCTGGATATGCAGGTCGACCGCTTCCTGGTTGGTCTCGGCGTAGAGCTGGATCCAGCCGGCATCGCGCATCGACATGCTGTCGGAGTGGTCGTTCCAAATATTGATTGGCGCGCGGATGGCGGGATTGCCGGGGGGCATCACGATCGGCAGCCCGAGGCCGGCGGCGTTGGAGACCGCCTCGGCCAGGAACAGGATGCCCTGGCTGGCGGTGGCGGTGTAGCTGCGCGCGCCGGCGGCCGAGGAACCGATCGCCACCGACAGCGCGGCGAATTCGGATTCGACGTTGATGAACTCGCAGTCCTTCAGCTCGCCGCTCTTCACCATCTCGCCCAGCCCCTCGACGATGTGGGTCTGCGGGGTGATCGGGTAGGCGCAGATGACTTCCGGGCGGCACAGCGCGATCGCCTCGGCGACAGCGTGTGAACCTTCTGTTTGCTTAAGCATGTGCCGGCTCCTGGGTACGTTGGCCAATCGCGCTGTCGTAGGCCGCGCGCGCCGCGGTGACGTTGGCCTCGCCAACCTTGCCGGGGAATTTTTCGCGGATCGCCTTGGCCACCGATTCGAACTGCAGCTGGCCGCTGATGGCCGCGAAGCCGCCCAGCAGCGCCGCGTTGGGCAGCGGCCGTCCGACATGCTTCAGCGCCAGTTCGGTCGCGGCCACCGTGCGCACATGGCCCTCGGGAAAATTGCAGACGAAATCGCCGATGCCGAGCTCGTCGAAACTGCGGGTGGAATTGATCAGGATGAAACCGCTGGGCGACAGGCCGGAGAACAGGTCGACCTGGTGCAGCAGGGTCGGGTCCTGGATGATCAGCGCGTCGGGCTGCATCACCGGCTCGCGCAGCCGGATCTCGCGATCGTCGATGCGGCAGAACGCCATTACCGGCGCGCCCATCCGCTCCGAACCGAAACTGGGAAATGCCTGCGCGTGCCGGCCTTCGTCGAACGCCGCCATCGACAGCATCTCCGCCGCCGACACCACGCCCTGGCCGCCCCTGCCGTGTATTCGTACCTGGAACATGGTTCTCCGCCTCTTTCTGCTTCGTTGGCTGCACCGGATGCATGCAGGGTTGTTGCATGCCATCGTACGCGCGGCGATGCGGCCGGTTTTGATGCATATCAAAGGTGGGGCAGTGGATCGCGGGGTTCGCGTGAGCCGTGGATTGCCGGTCACCACGGCGGCCTGAAAAGAAGCCGGCCGCGTCGTTCGACGCGGCCGCCAACGCCGCACAAGCCGTGCGGCGAACTGCCTGCAGGTCAACAGCAGCGGCTGCTGCCCGAACCGTACCTGCGGTCGATTGCCTGCTCAAAAAACAACCGCTTTGACATCAGTGGCTGTCCGGGATGGGTGACCGCGGCATGCGCGAGGTAGCGGTCGTAATCAGGAATGCCGAAAATCTGCCGGCACGCCTGCTGCACATCCTTCGCGCGGCCGAACAGGGCGGCGATGGCGCCGAGGCCATCAGCGCCCGTTCCGCTGCCGGGCACCACCGCGGGCAAGGCGGCTGGCGTCATGCCGCCGCTCCCTGCAATGCCGCAGCGGGTGGGATCTCGTGCACCGTCGGCTGCGGCTGGCGCAATGCCTTGACGCAGCTGCGGATGGCAAACACGCACATCGCCACCACCAGGAAGACGAAGAATCCGCACACCACCGCGTCGAGGTAATTGTTGAACGCAACGCGCTGCATTTCCTCGATCGACTTGGCCGGCGCCAGCACCTTGCCCTCTGCCGCGGCAGCGCTGAACTTGCGTGCCAGCGCGATGAAGCCGATGCGCGGATCGCTGTGAAAGATCTTCTCCATGCCGGCGGTCAGTGTGGTGATCAGCAGCCAGGTGGTCGGCAGCAGCGTCACCCAGGCGTAGCGGTGGCGTTTCATCTTGACCAGGATGGTCGTGCACAGCAGCAGCGCGATGCCGGCCAGCATCTGGTTGCCGACGCCGAACAGCTGCCACAGGGTGTTGATGCCGCCCAGCGGATCGATCACGCCCTGGTACAGGAAGTAGCCCCACAGCGCCACGCACAGGCCGGTGCCGAGCAGGTTCGCCGGCAGGAAGCGGGTGTCGCCAAGCGGCTTGTAAACGTGCCCGAGCATGTCCTGGATCATGAAGCGACCGACGCGGGTGCCGGCGTCGACGGCGGTGAGGATGAATAGCGCCTCGAACAGGATCGCGAAGTGATACCAGAACGCCTCCATCGACTTGCCGCCGATCGCCTGTGCCAGGATTTGCGCCATGCCGACCGCCAGCGTGGGTGCGCCGCCGGCGCGCGACAGGATCGACTTTTCGCCGATGTCGACCGCGGTCTGGTTGATCATTTCCGGCGTGATGGCAAAGCCCCAGCTGGAGATGGTCTGCGCCGCGCTGATGGCGGTGGTGCCGATCACGGCTGACGGTGAGTTCATCGCGAAATAGATGCCCGGATCGAGCACGCAGGCCGCGGTCAGCGCCATGATGGCGACGAACGATTCGGTCAGCATGCCGCCGAAACCGATCAGCCGCATGTGCGATTCGCGCTCGACCATTTTCGGCGTGGTGCCGGAGGAAATCAGCGAGTGGAAGCCCGACACCGCGCCGCAGGCGATGGTGATGAACAGGAACGGGAACAGCTCGCCCGAGAACACCGGGCCGCTGCCGTCGATGAAGCGGGTGGTGGCCGGCATCGCCAGCACCGGTGCCACGTAATAGATGCCGATGGCCAGGGCGACGATGGTGCCGATTTTCAGGAACGTGCTGAGGTAGTCGCGCGGCGCCAGCATCAGCCACACCGGCAGGCTGGAGGCAATGGCGCCGTACAGGATCAGCGCCCAGGCCAGCTGGGTGCCGGTCAGGGTGAACATCGGGCCCAGGGTCGGGTCATTCGCCACCACCTGGCCGTAGACCAGCGAGAGCAGCAGCAGCACCACGCCGATCACCGAGGCCTCACCCACATGCCCGGGACGGATGTAGCGCATGTACACACCCATGATCAGCGCGATCGGGATCGTGGCGGCAATGGTGAACAGACCCCACGGGCTGCTGGTCAGTGCCTTCACCACCACCAGGCTCAGCACGGCGAGGATGATGATCATGATCGCGAGCACGCCGACCAGTGCCAGCGAGCCGGCCACCGGCCCCAGCTCCATCTTGATCATTTCGCCCAGCGACTTGCCGTCGCGGCGGACCGAGGCGAACAGCACGATGAAATCCTGCACCGCACCGGCGAAGACGACGCCCACCAGGATCCACAGCGTACCGGGCAGGAAGCCCATCTGTGCGGCAAGCACCGGCCCGACCAGCGGACCCGCGCCGGCAATGGCGGCGAAATGGTGGCCGTACAGCACCCATTTGTTGGTTGGCACGTAATCCATGCCGTCGCCATGCCGCAGCGCCGGCGTCTGTCGCGAATCGTCCAGCTGCAGCACCTTGTCGGCGATGAACTTGCTGTAGAAGCGGTAGGCGATGAAATACACCGTCAGCGCAGCCGTCACCAGCCAGACCGCGCTGACGCTCTCGCCGCGATTCAACGCCAGCGCGGCGAACGAAAACGCCCCGACAATGGCGATCAATGGCCACAACAGGACCGATAGAACCTTCTTCATGGATGACACTCCCTTGTTGTCCTGCCGGCGCCGGTGGACCGATCGGTCCGCGCCGGATGCAAGACCTGTATGCGACCGGTTGTCGCCAGACCATGCTAGGGATCGAAGGTGAGTTCCTGTTGATACATGTCAAATGCGCGGCGCGCGGCGTGGCGGCAATTGCCGGCGTGTTGATCGATGACAAATGACCGTTAGCCGCGTTGCTTGAATTGCGGTGGCGATCCGCAGCCGTAGGCGCGTTGCCGGTGTAAGCGGGGGAACATCGACAAAGGTTGCGCCGGACCGGGGTGCGGTAATGCCGGCAAAACGGCAATGCCCATTGGCAGGCGACGATCACTCACGTATTGCTGTCGCACAAAGAACAAAGGCGGCATCCAAACAACCCCTGTCGTCCCGGATTCAGTCCGGGACCCAAGTTTGGTTGAAGCAGCACGCTAGAAAAATTAGGCCAAGCCACTGCATTGGCTTGGCGTTCGTTGGGCGCAGAGTCCGGGGCGACAGTTTCTCGGTTTTACAGGCGCCTCAAGAGCTAAACCCCAGCACCGGCGCGCCTTCCAGGCCGAAAATGCGGAACTGTATACTTGACATAGTCGCAACAAAGTTGCATTATTTGGCGCGTGACAGGTCGGTATAGGTTTTGAGCCGGAAGCGAGAAGCGATGGAGTCCGTATAATCAGGACGGGGACGGTGGAGGCGAGGGGAATCGAACCCCCTTGGCTGAACTGGGAAGGTCTGCGCGTTGCCTTAACCGCCCCCACCTCTTGATTATACGACTTTATAGGAAAAGTGTTTTTCTTTCTTGTGACGGAGTCGTATTGTCAGAAAACCGCATCAAAAATCAAAAATTGCCGCCCTTTGAGGCGGCTAGATGCGTTGAAAAAGAGCGGGTGATGTTTCGCGCGTTGGATGATGCGTTTTATGAAAAGCAATTAGCCAGGAGCGCGGATTCGGAAATTGAGGTTCCTGAGAAATTGCTGCTCTCAATGGCAATACTGATAGGGCGAAGTGCAAATTGTTATTTTGACCCTATGGAATGTAAAGCTCTGGCATCTTTAGTGGCTTTGGCTTTGGATATGGGTTCAAATTCACTTTGCCAGTGCGGAGCCGAATTTCATAGTTCAAATACAGAGCCCAAAGCTCGGTTGCACGAAAGAATTCTTCCTGCAATTTCAGCAAATCAAGGGTTAGCGCGTGGTACGTAAGCCCCCTCAGATCGGTAATGCGCGTATTAAGAATCGCCACTTCTTCCATATTGGCGAAACCAAGGCTTTTCATATCCATGCTCCACCAGTGGCAGTGGGCGTATTGATTCCTAATGCTCATACATCGTCTAACGTAGCCGACGCACATACTAAACTCAGTACCGATGCCGGCCACATCGAAAAGTTGACGCGCAAATGCATCAGCGGCATCTATGCGCGAGGTTTCCCCGCGCAAGCGATAGAGCACCTTTGTAACGGTATCGAAGTCGTTGCCAGCCGCTACCGCGCAATGTGCGAGAGAAAGCTCAATTTCCGTATACCCAGAAAGCAGGCGGCCGATAATGGCCATTTCCTCTGGAAACGTAGCGACAGTGGGGTCTATTGCCATGACTAAGAGTCCTAAATTAGAAAAACCCAATGCAACATTTGAGGCGACCGTAAAGAATATGCTGAATACAAAACCGCAACCGCGACCGGCTGCGCCGAAAGCGAAAACCACAAAGAAAACCGGCACAAAGGCCGGTTAATTGGAGACAGCCATGACTGATGACCAGTTTCGACAATTGATGACCGTTTTAACGGCGCAAACAATTGAACTGAATAAGATCGGCAAGCACTTGCAAGAGATTGCAATTCAAGGCGGCGCAATGTCTCCCGCCATTGATTGGCGGGAAATTGGAGAATTGTTTTCTAACGCCGCGAAGATCACAAAGGGATTAGATTGATGTCGCCGGAATCTTTCATTATTTTCCCTTTATGAATTCCGCTACGTCTAAAGACTCAACGACTAAGGCCGCATCTGTAATGCGGTTCTCGTCAATGATAGGCGGAACGAACGGCGAGCGTTTGTGCAGCTTTACAACCGGCTTAGGCGGCTTGCGCGCCTTGAGTCCGCCGATAGGTCAAGCGCTTACCACTGATGCCCTTAAGAGCGATATGGGCGCGTTCCGCATCGGAATAACCCAAGGCGGTGCGCGTGTTGTAGCGGAAAGAAAACTCCGTAACGTAACGGTCGAGATGCTTGGGCGCAACGTGGTGGAACGTACCAACCAATCCGCGCTTAAGGATGGAAAAGAATCCCTCAACAGTGTTGGTTGTGACATTGCCACGGGCATACTCGCCAGCCGAATGGTTGACGGACTCATGCGAAGCGAAATGGCGACCGATACGGCGATAGATTCGCGCATCATCGGTCATGAGGTTAGCGTCCTTAGCGATGTTGCTATGCAAGACAGCCTTAAGGGTTTGACCGTTGACCGACGCAACGTGAAAGGCGCGAACCTCGCCCTTACGCTCAACAAGCGCAACAATCTTTTGCTTGTCGTTGACCGATTGAGTGCGGCCCGATTCCTTCACGGCTTTAGAGCGTGGCGAATTGCCCCAATAGGTTTCATCAGCCTCAACAATGCCGCCACCAGAACCCAACGGGCCGGATTCAGCGGGAACCATAGACTCACGGATACGGTGAGTCATGAACCAAGCGGACTTATAGGTAATGCCCAACATACGGGACAACTGAAGCGAGGAAATACCCTTTTTGGACGCACACATCAAGTGCGTTGCCAGCATCCACTTATGCAATGGAATGTGCGAGCGCTCGTAAAGAGTGCCAACTGTTACAGAGAAATGGCCTTGGCAGTTGTTGCACTGGTGCAAGCCGGGGCGAGTCGACTCACCTTGCAGGCGCGTAAGGTTGTCAACCGAGCCGCAATGTGGGCAGATCGGGCCATTAGGCCAACGAACAGACTCCAGATATTCACGGGCCTTGGATTCGTCGGTAAAGATAGGGTTAGTCAGGTCGCACATGGTTAATGCTCCAATTACTGCGGATTCTTTGATAGCTGCGTGTTTATCAGACCTATATAAGTTTCAATCTTCAATTCCAGACCGGGAACCTTATCGAGCGGCATTTTTACAATACTTTCTTTCATCGATGCAGCAACAGATCGAGCAAGCGCAGGGTGTTGCTTTGCTAATGCCTCAAGCAAGCAGGCCATCGCAATCTCTTGGGAAATCATATGTGCAGCAATAGCTTCGTAATCAACTTTTGTGCTTTGCTTTTTCATGAGCAATCTCCCAATGAGCCTAAATGATGCTCTCCCAGCAAGACTATGTCAAGTATATAATTCCGCGAAAATGCCCGCGAAGCCGCTCCAGTGCTGGAGTTTGGTATTCCATTTGCAACAGCGCAGCTGGCTGGCGGATGTCTGAGTGCTATCACGGTCGTGCCGGGGCGATGGGAGGCGCGATAGACTTGAACCGGGCCGCATCAGGGGACAAGTTTTTCGCTTGCGGCACACGGCAGCGCGTACGGCGCACCAAATCAACCAGACCAGGAAATGAACATGGACGTAAAAGACAGCAACGGCAACCTGCTCGCCGACGGCGATGCGGTGCACGTGATCAAGGACCTGAAGGTGAAGGGCACGTCGGTCACGCTCAAGCGTGGCACGGTGATCAGGAATATCCGTCTGACGGACGATCCGGAACAGATCGAGTGCAATGCGGACAAGGTGAAGGGACTGGTGCTGAAGACCTGCTTTTTGAAGAAGGCCTGATTTTTTTCTCAACGACCGGCTCCCTCCCGCATGCTGCGGGGGAAGGAGTCGATCGGAGCGCACTAGCGGAAGTTGATGTTGCCGCCGAACAGGCCCAGCAGGCCGATGACGATCAGGTAGACGGCAACAATGTAGTTCAGCAGTCTCGGCATTACCAGGATGAGGATGCCGGCGATCAGCGAGATCAGCGGGCCGGCGGTCAGTGTCATGTTCATGGTTGATTCCTGTTGGGGGTTCGTGAAATGGGAGTTGGCTTTGGCAGCGGTGACAGCTGCCGGCATCCGGGTCACCGAAGTCAATGACGCCTGGTCGTTTATAGCGCTGGCGGTGGCGTACGGTCTGTACGCGGTCGCACATACGGCCATGCACATGCCGGCGGACATCAAATGTCGCGCCAACGCGGCGATTTTGTGCCCGCCGCTTGCACGAACAGACTAGTATTCGGGCAACGGCGGTGCGCGGATGCGTGCCGCGTCCGACCATCCAACGAAAGTTGTCCCATGTCCAGAATCGAAGATCGCCTTGCCTCGCTTGGGCTGGTGTTGCCGCCACCGCTGAAGGCGCCGGCCGGCACGTTGCTGCCATTTCCGTTTGTCCGGCTGATCGATAACCGCGCCATCATTTCCGGTCACGGTCCGCAAAACGCCGATGGTTCGATCGCCACGCCGCTGGGCAAGGTCGGCCGTGACCTGACTGTCGATCAGGGTTATGCCGCCGCGCGCCTGACCGCACTGTCCATCCTCGGCAGCCTGCAGCGCGCGTTGGGCGATCTCGACCGCATCACGGCCTGGGTGCGCGTGTTCGGCATGGTCAATTCCACCGCATGGTTCAACCGCCAGCCGAGCGTGATCAACGGCTTCTCGGACCTGATCCTGGAACTGTATGGCGCCGAGATTGGCGCGCACGCGCGCAGTGCGGTCGGCATGGCCGAACTCCCGTTTGACATTCCGGTGGAGATCGAAGGCGAAGTGCAGTTCAGG
>CAYQKN010000003.1:10360-17566 GCA_964417885.1 uncultured Burkholderiales bacterium | reverse complement strand
GCCTGCCGGCGCGTAATCTGGAAGCGCAGGCCCGAACCGGGCCGATCCGGGAGACCACCATGTTCAAGCGAATTCTTGTTCCGACCGATGGCTCACTGCGTTCCGAACACTCGGCGCGCGCCGCCGTCGAACTGGCGAAGTTTCTTGACGCATCCGTGGTGGGGCTTTATGTCTACCCGTTGTTTTTCATCTCCGCCACCGAGCCGTTTGTTGCCTCGCCGTCGCTGATATCCGCGGAGGCTTACGAGGCGGAGCAGCAGAAGGCGGCGAAAAAATATCTTTCGGTGATCGAGCAGGCGGCGCAGGAAGCCGGCGTGAAGTGTCATGCGTTCGGCATGGCCGCTGACAGCCCGGCCGCCGCCATCGTCGCCACTGCCTCGTCGGCGGAAGCGCCATGCGACCTGATTTTCATCGGCGCCCACGGTCGCGGGCTGTTCTCGCAGATGATTCTCGGCAGTGTCACCACCAAGGTGCAGGCGATGTGCGACATCCCGGTGCTGGTGTATCGCGACCCGAAGTCTTCAGCAAGGTAAACGCGACAGATAAAACGCGACGGCCGCGACACGGTGCATGAGTTGTACCGTGTCGCGACCGTCGATTTTTCCCTTGCCGGTCAGAGGCCGATCACGCCGCCGTCATTGCGCGTGATGACAATCGTCGCGGAACGTGGCCGGCTGGTGCCACCGTCCGGCCAGTAACTGCCATAGGCCCGGGTGGTGAAATTTGGCGCGGTATCTTCACCCGGATGCTGGATGTTGACGAACAGCGCGCGGCCGTCCGCACTTTCGGCGAGTCCGGTGATTTCGCACTCTTTCGGGCCCACCAGGAAGCGGCGCAGGTTGACCTCTCCCGGCGCCTTGCCGACATAGGTATCAAGGGTACGGGTGGTGGTGCCGTCGGCAATGGTGATACTCTTCTTGCCGCCGTCGCCGACCGCACCCGGCGCGGCCGCCAGCAGCATGCAATTGGTGACATCGGTGAAGGCGCCGTCGTCGGTCTGGATCCAGCAGACGTTGCTGGCGCGGCTGAACCAGAGGCCGTCCGGGCTGGAGAAATCGTTGTTCTGGCTGAGTCCCGACAGGTTGACGTTGTTGGCATCCTGGGTGGCGCGGGCGCCGAACAGGTACACGTCCCAGGCGAAGGTGGTCGCCGACGGCTCGGACAGGGTTTCGAGCCAGCGAATGATGTGGCCGTTCGGGTTGCCGCGCTGGTTTACGCCGTTGGTGCGGATGTCGTTGTAGAAAAGCGGATTGGCGCTGTCGGCGGTGGCCACGGTGCGCTGCGAATTGTTGGTCAGCGTCATGTACACCTCGCCATTGAGCGGGTTCACCGCGCCCCATTCCGGCCGGTCCATTTTGGTCGCGCCAACGGCATCCGCAGCGGGGCGGGTGTTGACCAGCACATCGGCCTGGTCGCTGAAGGCATAGGCGGCATTGGCGGCGGTGATACCGTTGAGGCCGAAGCGCAGTTCAATCCACTGCCCGGTGCCGTCGCTGGCGAACCGGGCCACATACAGGCGGCCGTCGTTCAGGTATTTGTCGCCGGCGGCCATGCCGCGGGTCGCATCCGCCGGATCCCAATTGGCGGTGGAGACGTATTTGTAGATGTACTCGCCGCGCGAATCGCAGCCCATGTACCAGACCAGCGGCTTGCCGGCCGCGACCGGGCCGATCCATGCGCCTTCGTGGGCGAAGCGTCCCATGGCGGTACGCTTTTTCGGCACCGATGTCGCGTTGAACGGGTCGATCTCGACGTTCCAGCCATAGGTGTTGGCCACGTTGCGGTAATCATCGCTGCCGTCAGCCGAGACACCCAGTTTGGCGGCGTTCCAGCGGCCGTAAAGATTGTCCGCCGTGTCCGGGGTGACGGTGGCCCACAGTTCGCGGCCGGTGCCGGTCACGCCGTAACGTGCGAACGAGGCCAGTTCCTTGGCGCTGCGATTGGGGTTGTCGGTGGCGGCGATGCGGCGGAAGTAGCCGGCCCAGTTTTCCTCGCAGGTGAGATAGGTGCCCCACGGCGTGTAGCCATTGGCGCAGTTGTTGACGGTGCCGCGGGTCTTCGAGCCGTCTGGTGAGAATCTGGTGATCATCAGCGGCGTGCGCGCGGCCGGGCCCGCCAGTTCCATCTCGGTCAGGGTGTGAATGCGGCGATTGAACGCGGAGCCGCGGTTGTAGCTGAACGTGTTGCCGGTCTTGTTGACCTCGATCACGCTGACACCATGCAGATAGAACTCACGCAGGACTTCCTCGGCCACCGTGCGCACCCCGCTGACGGTGGTGGCGCCGTTCGGATGCAGGAAGGCGGGCGTGATCGCTTCATGGTTCATCACCAGCAGTCCGCGCTCGCTGGCGCCCGGGCTGTACTGGCCGTTGGCGCCGACGCCAAAGAAATGCATGCCGTCGTGGTGATCGCCGGCGCGATTGGCGAACGACGCGGCCGCGTCGGTGCCGTCATTGCGGTATTCGGCGGTGGTAGCGGTGATCGGATCGCCGAGGCGAAACAGCACCGATGCGGTGTAGCCGGGCGGTACCGAGACGGCGTCGGCCAGGCTCTTGGCCACGGCGGAAAAACCCAGCACCGGTGGCGGGGGCGGTGGTGCGGCCGCAGCCGGCAGCGCCGGGTCGTTGTTGTCGGAGCCGCAGCCGGCCAGTCCGACCAGGCCGAAGGAACCGAACAGTTTCATGCCGGTGGCGGCGGCGCCGCCCTTGAGCACCTCGCGCCGCGACATGCGCGCTTCGACAATGCTGTCGAAAGCCGGATTGGCGGTGGGATTCAGATCGTTGTCGTCGTCATGCTGCCCGGTGTGCGGGATGGTCGATGCGTGCGTCATGCGTGGCTCCTGTTGTGAAGGCGCCAGTATTCCGGCCGCACATGACGGCACCGTTAACGCCGCGTGACGCTGATGTGACGGCTGCGATCTGATACACGGCTGTCACCGAATTCTCACATTGGCATGGCAGCATCCAGGCATTGAGCGGGTGCCGCATCCGGCGCTGCGCGTCGCGGGAGTGCGAAGAAATGAAACCGATGAGAATGGCATTGCTGCTGCCGTGGCGCAGCCGCGGATTCCAGCGGCCGCACTACGGCCTGGTGGACGATGAAGAACTGCTGCTGCGCGGCTCGGCCCTGTTTGTCACCTGCGACGGCCATCACTTGCGCGCCACCCGCCAGGAACTGTTACTACTGGAACAGGTGACATCGGCAGCGCCGGCAACGGCTACCGCTGCGGCCTGAGCGGCACGGATGCCGCGCGCCGGCAGCGGCCGGCGGACGGCGAAGCGGCGGATGCAGGCGTTGTCAGGCGGCCGACAGCTGGCCGGCCGGCGCGGTGCGGCAGGTGTTGCGACCGGCCGCCTTGGCGGCATACAGGGCCTGGTCGGCGTGGTCCATCAGCGATCGTGCCGATGCACCATGGACACTGTAGGCGATGCCAATACTCGCGGTCACCGGCAGCGTGGTGCCCTCGATCACCATCGGCAGCTGCAGGATCGCCAGCAGTTTGGCGGCCACGCTCTCGGCCGACCCGGTGGTCGCGTTCTCGATCATGATGACGAACTCGTCGCCGCCCAGCCGCGCGACCAGGTCGTCCTCGCGGATGCACGACTGCAGGCTGCGGGCGAAAGCGACAATCACCGCGTCGCCGAACGGGTGGCCGTAGCGGTCGTTGATGGTCTTGAAGTGGTCGATGTCGAGACAAAGGACCGCCAGCGCACTGCTTTGCCGCCGGCTGCGAACCAGCGCATTGGCCAGCCGCTCCTCGAAATAGCGCCGGTTGGCAACCCCGGTCAGGCTGTCGCTGCGCGCCATGCGGTCGAGTTCCGCTTCGGCCAGCTTCAGCTTGGTGATGTCGAAGGTGAGCGCGTAGAAGCCCTGCACGTTGCCGTCGCTGTCGCGGTCGGGCACATAGCTCGCCTGGTAGTGAAAGGTGCGACCTCGCACCGTGGCGACACCGTCGAAGCTGACCGACTCGCCGCGCAACGCAGCCTCGACATATGACAGGGTTTCCTGATGGATGCGCTCGCCGTGAATCTCGATCATGGTGCGGCCGACCATGGCCGCCGGGTCGATGTCGAACACCTGGCCGACATAGGCGTTGGCGAAGGTGTAGCGCATGTCCTTGTCGAGACGCGTGATCAGCGCCGGGATATTGTCGGTGATGGCGCGCATCCGCGCCTCCGATCGCGTCAGCGCCTCTTCGGCACGCACCCGTGCCGTGATGTCGCGCGCGGCATAGACGATTTCCGGTTCGTCGCCGTTTTCGGTATTCGTCACCAGCCGCGCCAGCACTTCCAGCCAGATGTATTCGCCGTTGACGTGGCGTGCGCGATAGGCCACCGTGGCCGAGCCGCCGTTGCGGCCCAGGTCGCGCAGCGCGGTGGCCATGCGTTCGCGGTCGTCCGGATGCACCAGGTCCCAGCGCGGCTCGGAAAATTCCGACGGATCGAGGCCGAGCAGTTCGTGCGAGGCGGGCGAAACGTAAAGACGGTGGCCGTCCGGCTTCATCCGCACCACCATGTCGCGCGAATTTTCCGCCAGCATCCGGTAGCGCGATTCGCTCTCGCGCAGTTGCGCCACCACCTGCGTCAACCGGCTGTTGTAGCGGCGCTGCAGCCACAGCAGCATGCCCACCACCGCCAACACCACCAGGCTCAGTGCGGCGGCGACCAGCGTCAGCCGCTGCTGATCGGCCAGCGCCTTGGTGCGCTGCGCGGCCAGCGCGGCCGATGCCTCCAGCCGCTGTACCTCGAGCTCCTGCTGCGCGTACTTGAGTCGCGCCTCGAAGTCATCGGCTGCCATGTTGCGATCGTCGGCCTCGAGCGAGGCCTCGAGCGCCAGCGAGCGTTTCATCAGCGCTTCAATCTGCGCCAGCGGCCGGTTGCGGCCCAGCATGCTGCGGATCAGCGCGCGCAGCACGCGGCGCTCGTCGCGCTCCAGCTTGAGCGAGCTGAATGAGGCATAGGCCAGCTGCAGCTGGCGCTCGGCGCCGGCGCTGTCACCCTGGTTCAGTGCCGCCAGGCCGAGCACTTCATGGCCGAGGCCCTTCAACTGCGAGTTGCTGAGCTGGCTCGCCAGCGCGAGGATGCGCTCGCCATTGGCAAGCTGTACCGGCACATCGCCGGTCAGCCGCGCGATGCGCGCGTCTTCGAGGTAGAGCTCGGCGCCGAGCTTGGGGTCGTTGATCGTTGCCGCCAGGTCCAGCGCCTGCTTGAGCACGGCGCGTGCTCCAGTGGTGTTGCCCAGCTGCGCCATGGCGCGTGCCTGGTTGCGCAGCAGGCGGACGCGGATCAGCAGCGAGGGCCGCCCGGCCAGCGCCGCCAGGCCGCGCTCGGCGTAGTCAGCCGCCACGGCGTGCTTGCCGAGGGTGTAGCTGAGCGAAGAGTAGGCGAGGAACACATCGGCGCTCAGGTCGGGAAACGGATGTTGCTGCAACAGCCGGTCGGCATCGCCCAGCAGGCTGGCGGCACGGCTGAAATCCTGCGTCGCCATGCGGCCGCGGCTTTCCAGGATCAGGCCGCGTACCTGCAGCTCGGGCTGCTTCGCGCCTTCGGCGGCGGTGCGTGCGCGCGCGGCGGCATCACTCTGGCACGGCCAGTTGGCGATCACCCGGCAGGCATTCGATTCCGCCAGGTGCAGCAACGCCAGTTGCTTGAAATCTTTCGCCGCGGTCGCGGCCAGCTGCAGTGCCGGCAGTTCACGCAGCACGCCCTCCGGGTCGGTCAGGGCGCGAAGTTCCAGCGGGTGGCGTTGTACCGCCTCGGCTTTATCCTGCGCGCCGGCGACGGCCGGCAGCAGTCCGAGCAGCAGCAGGGCCGGCATGGCGGCGCGCAAAATTCTGGCCAGCAGGTGTGGGTAACGCATTCACAGCCTTGGGGAGGGAAGGGAGCGGATTTTTTCCCATGATAGCGGAACGCGACAGTCACAATTGTCAACAATGTGTTCGCAAGCGCACGGTCCAGCCGCCGTGCCGCCAGCCGCTGCCGGTTTGGTTGCCGGTCGCCAGGTCCGGGTGCGTTTTTGGCGCGGTCAGCCCAGCGCGATCACGATCGCCGCCAGCAGTGCGGCCAGGATCACGATGGCGCGCAACCAGTCTCCCGGGGTCGCCAGCCAGCGCGAAAGCAGCGTGGCCGGCAGCGGCGCGCGCGACAGCCGGTGCAGGTCATCCGGCGATGGCCGGGTCAGCCGCGCCAGCGCGCTGGCGGACGGGAATCGGCGCGAAAACCACAGCTGTCCCGGCGGCGGACTGGTGATGGCAGGTGAGGGCAGCGGTACGGTGGTGGCATCGGCCGCGGGCCGCGTTTCGGCCGCGGGATCCGACGCTGCCTGCGCCGCGGCGGGGTCGTCGCCGGCAGCGGCCGGCAGCGGCGACGTGCCCTCGACGCTGTTCGGCACCGTTGATTCGCCCATGCCCGGCGGCGGCGCGATCTCCTCGCCCAGCGCGTCGCGGCACAACCGAAGATCGGCGGCAAACTCGCTCGCACTCTGGTAGCGGGCCGCCAGGTCTTTGTGCAGCGCCTTGGCCACGATCAGGTCGAGCATGTCGGGCACCGACGGATTGAGCTGGCTGGGCCGCGGCGGATGGGTATTGACCACCGCGTACATCAGGTCGCCGACATCGCGGCCGGAGAACGGTGCGATGCCGGCCAGCATCTCGAACAGCACCACGCCCAGCGAAAAAATATCCGATCGATGGTCGACGCGGCGACCGGCGACCTGCTCCGGCGACATGTACTTGGGCGAACCCAGCACCAGCCCGACCTGGGTTTCGACGCTGGACACGCGCATGCGGGCGATGCCGAAATCCATGATCTTGGCGTGATTGCCGTGCAGCACCATGATATTGCCGGGCTTGATGTCGCGGTGCACCACGCCGCGCTGGTGGGCGAACTCGAGCGCATCGGCGACCTGGGCGGTGATGTCGAGCACCTGGTGCAGCGGCATCCGGCCGCGCGCCATCAAGCCGCGCAGTTCGACCCCCTCCAGCAGTTCCATCGCGATGTAGGCCCAGTTCTGTTCGTGGCCGGTGTCGTAGATGGTGATGATGCCCGGATGGCTGAGACTGCCGGCGGCCTTGGCCTCCTGGTAGAAACGCGCCTGGTAATCCATCGAGTCGGCGGCGTCGGCGGACAGCTTGACCGCCTTGATCGCCACGATGCGGCCCAGCGACGGATCCTCCGCGCGGTGCACCACGCCCATCGCGCCGCGTCC
>CAYQKN010000003.1:0-10260 GCA_964417885.1 uncultured Burkholderiales bacterium | reverse complement strand
AAAGCGGCCGTTGCGGATTTCGATCCGGTGGCTGCCGGGCGGCACCTGCAACCGGGCCAGCGCCGGCGCCTTGCCGCGCAACACGCCGTCGAGGTAGATCTCGCCCTGCGGCCGGATGTCGAACACCAGCGTCGCCGGCTGGCGCGCTTCGATCAGGCTCTGCAGCGCGAAACGGGCGGCGAATCCGAGTGCGACGATGGCGGCGGCGATCAGCGCGGTGGCGGCGACGCGGCGGCGGATGTCGCGCCGGCGCGCGGCTTCGTTGCGGGTAAAGACTTCGTGCGACCGCACCCGCGCATCGGTATAGGTGCCGGCACGATGAAAGGCGGCGGCGAGATTCGGCGCCGATTCCGCCAGCGCGTCGCGAAACGGGCGCGACAGCATCAGCGCCTCGCCGGTGGCGAAGCCGGCGACGCTGATGGCGGCGTCGATGCCGTCGCCAATCAGGCGCGCATCGTTGCCGTGGTCCGCGGTCAGGCTGACCGGGCCGTGGTTGATGCCGATGGCAAACGCGCCGCGGCCGGCGGCCTCGGCCCGCTCCGCCGCCTGCAGCGCGCCGCGCGCATCGCCCAGCACCACGATCGCGGCGCCGTCGGGCGCATCCAGCACCAGGCGGTCGGCCTCGGCCATCGGCGTCGAGGCGGCGGCGACGGCGGCATCGAGTTGCGCGCGCAGCCTGGCCTGTTCGGCGACCGGCTTGCCGCTCAACCCGGCGATGCCGAGGTAAATCACGCTGGCAAGCGGCCTGTATGTATTGCTGACGCTGCTCATGCAATTCCGACCGGTGAATGTGGCGGGGATTGTAACCGGTTTGCACCGCCGGACTTGCCGGGTGTCATTGCCAGCGACAGATTTGCCTAACACTTTTGCGCGTCGCGCCGCGGCGGCTTCGCGGCCGCGCCGGCGGCGGGTAATATCAGCGCATGTGCACCAACTACATGCCGGCCGTGCAGCGGCGCTACCTGAAGGAACGGTTTGGCGTCGATCTGCCTGATTTCGAATTCAAGCCCGACACCTATCCCGGCTACGACGCGCCGGTGGTGCGCAATGTGATCCGCCTGAGCGAGGGTGAATTTCCGCGTCGCGAATGCATCGCGGCGCGCTTCGGCATGGTGCCGGCCTGGGCCAGCGCCGAGGACGCGGCGCTGCCGCGGCCGCGCTTCGCCACCCACAATGCGCGGGTCGAGACGGTTGGCGAGAAAGCCAGTTTCAGGCATGCGTGGAAGAACGGTCAGCGCTGCCTGATCCCGGTCGAGGCGTTCTACGAACCGTGCTGGGAAACCGGCAAGGCGGTGCGCTGGAAAATCACCCTGCGCGATGGCCATGTGTTCGCGCTGGCCGGGATCTGGGAGCGCTGGCAGCGCGACGGCCGCGAGGTGCTGAGTTTTTCCATGCTGACGGTCAACGCCGATGAGCATGAGGTGATGAAGCGCATGCACCGCCCGGGCGAGGAAAAGCGGATGCCGGTGATCATTGCCGCCGACGACTACGCGCGCTGGCTGGGTGCGTCACCCGAAGAAGCGCGCCGCCTGTGCCAGGCCTATCCGGCGGAACTGATGCGCGCGGAAGCGGATCCGGTCCCGCGGCGCAGCCCGCGCCGTTCGCCGCTGGCCGGTTCGCCGCCGGCGATGCCGCCCGACGCCGACAGCTGAGGGAGTTTCCTTACCAGGCATCGGCTGGAAAGCCAGCACTGGCGCGCCTTTCAGGGGCATTGCCGCCGGAAGCCGCATCCAGGCTGGCGTTCAGGCCAGTGCCCTGCACGGTATCGATCCTTATCCAGCGAATCAGGGTTTTGCGGGTTGCCTGCCAGCGCACTATCGTCCAGACTTGTTGACAATCAATCCGTTGTTGATCCTCACCGGCTTCCGCGTGTCCGCTCCCCAGCCTGCCAAACCGCCACGTTTCAATCCCGTCGTGGCCCCGCTGCGCCGCACGATCCTGCTCAGGGTCACGCTGCTGGTCGCCGCCACGGCGCTGGCGGTGGGTCTGGGCTTTATCGTGTTCGGCCTGCTGCCGATGGTCGAGCGCATCGCCCAGAGCCAGTTCAATGTGGCGGCGGCGCGCATCGAAGCCAGTCTCGATTCGATGTTCGCCCCGGCCGGCGACCTGCTCGACATGAGCCGCGGCTGGATCGGTGGCGAGGCGCCGTCGCTGGACGATCCGGCGGCGTTCAACCGCGTGTTCAAGCCGGTGCTCAGCTCGCTGCCGCAGGTGACCTCGGTGGTGGCCGGCACCACCACCGGGCAGGGCTGGCTGCTGCTGCAGCAGGCCGACGGCCGCTGGCGCAACCGCATGACCGACGTGCCGCGAAACGGCAGGAAGCACCTGTTTTTCGATCACCTGCCGAATGGCCAGGTGGTGAGCGAATGGCGCGATGTCGATTACGACCCGCGCCGGCGTCCGTGGTACCTGGCCGCCATGAATGGCGCCGCCGGCACCCTGACGCACTGGACCGCGCCCTACCTGTTTTTCACCACCGGTGATGTCGGTGTGACGGCCTCGACCCGTATCCGCCTGAAGGACGGGCGCGATTTTGTCATCGGCTTCGACCTGATGCTGCGCGACCTGTCGAAGGCAACCATGCAGTCGGCGGTCGGCAAGCAGGGCATGGTGCTGGTGCTGACCGACGACAACCGGGTGCTGGCGCTGCCGGTGGCGCCGTCACTGGCGCCGCCGGACTGGCTGAAGAAGGTGTTGCGGCCGGTCGATGAACTGGGGATGGCGCCGGTCAGCGACGCGCTGGCGGCCTGGCATGCGGCACAGCGGGCGTCGGGCTCGGTGCTGGCCTATCGCTCCGGCAACGTGCGCTGGCTGGCGAGCATGCGTCCTTACCTGCTGGGCGAGCAAAAACTGTGGGTCATGACGCTGGCGCCGGCGGCCGATTTTGCCCCGGTCTGGGGCACGCTGGCGACGGTGCTGACGACGCTGCTGGCGCTGGTGCTGCTGCTGGCGGTGCTGATCGTGCGCGCCTATGCGCGGCGGATCGCGCTGCCGCTGGAGCAGCTCGCCGCCGCCAGCGAGCGCATCGGTCAGCTCGATTTCACGCCGACGCCGCCGATCCGCAGCGCGGTGACGGAAATCATGCAGCTGGCCAGCGCGCAGGACGGCATGCGCCAGCTGCTGCAGCGTAACCAGCAGGAACTGTCCGCCCAGGCCGGCACCCTGAGCGACCAGATCACCGCGCTGCGCGCCGCCGAGGGCCGCCTGCGCGAGAGCGAAGCCTACAACAAGGTGCTGTTTGTCGATTCGCGCATTCCGCTGGTGGTGATGGAACCCAACGGCGGCCGCTTTGTCGACTGCAACCAGGCTGCGGTCGACATTTACCGCCTCGACAGCCGCGAGAAGGTGCTCGGCATGACGGTGGCGGATGTGTCCGCGCCGACCCAGGAAAACGGTGTCAGCTCGGTCGAGCTCGCCCAGCAGCACGTGCAGCGCGCGCTGCGCGACGGCGCGGTGATGTTCGAGTGGCGTCACCAGCGTGCCGACGGCAGCATCTGGGATGCGGAAGTGCACCTGATGCGGTTCCGCTACGCCGGCCGCACGCTGCTGCAATTCAGCCTGCAGGACATCACCGAGCGCAAGGTCGCCGCCGGTGAAATCGCCCAGCTGGCGTTCTACGACACCCTGACCGGGCTGCCGAACCGGCGCCTGCTGTCCGACCGCCTGCAGCTGGCGCTGGGCACCAGCGCCCGCACCGGCCGCAAGGGCTCGCTGCTGTTCATCGACCTGGACAACTTCAAGCAGCTCAACGATACCTTTGGCCACGACCAGGGCGACCTGCTGCTCAAGCAGGTTGCCGGCCGGCTGGTCGACTGCGTGCGCGAGATCGATACCGTCGGCCGCTTCGGCGGCGATGAGTTCCTGGTGATGCTGCTGGACCTGGCCGAGGACCCGCTCGAAGCCGCGCGCCACACCGAAGCGGTCGGCTACAAGATTCTCGACCGGCTCAACCAGCCATACGACCTGTCCGGCCGCGAGCACTACAGCTCGCCCAGCATCGGCATCACCCTGTTCGCCGAGCCCGGCGATACCGTCGATGAATTGCTCAAGCGCGCCGACATGGCGATGTACCAGGCCAAGGCGGCCGGCCGCAACGTGCTGCGCTTCTTCGACCCGGATATCCAGGCCCGCGTGACCGAGCGCGTGGCGCTGGAAAGCGACCTGCGCCAGTCGGTGGCACGGGGTGAGCTGATGCTGCACTACCAGGTCCAGGTCGACCTGGCGGGCAAGCCGATCGGCGCCGAGGCGCTGATCCGCTGGAACCACCCGCAACGCGGGCTGGTGCTGCCGAACGATTTCATCCCGCTGGCCGAGGAGACCGGGCTGATCCTGCCGGTGGGACAGTGGGTGCTGGAGTGCGCCTGCCGCCAGCTGGTCGACTGGAGCGCGCGGCCGGACCGGGCGCACTGGAGCCTCGCGGTCAATGTCAGCAGCCGCCAGTTTCGCCATCCGCAGTTTGTCGACCAGGTGCTCGATGTCATCGCGCGCACCGGGGCGGACCCGCATCGGCTGAAACTGGAGCTGACCGAAAGCGTGCTGGTGGACGATGTCGAGACCACCATCAGCAGGATGACCCAGCTGCGGGAATGCGGGCTGACCTTTTCGCTGGACGATTTCGGCACCGGCTTTTCCTCGCTGTCCTACTTGAAGCGCCTGCCGCTGGACCAGCTCAAGATCGACCAGTCGTTCGTGCGCGACGTACTGACCGACCCCAATGACGCGGCCATCGCCCGCGCCATCGTCAATCTCGCGCAGAGTCTCGGGCTGACGGTGATCGCCGAGGGCGTGGAAACCACCGCGCAGCGCGATTTTCTCGCCAGCGAGGGCTGCCAGGCCTACCAGGGTTACCTGTTCGGCCGACCGGGGCCGGTGCATTTGTTGAGTTTGCCCGGAGCCATTCCTAACGCCGAAACCGCGCCGCCGGCGGGCTGAACAAACCAGCGGATACCGTCCGGCGGATGCACCCGTTTTGGCGTCACCGGATCGTCATGAATGTGAGACGATGCGTCAAATTACGCCGGCAAAAACCGCCGGCCGCGCGCACCGACATCCCGATAAAAACAGCATGAATACTTCCTTCCGCGAACAGATGGCAGCTGCCGAGGCCGGCGGCACGGCAACCGGCGGCACGTCGCCCGCCGTGTCGGAACAGGTCACGCTGCTCAAGTACGAGGCGATCCTCAACAACGCCTCGGTCGGCATCGCCTTTACCAAGGACCGTGTGTTCCACCATGCCAACCGGGCATTCGAGGAATTGTTCGGCTGGCCGCCAGGCGGCCTGGTGGGCCAGTTCGGCATTGCGGTGTGGGGCTCGCCGGAAGAATATGCCGAGGCCGGCAGCGTGGTCGGCCCGATGCTGTCGCAGGGCAGGTCGGTCGAGATCGAGCGCCGCATGAAGCGGCGTGACGGCAAGCTGATCTGGTGCCGGCTGCAGGCGCGTCCGATTGATCCGGTCAACCCGGCCACCGGCGGCACCATCTGGATCATCGAGGACGTGACCGAGCGCCGCCAGGCGGTCGAGCACCTGCGGCTATTGAACGAGGAACTGGAACGGCGGGTGCGCGAGCGGACCGAGGAGCTGGCGGCGGCCAACGCGCTGCTGAAGGAGGAAGTCGACGACCGCCAGCAGGCCGAGGCGCTGGCACGCCACCTGGCGCTGCACGACACGCTGACCGGACTGCCGAACCGACTGCTGCTGCAGGACCGGCTGGCGCAGTCGCTGGCACTGGCGCGCCGCGAGGGATGGATGGTGGCGGTGCTGTTCATCGACCTCGACCGCTTCAAGAACATCAACGACACGCTCGGTCATGCCACCGGCGACGAGGTGCTGCGCGAAATGGCGCGCCGCCTGAAGACGGTGCTGCGCGACAGCGACACCGTGTCGCGGGTCGGCGGCGACGAATTCGTGATCGTGCTGCGGCACGTCAGCGCGGTCGCCGATATCTCGCTGACCAGCACCAAGATCATGGCCGAGCTGAGCGAACTGATGAAAGTGGGCGGCCGCGAACTGCGCGTCACGCCGTCGATCGGTGTCAGCGTGTTCCCGCAGGACAGCGACGATCCGACCAAGCTGCTCAGCTTCGCCGACGCGGCGATGTACCACGCCAAGTCGAGCGGCCGGCGCAATGTCCAGTTTTACGCCGCGGCGATGAGCGACACCCTGCAGGCGAGGATGAAGCTGGAAAGCGACCTGCACCTGGCGCTGGAACGCGGCGAGCTGGAGCTGTACTACCAGCCGCGGGTCGATTTTCGCACCGGCAGCGTGGCCGGCTACGAAGCGCTGCTGCGCTGGAATCACCCGGTCGAGGGCATGATCATGCCGGCCGAGTTCATCCCGATTGCCGAGGACACCGGCCTGATCATGCCGATCGGCGAATGGGTGATCGCCGAGTCCTGTCAGCAGGTGAAGCGCTGGCGCGCGGCCGGCGCCAGCGTCAAGGCGGTGTCGGTGAACCTTTCGGCGCGCCAGTTCTTTGATCGCGAGCTGCCGGCGCGGGTGCGCGCCGCGCTGGCCGCCGCCGGCCTGGCGCCGGCAGACCTGGAACTCGAGATCACCGAGAGCATCCTGATGGCCAACACCGAGGAAACGCTGGCGCTGTTTGCCGAACTCAAGCAACTGGGCGTGCGGCTGTCGATCGACGATTTCGGCACCGGATTCTCCAGCCTCTCCTATCTGAAACGGTTTCAGGTCGACAGCCTGAAAATCGATCACTCGTTCGTGCGCGACATCAGCACCGACGCCGACGACGCCGCCATCGTGCGCGCGATCGTCAACCTGGCGCAGAGCCTGCAGCTGCATGTGATCGCCGAGGGCGTCGAGACGCGCGAGCAGTTCGAATTCCTGTCCGCCTGCGGCTGTCACGAGGCGCAGGGCTATTACTTCGCGCGGCCGATGCCGGCGTCGCAGGTCACGCAATGCGCCATTGACCTGGAGCGTGCATGACGCGCGCGACGGCCGGCGTTTTCGGACTGCGCGCCGCGCTGGTTGCGCTGCTGCTGTGCCCGCTGCTGGCGGTCGCAGCGCTCAGCGCGCGCGACGCGGAAACGCAGGCGCTGGAACGGCGCGTGGCCGACGACCCGCGCGCCGCGCTGAAGCTGAGCGAGGAATGGCTGGCGCAGAGCCGCGACAGTGGCGACCGCGCGCTGCTGCTGAAGGGTACCCGCCTGCAGGTGATGGCGACGGCGACGCTGGAGGAGACGCTGAAGCTGGTCACGGCGTCGGAGCGCGGCCTGGCGCTGGCGCGCGAAATGAAGGATCCGCAGGCCGAATGCGAATTCCTTGGCGCCAAGGCGGTCGCGCAGTCTTCGATCGGCAAGTATCTCGATGCCCAGGCGGTGTTCGACGAAGCGATCCTGGTGGCGGAAAAGGCCGGCCTGGTGCGCTGCGCGACCGGCGTGATGGTGTCAAAGGCGTTTGTCTACGGCTTGCTGGGCCGCGACACCGACGCGCTGGACCTGCTGTTCAAGGCCCACCAGCGCTACGTCGAGCTGGGCGACTCGGTCAATGCGCGGGTCACGCTGGGCGCCATCGGCAACGCCTACACCCATGACCGCTCGGCGCGCGACGACCTGATGAAGGCGCTCAGCTATCTCGAGCAGTCGATCCTGCCCGATGCCGAGTCCAGCAGCCGCCATGAACTGTCGACCACCTACTTCAACATGGGCGTGGTGCACCAGCGGCTGAAGGACATTCCCAAGGCCAAACTGTATGTGCAGAAGAGCATGGCGCTGTTCCGCGCCCTCAACGACCCGGTCGGCCAGGCGTTCGGCAACTACCGGCTCGGCGTGCTGGCCGGCGAGACCGGCCGCTGGGAAGAGGCGCTGGCCTACCAGGACAAGGCCCTGCCGGTGCTGACCGAGGCCGGCGATGCGACGATGATTTTCAACATCCAGCGCAGCCGCGCCAAGGCATTCGCGCATCTGGATCGGCGGCGCGAAAGCCTCGATGCGCTGGCCAAGGCCGAGGCGATCCGGCGCGGCATTGATTCGACCTGGATCGAGGTGACCTACCTGACCGGCGCGGCCGAGGTCTACGCGCGCCTGGGCGATTTCGAGAAGGCCTACCGCAACCAGGTGCTGGTGCGCGATGCCGAGCAGCGCAGCTTCACCGAAGCGCGCGAAAAGGATGCGGCCGAAACCCAGACCCGCTTCGAGGTGCGGCAGAAGGAAGCCGAGAACGCGCTGCTGCGCGCGCGAGAGCTCGAGTCCGAAGCGCGCCGCGTGGCGTTGCTGCTGGCGGTGGTCCTGTTGCTGTTCGTGCTCGGCGGGCTCGCCCTCTACCTGTACCGGCAGAGCCAGCAGAACCGGCGTTTCGCCAATCTCGCCATGCGCGATGAACTCACCGGGTTGCCGAACCGCCGCAGCATTGTCGAGTTCGCCCGTACCCAGCTGCGCACTTCGCGACTGGAAAACAGCCGGATGTGCGTGGCGCTGATCGACATCGATCACTTCAAGTCGATCAACGACGAATGCGGCCACGCTGTCGGCGATGCGGTGCTGTCGGCGATCGCGGCCGTCTGCGCCCAGCAGTTGCGCAGCAACGACCGCCTGGGCCGCTACGGCGGCGAGGAGTTCCTGCTGATCATGCCGGGATCGGATGTGTCGCAGGTGCCGCAGGTGTTCAACCGCCTGCGCAACGCGGTGCAGCAGATCAGCGTGGCCGGGCTGCCGCCGTCGCGCAAGCTCACCTTCAGCCTCGGTGCGGCCGAGGTGCTGGGGCCGGCCGATGACCTGGATAAACTAACCAAGCGCGCCGACGACGCGCTGTATCGCGCCAAGGTGGCGGGACGGGATCGCTATGAGACGGGTTGATTCAATGGGCTGCGGACCATCGCTGGTGGCCGCGCTGTTCACGGGCGTGCTGGCGCTGGCAGGTGCCGGCAATGCCGCCGCGCAATCGGCCGCGGTGCCCGCCAAACCTTCGTACCCGGAGCTGTTGGCCGCATCGAAACCGGGCGACTGGCGCCCGCTCGACCTGAACAGCACCGTATACCTTGAACTCGCGGCCGGGCGGGTGGTGATCGAGCTGTCGGAAGCCTATGCGCCGGCACACGTCGCCAATATCCGCGCGCTGGTGCGCGAGAAATATTTCGACGGCCTGGCCATCCTGCGATCGCAGGACAACTTCGTCGTGCAGTGGGGCGACCCGGACGAAAAAAATCCGCGCCCGATGAAGCAGGGCAAGAAAAGCCTGGCGCCTGAATTCACCCGCAGCATTGATCCCAAACTGCCGTTCACCCGCCTGCCGGATGTCGATGGCTATGCGCCGGAAGTCGGCTTCTCCAATAGCTTCCCGGTTGGTCGCAATCCAAAAACCAACCAGACCTGGCTCGCGCATTGCTACGGCATGGTCGGCGCCGGCCGCGACAACGCCGACACCAGCGGCAACGGCGCGGAACTCTACGTCGTCACCGGCCATGCGCCGCGTCAGCTCGACCGCAACATCACGCTGCTCGGCCGCGTGGTGCAGGGCATGCCGCTGCTGTCGAGCCTGCCGCGCGGCACCGGCAATCTCGGCTTCTACGAAAAACCCGAGCAGCGCATCGCCATCAAATCGATCCGCCTCGCTGCCGATGTGCCCGCCGCGGAGCGAACCAACCTTGAAGTGATTCGCACCGACACACCGTTGTTCAACGCGCTGGTCGACGCGCTGCGCAATCGCGGCGGCGACTGGTACAAGGTGCCGGCCGGGCATATCGAGCTGTGTAACGTGGCGCTGGCGGTGAGGGCGGTGAAGCCGTAGGGCCCGGAGGTTCGGGCGTTACCGTTTCGCATTCCCGGCAAGTTCAGCACGGACGCGACTTTCCGTGCATGGCGATCTGCCTCAGTGGAGTACCGATCATGGCGACAGCATCCCCAGGCAAGCTGAAAGACGGCGATCATTGCACCGTCGTCGGCGGCACCCACAAAGGCAAATCCGGCACGGTGATGGATATCAACCTCAGCAAAACCGGCCACATGACGATCACCGTCGTGCAGAAAAACGGCGACCGGTTCAAGACCCTCGCCAAGAATGTGGTGGTGCAGAAAGATGCGAAAGCCTGAACATCGCCCGTTCCGTTGCAATAGGATGAGCGGCAGGTCCGGGGCACGTTGAACATCCAGTTCATCACCAGCTGTGTCGACTGGAATGGGAACACCTAAAAAATCTCGTCGTCCCAGCGAAGGCTGGGACCCAGCCCCATCCAAGCTTTTGAAAATAATGACGGACTGGATTCCAGCCCGGCGCAACCCTTGTGGTTGTTCGCTGGAATGACGAAT
>CAYQKN010000002.1:8779-78754 GCA_964417885.1 uncultured Burkholderiales bacterium | reverse complement strand
CGGTCAAGTCATCGGCGGGCACATAAACGGCCTGAATGGACGTGATCGAACCACTCTTGGTCGACGTAATGCGCTCCTGCAAGACGCCCATTTCTTCGGCCAATGTCGGCTGGTAGCCCACGGCAGACGGCATGCGACCCAGCAATGCCGACACCTCGGTTCCGGCAAGGGTGTAGCGGTAAATATTGTCGACGTAAAACAGGATGTCCTTGCCTTCGTCGCGGAAACGCTCGGCCATGGTCAAGCCAGTCAATGCCACACGCAGGCGATTACCCGGCGGCTCGTTCATTTGGCCGAACACCATTGCCACTTTTGACTCGGCGAGATTATCTGCCTTGATCACGCCAGCTTCCTGCATCTCGTGATAGAAGTCGTTTCCCTCGCGAGTCCGCTCGCCCACTCCGGCGAATACCGACAGGCCACCGTAGCTCTTGGCAATGTTGTTGATCAGCTCGAGCATGTTCACGGTTTTGCCCACACCCGCACCGCCGAACAATCCGATCTTGCCGCCTTTTGCGAACGGACAAACAAGGTCGATCACCTTGATTCCCGTGGGCAACAAATCAACCGAAGGAGACAATTCGTCAAACTTGGGTGCCGGCTGGTGAATGGCGCGACGCTCTTCTGTCTTGATCGGCCCCTGCTCGTCAATTGGGCGCCCCAGCACATCCATGATGCGTCCAAGCGTGGCGCCGCCAACCGGCACCGATATCGGCGCTCCGGTGCTGGTCACCTTCATGCCGCGGCGCAGCCCGTCCGAAGAGCCGAGCGCAATGCAGCGAACGATTCCGTCGCCGAGCATTTGCTCGACTTCAAAAGTGAGGCCTTTCTCGGCAAATGACTTGTCGCTGGCATCCTCAAGCAACAACGCTTCATAAATTTTGGGCATTTCGTTGCGAGGAAACTGGATGTCCACCACCGCACCAATGCATTGAACGACTTGTCCGACACTCATTTTTGACTCCAACTGAAGACTAGGTTTTTGCGAATTCTTGATTGAACCGATCAGACTGCCGCTGCGCCGCCGACGATCTCGGACAATTCCTTGGTGATCGCGGCCTGGCGCGCTTTGTTGTAGGTGAGCTTGAGGTCGCCGATGACTTTCTTGGCGTTGTCGGATGCCGACTTCATGGCCACCATGCGGGCTGACTGTTCGGATGCAATGTTCTCGGACACCGCCTGATAGACAATTGCTTCTACATAGCGAACCAAGAGCTCATCCAGAACCGTCTTGGCGTCCGGCTCATAAATGTAATCCCATGAAGAGTCCGGCGCCCCGAGCGTTTCACCGGTGAGGGGCAGGAGCTGTTCGCAAACTGCCTCTTGCTTCATGGTATTGACGAATTTGGTATAGCAAAGAAACACGGCGTCGACCTTGCCTTCGGCAAATGCATCCAGCTGAATCTTTACCGGGCCAATCAGCTTTTCGAGGTGCGGCTTGTCGCCAAGGCCAATCACGTGTGATACCAGGGAAATACCGAACCGCTGAAGAAAACCGAATCCCTTGTTGCCGATTGCCGTACCCTGCACCTTGGCGCCAGACGCTTCCCAGTCCTTGATCTTGTTCACCACCAGTCGCATGACGTTGGTATTGAGGCCGCCGCAGAGGCCCTTGTCCGAGGTGACCATGATCAGGCCCACATTGCGCATGTCACTGCGCTTTTGCAGGAACGGATGCTTGTAGTCGGGATTGGCGTGCGACAAGTTTGCGCACACGCTGCGAATCTTCTCGCCGTAGGGACGGGCAGCCCGCATCCGTTCCTGCGCCTTGCGCATTTTTGATGCGGCCACCATCTCCATGGCCTTGGTGATCTTTCGCGTATTTTCTACGCTTTTGATCTTGCTGCGAATTTCTTTGGAGCCTGCCATCTCTGCCTCTTAGGTCTCTCGACGTGAAAGCGCCTTAGTAGCTTCCGGTTTTCTTGAAGTCCTGGACCGCCGCGTGCAAAGCTTTTTCATCATCCGCAGACAGATTGTTGGCAACCTCAATTGAGGCCACCAGCTTTTCATATTTTGACTTGATGAAATCGCGCAGGCTTTTCTCGAAGGACGCGACCTTTTTCAGATCGACGTCGTCCATGTAGCTGTTGTTGACGGCAAACAGCGACAGGGCCATTTCCCATACCTGCATCGGCTGATACTGCGGTTGCTTCATCAGTTCGGTGACCAAACGGCCGCGCTCCAACTGCTTGCGCGTGGCGTCGTCAAGATCGGAGGCAAACTGCGCAAATGCCGCCAGTTCGCGATACTGGGCCAGCGCAAGTCGCACGCCGGCGCCGGTATCCTTGCGCTTCATGATCTTGGTCTGCGCCGCGCCGCCTACGCGTGATACAGAAATACCCGCATTGATGGCTGGACGGATACCGGCGTTGAACAGGTCTGTTTCAAGGAAAATCTGGCCGTCGGTAATGGAAATTACGTTGGTCGGAACGAATGCGGAAACGTCGCCCGCCTGCGTTTCGATAATTGGCAATGCGGTCAACGAACCGGTCTTGCCCTTGACTTCACCATTCGTGAAACGCTCGACATATTCAGCATTGACACGTGCCGCCCGCTCAAGCAATCGCGAATGCAGATAAAACACGTCACCGGGATAGGCTTCACGTCCCGGGGGCCGGCGCAACAGCAATGACACCTGGCGGTAAGCAACGGCCTGCTTGGACAGGTCGTCATAAATGATCAGCGCGTCCATTCCCCGGTCGCGAAAGTATTCGCCCATCGTACAACCCGAATAGGCGGCAATGTACTGCATTGCTGCGGACTCGGAAGCTGTCGACGCGACGACAATCGTATAGGCCAGCGCGCCGGTTTCATCAAGCTTGCGAACCACGTTTGCAACCGTGGAGGCTTTCTGGCCGATCGCAACGTAAACGCAGAAGATATTCTTGCCCTTCTGGTTGATGATGGTATCCACCGCAACTGCCGTCTTGCCCGTTTGGCGATCGCCGATAATCAATTCCCGCTGGCCCCGCCCGACCGGCACCATTGCATCAATTGCCTTGAGTCCCGTTTGCACCGGCTGGTCTACCGACTTTCGTGCAATCACGCCCGGTGCGACCTTCTCAATAACGTCAGTCAGTTTGGCGTTAATCGGCCCCTTGCCGTCAATCGGCGTGCCGAGGGAATTGACGACGCGGCCAAGCAACTCCGGCCCGACCGGGACCTCCAGGATGCGACTCGTACACTTGACGGTGTCGCCTTCCTTGATGTGCTGGTAGTCGCCAAGGATCACGGCGCCTACCGAGTCACGCTCCAGATTCAGCGCGAGTCCAAATGTGTTGTTCGGGAATTCCAGCATTTCGCCCTGCATCACATCCGCGAGGCCATGCACACGGCAAATGCCGTCGGTAACAGAAATCACCGAGCCCTCGCTGCGCTTTTCGGCTGCAGCGGGCAAATTCTGGATTTTGGACTTGATCAGTTCACTGATTTCAGCCGGGTTGATTTGCATCGCCAACTCCAATACTTGTCTTAAATTCTTTAGGACCAGCGCACCCTAGTGCGCCAGTGCAATTGCCATCTTGTCCAGCGTGTCGCGGACCGACGCGTGAATCACGTCGTCGCCCACCTGAATGCGCGCACCGCCGATCAGCGATGCATCAACGCGAACCTCCGCATCGACTTTCTTGCCGTACTTTCTAGCGAGGCCATCAATCAGAGAAGCCTTGTCGGCATCGCTCAACGCAAATGCACTGGTGATGACCGCCTTGACGACGCCGTCATGGTCGCGCTGCAGGCGCTCATAATGTTCGCTGATGTACGGCAACAGCGTTGCGCGCTGGCTTTCAATCAGCACATTTGCAAGGTTCTTTAGCGCCTCCGGCACGTTGCCGCCCGCCACCGAAAAGAGAAGCTCTGCTTTTTCCCTGGCGCTCACCTTTGGATTGCCAAGCACCGAGGCCGCCTCCCGCGTGGCGGCCGCCGCACCCATCGTCAGCAATTTGGCAGCGTAGCCGGCGATATCGTTTGCCTCGACGGCACTGCGAAACGCCGCTTCAGCGTACGGCCGTGCAACCGTGGTCAGCTCGGCCATTACAGTTGGGCTTTCAATTGCGCAAGCATCTCTGCATGCGCTTTCGCGTCAATTTCGCGCTTCAGGATCTTCTCGGCACCTGCCACCGCCAGCGCGGCAACATGCTCGCGAAGCTGTTCACGCGCCTTTTGCTGCTCTTGCGCAATCTGGGCGTGCGCGGCAGCAATCAGCCGGTCAGCTTCGATGCGCGCTTGCGCCTTGGCTTCGTCAATCTGCGCCTGGGCCTGCTTTTCATTGGCCAGCTTGATTTCACCGGCAGCATCACGCGCTTCTTTCAGCATGACGGCTTTTTGCTTTTCACCCTCGGCAAGCGCGGCCCTGCCCTTTTCGGCTTCCGCCAGTCCGTCGGCAATTTTCCGGTTTCGCTCGTCGATGGCATTCATCAACGGCGGCCAGATTTTTGCCTTGGCGAACCAGATGAGCAGAATGAACCACGCTGCCATCGCAAACAACGTCGCATTTAGACTCATGGCGACGACCCTTCCTTATCTAGTCGGATTTACTTGACAGCGGTGAGCAGCGGATTGGCGAAGCCGAAGAACATGGCGATACCAACACCGATCAGGAACGCTGCGTCGATCAGACCAGCGAGCAGGAACATGAATTTTTGCAATTGCGGAATCAACTCCGGTTGGCGAGCGGCGGATTCCAGAAACTTGGAGCCCATGATGCCGATGCCGATACAAGCGCCCAGCGCGCCCAAACCGATGATGAGGCCGATACCGAAGGCCATGTAACCTTGAACGAGGGCGATGTACTGTGCCATTTTCTTTCCTTTCGTTTTTTGAGACTAAGTTGAATGTAAATTTGAAAAACAGAAATCAGTGATGCTCGTGCGCCATCGCGATATAGACCGACGAGAGCACCATGAAAATGAATGCCTGCAGGATGATGATCAGAATGTGGAACACCGCCCAACCCCATGACAGGACGATCGAACCCGCGGTATAGACGCCGCCCAGCATGCCAAGCAGCCCAAGCAGCATGAACACCAGTTCACCAGCGTACATGTTGCCGAACAGCCGCATGCCAAGTGAAACCGGCTTGGCGATCAATTCGATGATATTGATGGCAAGGTTGGGGATCCACAAAAGCGGGTTGGAACCAAAGGGCGCCGTGAACAACTCGTGAATAAAGCCGCCAACACCCTTGGCCTTGAAGCTGAAATAGATGATCATCATGAACACGGTGAACGACATTGCAAAGGTGACGTTCAAATCCGTGGAGGGCACCGATTTCCAATGCGGCACATGCAGCCAGCCCATCAGGACTGCGACGAAGTCGATGGGAATCAAATCCATCAAGTTCATCATGAAAACGAGAACAAAGATGGTCAGCGCGAGCGGCGCCAGGAAACTGCGGTCGCCGGGGAATACATCCTTGACCGTATTGTCGATGAATTCCAGCACGATTTCGATGAAGCCCTGGAATCGTCCGGGAACACCGGAGGTGGCGCGTTGGGCTGCGAGCCAGAATGCGCCCAAGCCAACGACGCCGAGAATCACTGACATGACCAGCGAGTCGAGGTTGAACGTACCCCAGAACCCGCCATCACCCGTGGTGATTTGCAGGTTGGTCAGGTGGTGCGAGATGTACTCGGAGGGGGATTCGTAACTGGACGCCATGATTCTTTATCGAATTATCAGTAGAGCCAACCATTGCCCAAGCAGGGCCACTGCCATTGCGGCTATCAACCAGCCCGCCACGAACCAACCGCTTGCCAGCGATGCCAACACCAGGGTCAGCACCAACAACACCTTTGCCGCTTCTGCCATCAAGTGCCTTGTCAACACCCGGCCCGCAGAAACCATCGAAACTTTCGACTCCCTTGCCAACGCCGCGTAAGCGATGCTCCCGAGAATCACCGCAGAGCCGCCGGCCAAGGCCGACAACGCCGACATGGCGCCCGCAATCAAGAGAGCCGCTACTGACGATCCCGCAGTAAGAATTGCCTGCAAGAAAATGACCTTGCGGTAGGTCTGCCCGAGAGCATCGCGAAGCATTTGATTTTCTCCCGGACGTGGCGCTGAAACTTGCCGCAAAGCCCGTCGATTATAAGCGGCCCGCGTCGCGCGCGTCAAACCATTTTGACGCGCCGCAGCATGCCGAAGCCCCTGATAACAACTTGATAAGAAAGCGCTTTAACCGCCTCGCGATAAAGCGTTTATCGCCTCGAGTGTCGATTCAAGAGTAAAACACAAGCACTGGCGCGCCTTTCCAGCCAATTTTTGCCGGAAAGGCGCGCCAGTGCTTGTGTTTCAAATTCAAGTCGCCAACCCCGAGCGCCCCATGCCGCCTCTACTTCAACTTGGCGCGCTCGAGAATTCCGTCAAGATGCTCGAAGCTCATGAAGTCGATGATCAGTGAGCCCTTTCCTTTCTTGTCCGCTTTTACCTCGACGCGCGTGCCCAACTTTTCTGCCAGATCGTTTTCGAGATGGCGCGTGTCGGCATCGGCACTCCGCTTGGTCTTGCCGGCCTTTGGCGGGTCGAGCTCATGTTTGACCAACCGTTCGGCTTCGCGCACGGAAAGCGACCTGGCGATGACCTGATGTGCCAGCTCGACCTGTTTGGCCTTGCTTAGTGCCAGCAACGCGCGGGCGTGCCCCATGTCAAGCTTCCCGTCCATCAACATTTCCTGCACCGGCTTCGCCAGTTCCAGCAGGCGCAGCAGGTTGCTTACCGCAGCGCGAGATCGACCAACGGCTTGCGCAGCCGTTTCGTGCGTTAACCTGAATTCGTCAATGAGCCGCTTGATGCCGGCCGCCTCTTCGATCGCATTCAGATCTTCGCGCTGAATATTTTCGATCAGTCCGATACCGAGCGCTTGTTCATCCGGAATATCGCGCACCAGCGCCGGCACCGTTGCCAATCCCGCTATTTGTGCTGCTCGCCAGCGCCGTTCCCCGGCAACGATTTCAAATTTGCCGCCGGCAACCTCCCTGACCAGTATTGGCTGGACGATTCCTCGGTCTTTTACAGATTGGGCAAGCTCTTCGAGTGCCGCCTTGTCCATACGGGTCCGCGGCTGATATTTGCCCGGCGCCAGGCTTGAAACAGGCAGCTCGCGCAACGCTCCCCCGGATTGATTTTGCGTGCCGTCCGCTTTGCCGCCCCCCAGCAGTGCGTCCAAGCCCCGGCCCAGCCCCTTTGACTTGATCATGCGGCCTCCTTGACCGGAATACCCTGCCGGGCAAGCAGTTCTTTGGCAAAGGCGAAGTGAGCTTGCGCCCCTTTGCTGGTCGGGTCGTGCAGAATCACCGGCTTGCCAAACGACGGCGCCTCGGCAATTCTCACATTTCGCGGTATCACGGTATCGAATACCTTGGCACCAAAATGCGCCTTGATTTCATCCGACACCTGCGTCGTCAGCGAAGACCGCGGGTCGTACATCGTGCGTACCAAAGCCTCTATTTCAATGCCTGGATTGAGATTGTTTTTGACTTTGCGCAACGTACCAACCAGGTCGGAGAGTCCCTCGAGGGCGTAGTACTCACATTGCATCGGAATGATCACCGCGTCCGCAGCGGTCAAAGCGTTGACCGTTAGCATATTCAACGCCGGAGGACAGTCAATCACCACGAAAGCATAATCCGCCGCGACTTTCAGAATTGCCTGCTTGAGACAAAATTCCCTCTGGTCAATGTCGATCAGTTCGATCTCCGCCCCAGCCAGTTCACGATTGGCAGGCAGGACATCATAGGCACCCTCGGTCCTGACCCGCGCATCCGCAATTTCGTATTCTCCCAGCAAAACACCGTAGACCGTTTTGCTTACTTTGTTCTTGTCGACGCCACTGCCGGTGGTGGCGTTGCCCTGTGGATCCAGATCAACGAGAAGTACCCGCTGGCCATAGTGGGCAAGGGTTGCCGACAGATTGACGGCGACAGAGGTTTTGCCAACCCCGCCTTTTTGATTGGCAATCGCAAATACTTTCATGGCTGTTCTAGGTCTTTCTAATGACTACAAGATGTCGCTTGCCGGTGACAGACGGAACGGTTAACGCGATCACGCCCTCAACGCTGAATCCGCCGGGCACGCGGGCGATTTCATCATGCGGATAAACGCCCTTCATTGCGAACATGCGGCCGCCGGCCTTGCAGAGATGTCCCGCGCCATCGACAAAATCCTTGATGTCGGCAAACGCCCGCGAAATGACGGCGTCGAATAATATTGCGGGTTGATAGTCTTCTACTCGCGCGTTGACGGCAACGGCATGGGTGCCAAGCGACAACTCGCCAATTGCATGGCGGACGAATGCTATTTTCTTAGAAACGGTGTCTAGTAACGTTACTTGCAGTGCCGGATTGGCGATTGCCAGCGGAATGCCCGGCAAGCCTGCGCCCGTGCCGACATCAATGATGGTCTTGCAGTTACCGAGGCTCGGAATAACAGAAAGACTGTCGAGGATGTGTTGTCCGATCATTCGGCTGGGCTCTCGGACTGCGGTCAGGTTATATACCTTATTCCACTTTGCCAGCAACTCGATGTATTGAAGCAGGCGCTCACACTGGTTTTCGTCTAGCCTCAGCGCCAGCGCACTCAAGCCCTGCAAAAGGGTTTCGCGCAAACTCTCTGAACTTTCTTGCGCGTCAGGCGTAAGGCTCATCTTCTAAGCCTGCTTTTCTTTTGTCGCGCGAGGCGACCCCATTGCGAATCCGCGTTTGGCATAGACCAGCAGCAGCGAAATTGCGGCGGGCGTTACGCCCTGAATTCTGGCGGCCTGTCCAACTGTTTCGGGGCGATGCTGATTCAGTTTCATTTGAACTTCTTTGGACAGCCCGCGAATGTGCAAGTAGTCAATTTCTGCTGGCAACCGCGTTTCCTCAAGTGCACGGTTTTTTTGCACCTCGTCCTGTTGGCGCTCAATATAGCCTTGGTACTTGGCTGCAATTTCAACCTGTTCCGCTACCACCGTGCTTATCTCTGGAAACTCGCCGACTCCTAATGTTGACAGTGCAGCGTAGGTGACATTGGGACGGCGCAACAATTCGAACAGCGAGTATTCGCGTTCAATCGGTTGCCCCAGCACACGTTCTGCGGTGTGACTTTCAACCTTTGCGGGGTGCGCCCACGTCGCCTTGAGGCGCGCCGTTTCACGCTCAACCATCTCCTGCTTCTGACAGAAGGCCCGCCATTGCGTATCGCCCACCAATCCAAGCTTTCTGCCCGCTTCTGTCAACCGCACATCAGCATTGTCTTCACGCAGCTGCAGCCGATATTCGGCCCGCGATGTGAACATCCGGTACGGTTCCGAAACGCCCCTGGTAATCAGGTCGTCAACCAAGACCCCCAGGTACGCCTCGTCCCGTCGCGGACACCACCCCTCGGCACCTCTCTCGTAAAGAGCGGCGTTGATGCCGGCCAATAATCCCTGTGCGGCCGCTTCTTCGTAGCCCGTGGTCCCGTTGATCTGTCCGGCAAAAAAGAGTCCTGCGATAGATTTTGTTTCTAGCGTTGCCTTCAGACTTCGCGGATCAAAATAATCGTATTCGATCGCGTACCCTGGTCGTGTGACGTGGACATGTTCCAACCCACGTATCGACCGTACCAGCTGGATTTGGACATCAAACGGCAAAGATGTAGAAATGCCGTTTGGATAATACTCATTGGTCGTCAAACCTTCCGGCTCAAGGAAAATCTGGTGGCTGGCCTTGTCCGCAAATCGGTGGATCTTGTCTTCAATGGATGGGCAATATCGCGGGCCAACACCCTCGATCACACCCGTGAACATTGGCGAGCGGGACAGTCCGCCGCGAATTAGCTCATGGGTTCTGCTATTGGTATGGGTAATCCAGCAACTGACTTGTCGCGGATGCAATTCCCGCGCCCCCATGGCAGAAAACACCGGTGTTGGATCGTCTCCGGGTTGCTCTTCACAAACATCGAAATTTATCGTTCGCCCATCTAGGCGAGGCGGCGTGCCCGTTTTGAGCCTGCCGACTGGCAACCTCAGTTCGCGCAATCGCGCGGCCAACGTCGTGGCCGGCGGCTCACCCGCCCGCCCTGCTGCATGACTTTGCATGCCAACGTGTATTTTGCCCGCCAGGAAAGTACCCGCCGTAAGTACTACTGATTTCGAGCGAAAGTGCAGACCCACTTGCGTAATAACCCCTGCTGCACAAGGCATACCATCGCGCTGTTCGACTATTATGTCGTCAACCGCCTGCTGGAATAGCCACAGGTTCGGCTGGCTTTCCAGTCTGCTTCGTATAGCGGCACGGTAAAGCGCTCGGTCTGCCTGTGCACGCGTTGCGCGAACTGCCGGCCCCTTGCTGGCATTGAGCGTACGAAATTGAATACCCGCTTCGTCCGTTGCGATCGCCATTGCGCCACCCAGGGCGTCAATTTCCTTGACCAGATGGCCCTTGCCGATCCCTCCAATTGATGGGTTGCATGACATTTGCCCTAGCGTCTCGATCGTATGCGTAAGCAACAAGGTGCGCGAACCGGCACGCGCACTAGCCAATGCGGCTTCAGTGCCGGCGTGTCCGCCGCCTATAACAATCACGTCAAATTCGCTTGGATATTCCACGGTGGGTGTCCGATTGCCCCATTGAGGGCAAAGTGTTGGATTTTAAGCTATGGGAGGCAATTAGGCCATGCGCGTCCTGACGGGGCTCCTTCGTGTTACGGTGATCCCGCCGCTCATATTGTCACGCGCTATTTCCCGATACAAAAGCGACTGAAGATTTCCCCCAGCAAGTCATCCGACGTGAACTCGCCGGTAATTGACGCCAAACTCGACTGCGCCAGGCGCAACTCTTCCGCCAGCAAATCCAATTGATCCTCGACAGACAGGGCAGAAGCCAGATGAGCGGCCGCCGTCCTGAGCGCTGCCATATGCCGCTCGCGGGCCAGAAACACGCCTTCTATTCCCGGTTGCCAGCCTGCGGTTGCTAGAAGCCAGGCCCGCAGGCGTTCAACGCCTTCGCCAGTCAGCGCCGAAACACGCAAGTCAGTCATGCTGCCAGACTCAACTGTTTCACGTGAAACCATGGTCTTGTCGTCAAGATCGGACTTGTTGTGCACCCGAATCATCGGCATGTTTGGCCTCAGCTGCGCCGCAATCTGTTCGTCGTCAGGATTAGCCGCCTTTCCCGATTCCGATATCAACATCGCTGCCCCTGCGAGGTTTATGGCTTCCCATGCGCGCTCGATACCGATCTTTTCGACCTCATCTTCTGTTTGGCGCAACCCGGCGGTATCGATGAGGTGAATGGGCACACCCTCCAAATGGATCGTGGCGCGATTGAGATCGCGCGTGGTGCCGGGAATCGCAGTGACAATCGCAACATCTTCACCTGCGAGCCGATTCAGCAGGCTGGACTTGCCGACGTTCGGCTTGCCGATCAAAACGACCGTCAATCCATCCCGCAATACTGCACCCTGAGATGCTTCGCGCATTAATTCCATCTCAAGATTGCCCAGAAACACGAGTTTTTCATGGACCATTCGCCTGTCGGCCGGGCTGATTTCTTCCTCCGGGAAATCAATGGTCGCCTCCACCTGAATGCGCAAGTCGATCAGGCGCATGGTGATGGCATTTACGCGCCTGGAAAATTCGCCGGTCAAGGTTCGGGCTGCGGACAGCGCCGCCTGCGTCGATCCGGCATCAATCATGTCAGCAACGCTTTCAGCCTGTGCCAAGTCCAGCTTGCCATTCAGGAATGCGCGCTCCGTGAATTCCCCGGGCCTTGCAAGCCTGCAGCCCAACTGCAAACAGCGCCGCAAGATGTTTGCTAGCCCGGCTTGTCCGCCATGTCCATGCAGCTCCAGCACATCTTCCCCGGTGAACGAATGGGGGGCGGGAAAGAACAGCGCCACCCCGTCATCCAGCGGTTGACTGCAATCATCGCGGAAAATCGCATGTGTCGCTCGGCGCGCTGCCAGCACCTTGCCGGTGATGATCCGGGCAAGATCAGCCAAATCCCGCCCCGAAACCCGAACAATGCCGATTCCACCTCGTCCGGGGGCCGTTGAAATTGCCGCAATCCGGTCAGTGGTTTCACGTGAAACATTGGCGTTTGCGCTGGTCACCACATTTTCCTTACTCTAAAGGCACGAAACATAGCACGGACGCCCAATAAAAAAGGCCGCGCGCGGGCGGCCTTGGGCTGAAAAAGCGCGCCCTATTTTGATCTTGCCGTGACAGGCTTGACCGGACCCGCTTGTGCGGTTGTCTTGTTGATATACCACTGTTGTGCTATCCCCAGGATGTTTTGCATGGTCCAGTAAAGCACCAACCCGGCGGGGAAAAAGAAGAACATGACAGAGAAAACAACCGGCATGATCATCATGACCTTTGCCTGAACCGGATCGGGCGGCGTCGGGTTGAGTTTTGTCTGAATGATCATCGATGCGCCCATCACCACCGGTAGCACAAAGTACGGATCCGGGATGGAAAGATCGGTAATCCAGCCCAACCACGGCGCGTTGCGCAATTCGACCGCGCCTAGCAAGACCCAGTACATCGCAATCAGGAACGGCATCTGGATCAGAATCGGCAGACACCCGCCGAGTGGATTGACTTTCTCGGTCTTGTACAACTCCATCATCGCCTGGTTCAGTTTCATCTTGTCATCCCCATAGCGTGCTTTCAGCGCTTCGACCTTGGGGGCAAGATGCTTCATATGGGCCATTGACTTGCCGGCCTTTTGATTCAGCGGGAAAAAAACCAACTTCAGCAAAATGGTGAAAATAATGATCGTCCAACCCCAGTTGCCGACAATTTTGTCAATCCAGGAAAGGACGGTAAACATCGGGTAAGCCAACACCGTCAACCAGCCATAGTCAACCACCAAGTCGAGTCCGGGTGCGAGTGCTTTCAGTTTTTCCTGTTCCTGTGGGCCAACATAGAGCGGCATGATTTGTGTGCCCGTCGCGCCTGGCGCAATTTGTGGCATTGCCGCAAATACTCCTGCCCAATAAAGCTTGTCGTCTACTTTTCGCGTAAAAAATTCGCGCTTTTGATTTTCCTTTGGCAACCATGCCGAGACAAAGTAATGCTGAACCATGGCTACCCAACCATCGGTCGCTTCCTTGACGTGTTCTTGCTTGTTTTTGTCAATGGAAGAGAAATCCACCTTTTGGAATTTCTTGGCCTCGGTATAAAACGCTGGTCCCGTATAAGTCGCAACACCGGTAAACATGTTCCCTGAGCTTTCACCCTCCGGTGGGTTTGCATCTCGCAGAAACTGAAAATATGCGGTCGGCGCTAATGGTGCGGCCGAGTTGTTTTTAACGTCGTGCTTCACTTCAACGACATAACTGCCACGCCGAAAAACGAAGGTTTTGGTTACGGAAACGTCAGGGTTATCGTTGTTTCTAAATTTCACTTCAATCGTATCTGACGCCCCCAATACGTAGTTGGACCCATCAACCGCCCAAGTGCTCGCGTGATTTGGCAATCCCTGCCCACTAAATCCTGACTGCGCAATGAAGTAAGCGCCCGCCTTATCCTGCATCAATTTGAAGGGCTTGCTGATATCACCGCGAGCGGGGTGCTTCAATAGCGTCACACTGCGTAAATCACCGCCCGCCGTGTCCAACTCGACAGATAACAGGTCCGTCAAGACGGAAACGCGCTTACCTGCTGCTGGCAGCCCGCCGGGCGGCGTCATCGCAGGCGCGGACACGGCAGACGCCGTGGTCGCTGGTGCCTCCGGGGTAGGCACAGCCGTCGGGCCCTTGTTCGGCAGCGCGGCGGCAGGTTGCGTCATTGTGGTCGCACTGTTTTGCTGTGGGGATTGCTGAGGCTTGTTCCACGCTTCCCACAAAAGCATTCCGCTGAACATGAAAACAATCAGGGCGATAATTCTCTGCGTATCCATTAATTTCTCAAGTTTGTTAGAAGGCGCGGGCAGTCGGTCGCTTCATGGTACGGGGTCAAAGCCGCCACGATGCCAGGGGTTGCATCGAAGCAAACGCCGAATGGTAAGGTAGGCGCCTTTGATAGCGCCGTGTTTTTCCAGCGCCTGGATTGAATAATGCGAACAGGTGGGTGAGAACCGACACTGGCTGCCAAAATATGGACTAAGAAGAATCTGATATCCCCGAATTACAAATATCAAGACTCTTGCGCCGGGCGACATGTCTGCGGTTCCTAATTGCGAGCGACGCTAGGGACGCGGGCCATTCCATCCCGAAGAAGTTTTGCCAACTCCGCTCTTAATTCGGCCCGGAAGTTTGCTTGCTTTAGATGCAAAGCGGAACGATATACAACCAGGATACTGATCGGTATATCGGCTTCGTTGCCCGCCCGGATTGTCTCTCTGACCAACCGTTTTACACGATTTCGCTGCACGGCCGATTTCAGCAGTTTTTTTGGTACCGATACTACGAAGCCGGCTTTTGCCGCCATGCTGGCGCCGTCGACTATTCCAAAACGAAGATCGAAGTGCGTTCCGCGCAGCCTCATGCCGGTGCTCAGCAAGCGCGCAACGCCCGACGAGTCGGGCGTTTTGGCTGCTGTTGACGAGGCTGAAATCATGCAATCCTTCGCCTCGATCCCGCCTTGACTTCCTGCGCTGCTAGACAGCGATTCGTGCGCGCCCTTTGGCACGACGAGCGTTTATTACTGCACGGCCGCCGGCAGTCTTCATTCGGACGCGAAAACCGTGCGTTTTTTTCCGGCGCGCAACTGACGGCTGATATGTACGTTTCATTGTTTATTCCAGACTATTTAGAAATTTGTTGGGTTGCAAATTGCATTGCCGACCAACAGGAAAAGCTGATGAGCAACTTGGCATTATCCTGTTTTTTCATGGGCTTAGTCAACCCCTGCAAATCTTTTCCGGCGCGCCGTCATAAGCAGACAACCTTGCCAGCGACTGCCCCTGTTATTTCCAAATCGACGCCATCGTCTGTGGATAAGTCCACCTGGAAAGGGTAAAATTTCAAGGTTGTCCCTTTCCCGCGCAATGTCCACTTCCCGCCATCCATGCACCCGTTCTGGCAATCCTGTACCGAAGAATTTAAACAGGAGCTATCGCCCCATCAATACAACACTTGGATCAAGCCATTGCGATTTGACCAGGACGGTGACAGCTTTGCGCTAATTGCGCCCAACCGCTATGTACTGCAGTGGGTCAAGGATAGACTGTTGACCCGCATCGAACGGGCGGCAGAAAAGTACTTTGCCAGACCTGTTTTCCTTGATTTGGCACTGGATGACGGTCAGCAAGATGAAACACCGATTGCCGATCCGATTGACACCCTTCCTGGCACTGATCGTGCCGTCCAGGCACTGCGCCAAGAGCCGTTGACGGTAACCACGCGTCCGTCTGAACACCGTGTTAACCCCGCTTTCACTTTCAGCAGTTTTGTCGGCGGCAAGGCGAATCAGCTCGCACGAGCGGCGGCCTTACAAGTCTCGCAGAATCCAGGTCAGGCCTATAACCCGCTCTTTGTATATGGCACAACCGGCCTGGGTAAAACACACCTGGTCCAGGCGATCGGGAATCAATTGCTGGAACATAATCCAAGAGCGAACATTCGGTACATACATGCGGAGCAATTCGTGACGGATGTCGTACGCGCGTATCAACATAAGGCGTTTGACGCTTTCAAGCGTTCCTATCACACCCTCGACTTGCTGCTGATAGACGATATTCAGTTTTTCGGCGGAAAATCCAGAACTCAGGAAGAGTTCTTCTACGCCTTCAATGCTCTCATCGAGGGGGGCAAGCAGGTCGTAATAACCAGTGACCGTTTTCCGAAAGAAATAGCAAATATTGATGATCGCCTGATCTCTCGATTTGGCTGGGGTCTCACGGTATCCGTTGAACCTCCCGAACTCGAAATGCGCGTCGCTATCTTGATTAAGAAAGCAGAAAGCGAAGGTCTCCTTCTTGAAGAGGATGTTGCTTTTTTTATCGCCAAGCACATTCGTTCAAATGTCCGCGAGTTGGAGGGGGGTCTGAAGCGGGTGCTTGCTTATTCGCGATTCAACAACGTTCCGGTATCGATTGGCGCCGCCAAGGAGGCGCTCAAAGATTTGCTTGCCGTGCTAAACCGTCAAATTTCCATTGATAACATTCAGAAAACCGTTGCCGACTATTACAAAATCAAAGTATCAGAAATGTTTTCAAAAAAACGCGTCCGGTCCCTCGCTCGTCCACGACAAGTTGCGATGGCGCTGGCAAAGGAATTGACACCAATGTCGCTGCCTGAAATTGGCGAAGCATTCGGCGGGCGCGACCACACAACCGTTTTGCACGCATGCAGAAAAATTCAGGAACTCGTTGATGCAGACCAGACTCTCGCACGCGACCATGCCTTGCTGGTGCAAATATTGCGCGGCTAGGCGTACTTTCGATTCCTGTCGAAGAACAACTCTTGAATGATTCCTTTATACGTTGTGGGTAATTTAGACAGAAGCATCGAAAAGACCAGAAAAAAGCACCTTACTTATAACTATGCACAGCTATATTTTAAACTGTCCATACCGGTGATCTAAGCATAAATCTTTGAACATAAACGGTTTTTTCTTCTTATTCATAAATTGGTCTGCCCTTAACTACTACTACTAGGTTATTTTTATATGTTTACTATAAAAGCTAAGAACAGCACGTTATTGGGGCCGCTTCAGTTTGTTACGGGCATCGTTGAACGTCGCCATACGCTGCCTATCCTGTCCAATGTTCTGGTCGAAGTTAACGACCAGGTGGTCAATTTTCTGGCAACCGATCTTGAGGTACAGATACGAGCTTCCGCGCGACTGGAAGTCTCACATAAACCCGGCAGCCTGACTGTCGGAGCAAAAAAACTTCAGGATATTCTCCGCGCCTTGACGCCTGATGCAGACACAACGCTGGAAACCAAGGAACATCGGCTTACCGTCAAAGCAGGCAAAAGCCGATTCTCCCTTCAGACACTTGCGGCAGCGGACTTTCCGCGAATAGCGGAAGCAAAGGATCAGGCCACGTCCTTTGCACTTCCACAGAAGGAGTTTCGCCGCGTACTCGGCCTGGTTCAGTTTGCAATGGCGGTTCAGGACATTCGTTACTACTTGAATGGAGTGCTGCTATCCACGGAAGGTGAGGTACTTCGCGTGGTGGCTACCGACGGACATCGATTGTCGATGGCGAGTTACAAGCTGCCGGAACCTGTCGGAAAAATTGAAGCTATTCTGCCGAGAAAGACCGTACTCGAGTTGATCAAGCTGCTCGATGAAAGTGATGATCCGATCAATATAGATCTGCACCAGAACCAAGTAAAATTTTCCTTTGCCGGAATCGAAATTGTTAGCAAGATCGTAGAGGGAAAGTTTCCCGACTACACAAAGGTCATACCAAGCGGATACACAAATCACGTAGCTTTGAAACGCTTGGAGTTTCTTGGTGCGCTGCAACGGGCATCCATCCTTTCAAACGACAAGATTCGTGGTGTAAGGCTAGTATTCACTGCGGATGCCCTGTCGATAATTTGCAGCAACAACGAACAGGAAGAGGCAGAGGAAAATCTGCCGATTGAATACGCGCGAGATGCAATGGACATTGCGTTCAATATTGCTTACCTGCTGGATGTGTTGAATCACCTGACAAACGAAAATATCCTTGTCTCTCTTGGTGAAGCAAACATGTCGTCCGCTTTAATTACCCAACCGGGCAGTGAAGACTTCAAATATGTCGTGATGCCAATGAGGCTGTAGGGCTGGTTCGCGACAACACATATGCTCTCGGCGGTTCAGGTGATTAAACCGGGAGATTGCATCAAATCAACAAGGGCACAGGATATAAATGTCAGCATCGAAGAAGCAGGAAGCAGCAGCATATGACTCAGACTCAATCAAGATACTCAAGGGCCTAGAAGCGGTACGCAAGCGCCCGGGAATGTACATTGGTGATACCTCCGATGGAAGCGGCCTTCACCACATGGTATTTGAGGTGGTGGACAATGCGATCGATGAGGCCCTCGCCGGCCATTGCGATGACATAAAGATAACGATTCACTCCGATAACTCGATATCGGTGATGGATAACGGCAGAGGCATCCCGACAGGTATCAAGGAGGATGACGAATTCAAGCGGTCCGCTGCCGAAATTGTCATGACGGAATTGCATGCCGGCGGAAAGTTCGATGCCAACTCGTACAAGGTTTCAGGCGGTCTCCACGGGGTCGGTGTATCTGTTGTGAATGCGCTTTCCGAATGGCTAAAGCTGCGCATCTGGCGTGACGGCAAGGCACACCAGATGGAGTTTCGCCTGGGCGAGCGAGTATCACCGCTGGCGGAGGTTGGGAAGACCGAGAAGAGAGGTACGGAGGTGCACTTCCTTGCGTCCAAGGAAACGTTTGGTCATGTCGAATTTCATTACGAAATACTGGCAAAACGATTGCGCGAACTGTCCTTCCTGAACAATGGCGTCAAGATAGAACTCATTGACCAAAGAAACGGCAAGAGTGAAAACTTCGCATACGCCGGTGGCGTTAAGGGCTTTGTCGAATATATGAATCGATCCAAAGCAGTACTTCATCCGCGGATTTTTCACGCGGTCGGAGAGAAGGACGGCATGACAATTGAAGTGTCAATGCAATGGAACGATAGCTACGGCGAGTCAGTTCAGTGTTTTACCAACAACATTCCGCAACGCGACGGAGGTACGCATCTGACCGGATTGCGGACGGCAATGACGCGGGTAATCAATAAATTCATCGAAGAAAACGAATTTGCAAAAAAAGCGAAAGTCGAAACCTCAGGGGATGACATGCGCGAGGGTCTGACTTGCGTGTTGTCAGTAAAAGTACCCGAACCGAAGTTTTCCTCGCAGACCAAGGACAAGCTGGTTTCTTCAGAGGTTCAGCCAGTCGTTCAGGAAGTGGTGGCAGCAAAGCTGGCGGAATATCTACTTGAGAATCCGGCTGATGCAAAAACAATCTGCGGAAAGATTGTTGAAGCCGCGCGGGCTCGAGAAGCGGCCAGAAAGGCGCGTGAGCTGACGCGCAGAAAAGGCGTGATGGATGGAATTGGCCTTCCGGGAAAGTTGGCCGATTGCCAGGAGAAGGATCCCGCGCTTTGTGAACTCTATATTGTCGAGGGGGATTCAGCGGGAGGATCGGCAAAACAGGGACGAGACCGAAAATTCCAGGCCATCCTGCCGTTGCGTGGAAAGGTGCTGAACGTTGAGAAAGCACGGATTGATAAAGTAATTTCTTCCGAGCAAATTGCCACACTGATTACGGCGTTGGGCGCCGGGATCGGCAAGGATGATTTCAATCACGACAAGCTGCGCTACCACCGCATTATTATCATGACCGACGCTGATGTGGACGGTGCACATATCCGGACATTGTTGCTCACATTCTTCTACCGGCAAATGCCGCAGTTGGTCGAAAACGGCTACGTTTACATTGCGCAACCACCGCTCTACAAAATCAAGATGGGCAAGGAAGAGCGCTACGTTAAGGACGACCTGGAACTCAAGTCAGCGCAACTGGTCAAGGCCCTTAACGAGGCGGTGCTGGAGCCCGGCAGCGGAGCGACGCCAATATCTGGCGAAGCGCTTGGAAACATTGCCAGGGAGTATCTGGTTACAGACGCGGTTATCGGGCGCCTGTCCCGAACACTTGATCCTGAGGTATTGCGGGGCCTCCTTCAATGTCCACGATTTGATCTAGCCAGCTCCGAGAGTGCTTCAAAGGCGGCGGTTTGGTTGACAGATGCAGTCGGCGCAACGTCGCTGACAGTCAAGGTTGAGCAGGATGAAGTCCATGATGGATATCGCCTGCGTTGCGTGAAGACCCTTCACGGCAACACACGTGAGACGGTGCTCGACATGACCCTGGTTGAAACCGGCGACTATGAACAAATCGTCAAGACGTCTCAAATGCTGAACGGACTTATTCGCGAGTCGGGTGAAATCCGGCGCGGAGAAAAGTCGCTTGCGGTTCGTTCATTTGGGGAAGCGCTTGACTGGCTGTTGGCACAAGCTAAAGACGGTATGCATATCCAGCGTTACAAAGGATTGGGCGAAATGAATCCAGAGCAGCTCTGGGAAACAACGATGGATCCCAAGGTGCGCATATTGAACAAAGTCCAGATTGAAGACGCCATTGGAGCGGATGAAATTTTTACCACCCTAATGGGAGACAATGTCGAACCCAGGCGGGCTTTCATCGAAAACAATGCCCTGATTGTTAGCAACCTTGATGTATAGGGTGTCCCAAGCCTGATCCCGACCTGGTGAAACGGGCAGGATCAGGCAAGGCTGCCAGTGTCAACTCAGGCAGCCTTCTTGCGGCGCGCGGAGGCGGTCTTGGTAGCAGTCTTGGCGACCTTTTTCTTCACGGGTACACCCACCTTATCGGCGAGCAACTCAACGGCCTCTTCAAGAGTCATTGACGCGACCTTTTCCTTGTCCGGGATGGTTGCGTTGGTGGCGCCGTGCTTTACATAGGGTCCGTAGCGCCCGGAAAATATTGAGATAACCTGATCGTCTACAGGATGATTGCCCAAGACGCGCAAGGCGCCGGCGCTGGCCGCTTTTGTTCCTTTTCCGCCAGCCTTGGCTTCGCGCTCCTCAAATTCAAAACCAATCTTTCCATCCGGCTGTCGCACTAGGAAAGCAGAAAATGGCCGCCCTTTCTTCGATATGAATTTCTCCAGTAGCGGCGACTTGCCTGTTTCCAGCAATGTCATCATTTCTTCACGAGCCACGGGGCGCTTCAGAATCGTGCGCCCGGAACGAAAATCGCATGTACGGGCAGCGCCGACCGCTTTCTCGCACACGTAGGCATTTGGCGTCTCGAAAACCCGCGAGTTGCATTTTGGACACGGACCCAGTGGATCCTGTCCGGAAAAATCTGGCCCCTCACCATCTTCGTCGTTGCTCGAATCGCCCCATGAAAACTCGATCGCAAATTCTTTGTTGAGAATAAGATTTGCAGAAAAGGCGCGACCCTGGCGGCTGCGAAAACCATCCAGCGGGCCGATCTCCCGCTTTTCAATAAGCATTTCCGCCTCATGTGTCTCAAGCTGCCGGCCGGCCAATATCTTCCAGAACGCAAAGTCGCAAGCCTGACACTGAAACTTTTTGTAGTTTTCATGGACTTCCCCCCCACACTTTGGACACGGAGTGCCGATCGCGCCAAAATCACCCGGGATGGTGTCATGCTCAAAGTTCTTGGCTTGGCCGACAATGTGCTCAGTCATCTGCACAATCTCTGCCATAAACTTCTGCCGCGAAAGCTTGCCACGCTGCATAAGGGATAGTTTCTGTTCCCATTCTGCCGTCAGTTCCGGCGAATAAAGCTCCGGAATGCCAAGTCCATGCAATGCAATCATCAGCGACCCGGCCTTTGCCGTCGGAATGAGTTCCCGGCCCTCCCGAAGAATATACTTTTCGTAGATCAAACCCTCAATGATGGAAGCCCTTGTGGCCGGCGTGCCCAGGCCCTTTTCTTTCATTGCAGCGCGCAACTCTTCATCATCAATCAGCTTTCCAGCGCCCTCCATGGCCGACAAAAGCGTGGCCTCTGTCAGGCGCGCAGGTGGCTTGGTTTGCAGGCCAACGGTCCGGACATCCAAGCCCTTTACGGTCTCCTTTGGCTTGATGGCGGCCAGCGTATTGCTTTCGTCGTCAATTTCGCGACCGTACACGGCCAACCAACCCGGCGATACCAGCACCTTGCCCTCTGACTTGAACGCCTCGCCCTCAATTCGCGTCACGCGAGTTGTCTGAAGAAACTCCGCACTCGGATAAAAAACCGCCAGAAAGCGTTTGACGACGAAGTCATAGAGCTTGGCCTCAATCTCGTTAAGCGACTTGGGTGCCTGCAATGTTGGAATGATTGCAAAATGGTCCGAAATCTTGGTGTTGTCGAAAATCCGCTTGTTTGGTTTAACCCATTTTTCATCGAGAATGCGCTTGGCGAAAACGTTGTATTCGCCCTCTTTTAACATGGTCATCGTGTCAACGACTGTGCCAAGATAGTCTTCTGGCAGCGCGCGAGCATCGGTACGCGGGTACGTTAGTACCTTGTGTTTCTCATAAAGTGCTTGAGCGAGCCCAAGCGTTGTTTTTGCAGAGAAACCAAAGCGCGAGTTCGCTTCACGCTGCAATGAAGTCAGGTCAAATAAAAGCGGGGACGACTGTGTAGTCGGCTTAGCCTCTTCTTCCGCGACCCCACTCTTGCCAAGGCACTTTGCAACGATCTCCCGCGCCTTTGCCTCATCCCACAACCGCTCAGCACGAAATGCTTCGTCGTCATCCGACTTCCTGAACGACTCATCAAACCAGCGACCCGGATATTCGCCGGCAGCGGCAGCAAAGGTTGCGTGAACCTCCCAGTAATCTCGCGCCCGGAAGGCTTTAATTTTTTCCTCACGCTCTACCAAAATCGCAAGCGTGGGGGTTTGTACGCGACCGACGGTGGTCAACTGAAAGCCGCCGGACTTGGAGTTGAACGCGGTCATCGCGCGCGTCCCGTTGATACCCACCAGCCAATCCGACTCCGAGCGACACACAGCTGCATCAGCCAAGGGTACGTACGATTCGCCGGACTCAAGCTTCTTGAAGCCATCGCGAATTGCATTCTGGGTCATGGACTGCAGCCAAAGGCGCTTGATCGGCTGTTTTGCCTTTGCATATTGCACGATGTAGCGAAAAATCAGCTCCCCTTCCCGGCCGGCGTCACAGGCATTGATCAACAGGTCAACGTCCTTGCGCTTGAGCAGCTTTTGCAGCACCTTTAGCCGGTCCTCCGACTTTTCAATTGGCTTCAATTCGAAGTGAGATGGAATTGCCGGGAGGTGGGCAAACGTCCACTTTCCCCGCTTGACCTCTTCCTCCTCGGGCATGCCTATTTCAACCAAATGGCCAACGGCCGAGGAAAGCACGAATTCATCGCTCTCGAAAAAGTCCTTTTGTTTGGTAAAACCGCCAAGCGCCTTCGCGATATCGTTCGCAACAGACGGCTTTTCGGCAATGATGAGGGACTTACCCATATGTCAAATGGCTTTATAAAAAGGACGAATCATCGCCGCAAAAAAAGGCGAAAGGGGTCAAATGATATGCAGGCTTTACACAATACTGCAAGTCTGCATTTGACGAACAGCAGCAAACGGCGACATTCAGCGTGGTCGCGCCACCAAGCCGGGTTTGCACGTCGCAAATCAGGAAACAACTACCTCAGTCGCTGGTATTTGCCACCGGGAAGTGGAGCAACATCCCCATTCAACTCAAGTTCAGTCAACCTTGCCATCACTTTGTCTGCTGGCATCGTCAAGCGTTCAACCAGCAAATCTACTGTCGCCGCGTCGAAGCCGAGCGCCGCCAAAACGGGGTCCTGGGTCGGGATCGGCAATTGCGGCGAGCAAGAAGGCGCGGCAAAATCCAACTCCTGCAGTATATCCGCTGCGTCATCGACGAGTTTTGCGCCCTGTTTGATGAGTTGATGACAGCCCTTTGAGAACGGTGAGTGGATCGAGCCGGGTATCGCAAATACTTCGCGCCCCTGCTCTGCCGCCTGCCGTGCAGTAATCAGCGAGCCGGAGGCGATTGCTGCCTCGACCACCAGAACCCCGCGGGACATACCGCTGATTATCCGATTTCGCTTGGGAAAATTCTGCGGCAGTGCCGGGGTTCCGAGCGAAAACTCCGACACGATCAGCGCCCGATCGGCCAATTCGCGTGCAAGCGCCTTGTTCCTCGCCGGATAAACCAGGTCAAGGCCGGTGCCGACGACAGCGATGGTCGATCCGACGCCTTCCATGCCGCCGCGATGCGCAGCGGAATCCACGCCAAGGGCCATGCCGGAAACAATGGTCAGTCCTGCATCGGACAATGCGCGGGCAAAGTTCTCTGCGTTGAGCAATCCGCCCGGCGTCGCATTTCGACTGCCTACAATTGCGAATCCAGCACGGTCTGCGCTTGCCAACAATGACCGGCGCCCCTTCAGGTATAGAACAGCCGGTGGGTCCGGCGTTTCCAGCAGGCGTCTCGGATAGTCCTCATCCGCGAGTGTTAGCAAATGATTGTTTTCATCCTGCAGCCACCAAAGCGACGCGGCCAGTCGATCTGCTGACGGACCAGCAACGATAGACCGCGCGTTGGTCTGGCCGACAACTGTCGCCAGCGAGGCTGCAGATTGTGTCAGGATTGCCCCGGGTGACCCGAACTCGGCGAGTAGTCGCCGCAGACCGTCGGCACCAAGCCCGTCGGTCAAATCCAGCGATAGCCAAGCCTCGGGCTCGGAGCCCTGCGGTGGCAGAGGCACGGAAAAGCGCTTGCGACGGCTAAATACTAAGGCGTCTGCACAATGTCGCCGACTTTTAGTGGGCGACGGCTTGACATGACAAGACCGTACGAGACCTTTTCAAATACGCGAAATACAAACACCAATCCGTTGCGCTCATCGGGCAGTTTGACCTCGCTACTTACAGAACCGTCCTCGGGTTTTTGATTGAAGGCTTCGTTCCACGACGAAGGAAACAGCGACTTAAGTCCTGAATTGCTTCCATTGGTGTCTTGCGTGCTGACGATTTCGCCCCTTTGCAGGGTCGCAAGCACATGGCCTACTTCAATTCCTTCGCGTTTTCCAAGGCTCAATGCAATGATCGAATATTGAGCGCCCTCGTCGACGCTTCCAACCACCGAAACCACTGAACCCTTCAGTGCCTTTTCTGGTGACCGTGGGCTGTAGGAGGGCAATGTCGACTCGACAGTTGGCGTCAGCCGATCTCCCCGGTTAATTTCCTGCGTCGAACGAACAATTTCGAGTGTAGAACTTTCGCCGAATCGGCTTACGCGAGAATCCCCGAGATAATTGGCCTCGTATCCCAGAACTTCCTTGGATACCGGATCGACTAGCTCGCGACCGGGCCTGTAAACCTGCCACTTGATGCCAAGTTTTGGATTTAGCCCGACCGCATAAGCGGTGTTTCCTGCGCCGATAATTACACGGCTGTCTTCCGTTGCAACAATCTTGGGCGCATTTACCAATGCGCCCTCTTCGACAACGAGGGGAAGAGACAGGAATGGGCTGATTGCTCTGGACGGAATTGACGGAATGGCTAGCGCCAAGCTGTCAACACGCACTTGAGGCGATAACCTTACGGTGCCGCCCGCCATTCCGCTGCCATCCGCGTTCGCTCCCAGGGACAGCACGGGACGGCCGTCTGCGTCAAAGGTTAGCTTGATGACGTCACCAGGATAGATCCAGTGCGGATTCTTGATCTGGTCCCGGTTCATGTTCCAGATTTCCGGCCAACGCCACGGCTCCTTCAGAAATCGACCCGAAATATCCCAAAGCGTGTCGCCCTTTACGACCGTATAGGTGCCGGGAGCATTGTCCGCCAACGCGATGGGTGAGGAGTTTGCGGCTTTGCGGACCGCAGACTTGGATCCGGTTTCGACTTTTGCGTCCGGTGTAGCCTGGCCAAACACAATCTGCGGAACAAATCCAGCAATCGTGAAGACAAAGAGAAGTGTGAGCTTGCTTTTCTTCATGGCGGATCCCACTGTTAATAAGTTTTTGATGGCTTCGCAGAAGTATTGCGGCCATCCGCATTTGCCAGAAGGGGCGCTTTGCACTAGACTTGAAGGTCAGTAAGGCGCCCCAAACTTAAAGTTGTCTCTGAAGATTCTGCACCTAATTTATTCAATTCGCAAGCAAATATGGCTATTCTGGACGTACTGACCTATCCCGATCCGTTCCTCGCGCGCTCGGCCGAGCCCGTCAAGATAATTGACAACAAGATCAAGAAGTTGGTCGACGATATGGCTGAAACCATGTATGCGGCGCCGGGCATTGGTCTTGCAGCGACGCAGGTTGGAGAATTGAAGCGATTGATGGTGATTGACGTTTCGGAGGAAAAGAACCAATTGCGGGTCTTTATCAACCCCGAAATCATCAAGAAGGAAGGCGCCGCCGTTAACGAAGAAGGTTGTCTGTCGGTCCCTGGCTTCTATGACAAGGTCGAGCGGGCAGAGACGGTAATGGTCACGGCGCTCGATCGCGACGGACAGAGATTTACCATCAACGCGTCTGGTATGTTGGCAGTTTGCATCCAGCATGAAATTGATCACCTTGACGGCAGGGTTTTTGTCGAATACTTGTCACCGTTAAAGTCAAACCGGATCAAGAACAAGCTTGTCAAACGCCAGCGTGAACTTGAGCGCGAAGTCGATATGGCCCAACCGCGGCAACGTGTGGCTGCCCGCGCCTGATCGAATATCAACAGTTCGCGGAAACGCCGGCTAAATGGCCGGCGTTTTTATTTGTGGATAGCATTTGATATGAAGCTGATATTTGCCGGAACGCCAAATTTTGCCGCAAAGGCGCTGGACGCGCTCGTCCATGCCGGTCATGACGTGAAGCTGGTGCTTACACAGCCAGATAAGCAGGCTGGCCGGGGCATGAAGATTGCAGAGAGCGCGGTCGCGCTGGCGGCAAAGCAGCGGGTGCTGCGCGTGGAAAAGCCGGACTCGCTTAAACAGCCGGCGATTCAAAAGCTTTTGCACGAGCAGAATGCCGACCTGATGATCGTCGTAGCCTATGGCATGTTGCTACCAGAGTCTGTGCTGAACACTCCCCGCGCCGGATGTATCAACATCCATGCCTCGCTCCTGCCGCGCTGGCGTGGCGCCGCGCCAATTCAGCGCGCCATTGAGGCGGGCGACACCATGACAGGCATTTCCATCATGAAAATGGACGCCGGACTGGACACGGGTGACGTCTTGCTGCAAAAGCGGCTGGTGATCCTTAATGACGATACCAGCGCGAGCCTGTTTGAGAAGCTGGCATTGCTCGGGGCCGATGCCATTGTTGAGGCGCTCGCGAATTTTGGCGGCTTGACACCATCGCCGCAGCCTGCAGCCGGCGTAACGTACGCAAAGAAGATCAGCAAAGCGGAAGCCAGGATCGACTGGAATCAATCTGCGGAGGTAATTGAAAGGCGGTTGCGTGCATTTGACCCGTTTCCCGGAAATGAGTCCCGGCTCGACGATGAAAGCCTCAAGATTTGGAAAGCGAGCGTGATCACCAATGACCAGACGGATGTGGTGCCGGGTACGGTCGTTGCGACTGGGGTCAACGAGTTGCGCATTCAGTGCGGTCATGGCCAACTAAGCTTGAAAACGGTCCAGCGCCCCGGCGGCAGACGCATTTCAATTGATCAGTACCTGCTGTCAAAGAAAGTCTCATGCGGCGCGGTGTTTACATGAAGTCAGTTGCGCCGACGGGCATGGTGGCGGTGCAGACGATTGCGGCGGCCATCATCGGCAATGTCCTTGCGGGCGGAAATCTTGATCGTGCACTCGACAAGTCACATGCCGCGACGCGCGAATTGAGTTCCGGCGAACGTTCAGCAATTCATTCCATTGCCTTTGACACGTTGAGGCACTACGGACTGCTGTCGGCGCAGCTGGATACATTGCTTGCGCAACCCGTAAGCGATCCCCCGGTCCGCCATCTGTTGCTGGTTGCATTGTCGCAACTCCAGTTTTCGAAAGCAGCACCATACGCAATTGTTGATCACGCGGTAACAGCCATTGAATCATCCGGGCTGGCGCGTGCCAAGCCGCTTGTCAACGCGGTGCTGCGAAGCTTTCTGCGTTCGCCGGAAAAGTTCAAACGTGAACGATTCAAGTCGGAGGTAGCGCGCTATGATTTTCCGCGCTGGTGGATTCAGCGAATGAAGCACGAATATCCTGCGCAATGGATGTCGATACTCGAGTCCGCGCGGGATCGGCCGCCTATGTGGTTGCGAGTAAATCAGCGTCGTATTGCGGTGGAGCAATATTTGCAGCTACTTGCCTCCGCGGGCCATCCGGCGAAACATCATTCCGGCCACGCCGTACAGTTGGAAAAGCCGTTGCCGGTCCATGAATTGCCGGGGTTTAACGACGGCCTGGTTTCGGTCCAGGATCTTGGCGCCCAGCAAGCGGCCGCGTTTCTGGGTGTTGAAACGGGAATGCGCGTACTCGATGCGTGCGCGGCCCCGGGAGGAAAAACCGGCCACTTGCTTGAGCTGGCGGATCTGGATTTGCATGCGCTAGACATCGACCCGGTTCGATTGTCACGCGTCGCACTGAACCTCGATCGTCTGGGACTCAAAGCAAAACTGGAAATCGGCGACGCAGGAGAAGTTGGCCGGTGGTGGGATCAAAAACCTTATGACCGAATTCTGCTGGACTTGCCGTGTTCAGGCTCGGGCGCGGTTCGCCGTCATCCAGACATCAAATGGATTCGCCGCGAAACAGACCTTGCCAAATTTGCCATCCAGCAGTCGCACATGTTGGCTACGCTGTGGAATTGCCTCGGCAATGGTGGTAGATTGCTATATGCAACCTGCTCGGTTTTTGGCATTGAAAATAGCAGCATCGTCGAGCAATTCCTGCATAAAACACCGAACGCGCGGCAGTTGGCACTACCCCAAAACCCACTAGTGCCGGCTTTCATCGGTGCCGCCGAGCCGGTACCGGCCGGTTGCCAACTGCTCCCCAACCATGCCCACGACGGTTTCTATTACGCGCTGCTGGAAAAAACCGAATAGGCGTTGCCGAGAGCCTGCTTGGTGGCTTGCCGTTTTGCTGCTGCTGCTGTTTCCGTTCGTCGCCGCGGCCCAGGTGGCCGTGATTCAGGCCGCAAAAATAGACTCAACCGATGAGGGGTACCAACTCAACGCAGATATCGAGTTGCAACTCACCTCCGCGATGCAGGACGCTGTGCGCAAGGGCGTGCCACTTTATTTCATTGTCGAGTTTCAGTTGACGCGTGGCCGCTGGTACTGGGTCGACCAGGCTGTTGCCACGGCGACCCGCGACCGCAGGGTCTCCTATGCCCCGCTTACGGACCAGTACCGGGTTGCGACGTCAGGAGTAACGCAGAATGTCGCGTCGTTCGACGATGTGCGGCGACTTCTTTCCCGTGTCCGGTCCTGGACGATCGCCGAAAAAGGGCAGTTGCGACCAGGCGAAAGGTATGAAGCCGCGCTGCGATTTCGTTTTGATACGACGCAATTGCCAAAGCCGTTCCAGCTGAACGTAATCGCTTCCCGCGAATGGAGCCTGGCATCAGACTGGTATCGCTGGAATTTCACGCCATGATTCGCGCCATCATCTTTGGTTGCGTTGGCCTGGGCTTCGCCTTGATTGCGCTGCTGTTCCGCGCCAGCAGCAACAATGCCTTTTTCAGTCAGCAATACCCATGGTTGTTCGGGGTCGGCATTGCGCTGACAGTCGGATTGTTGGCGTTGATCGGCTTCCAGATTTTTTCGCTGTGGAAGAAACTCAAAGGGCGAGTATTCGGGGCGAAACTTGCACTCCGGTTGATGGCGGTATTTGCACTTATGGCCATTATTCCGGGTGGGCTGGTCTATGCCATTTCGGTTCAATTCCTGAATCGTTCGATTGACTCCTGGTTTGACGTGCCGGTAGACAAGGCGCTTGAAGGCGCACTTAATCTTGGCAAGAGTGCAATAGACGGCACGCTTACAGAGTTGGGGCGAAAGGGGCGCGAGGCCGCAGCCCGCCTGTCGGGGAGCGCTGACGCCGATCCATCCATACTCAAGGAGTTGCGCGACCAATACGCGTTCGACGAAGTATCGTTGTTTGCCGCCGATGGAAAACTTCTTGCCTTCTCCGGCAGCCGCGCGCGACTGTTCAACGATAAGCCGACGATTGCGGAAATCAAGGAGGCCCTGCAGAAGTCGCCGGTCAGAGCCGCGGAGTCGCTTTCGGATCGTGCGCTGTATTTCCGCGCCGTGCTGCCCGTCGCGCCACGTACTGAACTCGAAGCGCCACATGTTCTGCAGGTGGTCGTTGTGGCCGCAGCGGGATTTGCTGCTGATGCGCAGCTGGTCGAAACCGGCATTCGCGATTATCAGCAGCTGGGACTGCAGCGACAGGGATTGAAGCAGCTGTTTGCACTAACCCTGACGCTGGCGATGGTCTTGACCCTGTTTTCCGCTATTTCATTGTCATTTCTGCTTTCGGAGCGACTGTCAGAGCCGTTATCGGCATTGGCGGAGTCGACGCGGGCAATTGCGAAGGGAGACTTCACAAAGTTGAATCCGGTCCGTAGCCGCGACGAGTTTGGTGTGTTGACGCAATCCTTCAATACCATGACGCGCCAGCTTGCAGAGGCCTCGGACATCGTGGCCCGCAAGCAGCAGGAGCTGGAAAACAGCAAGACCTACCTGGAAACGATCCTCGGCAATCTGACTTCAGCGGTTCTGACGCTTGATGAGCGCCTTTACGTCAAGACGCTTAACAAAAACGTCGAAGACATGCTGGGTTTTTCTCAGCCACTGCTCAAGGGAATTCGGCTGCCCGAATGGGGGGCGGCATTGCCGCGGGCGGCGCCTATGGTGGAAGAAATCGTGGCACAGCTTTCGACGCAGCGCGACAGGCCTTGGGAGCGTCAAATAGAATATGACGGCCCGGCAGGCAAACGGACACTGCTGGTACGCGGAACCAGGTTGCCGGCTTCGATAGATTCCGGCTTTGTGCTGGCATTCGACGACGTGACTGGCCTGATTCAGGCCCAGCGCGATGCCGCCTGGGGTGAAGTCGCACGGCGCCTCGCACACGAGATCAAGAATCCGCTGACGCCGATCCAGCTTTCGGCCGAACGCCTGCAACAAAAACTGTCAGGCAAATTGCCGAAGGACGACCAGGCAATGTTGCTGCGGGCGACCAGCACAATTGTGGCGCAGGTGGGTGCACTGAAAGGCATGGTTGACGACTTCAGCCTCTACTCCCGCAGTTCTCGGCTGACGCCGGCAAACGTTGAGCTAAACGAGCTGATCCGGGATGTGCTTGTTCTCTATGAGTCAATGGCCACCGGGGTGGAACTCAATCTCGCTGACGGGCTACCCAGTGTTTTTGCTGACGCAGCCCTGCTCCGGCAGGTGATTCACAACCTGGTGCAGAACGCGCTCGACGCAATGGCGGGCAGTGCCACCCCGAGGTTGCTGGTCGAAACGTCTTCAGCGGCAAATCGCGTGAGACTGGTAGTGGCAGACAATGGAACGGGGATACGTCAAGACATGATGGCGCGCATTTTCGAGCCGTATGTGACCACCAAGGCAAAGGGTACCGGCCTGGGGCTGGCGATCGTCAAGAAAATCATTGAAGAACACGGCGGCAGCGTCACCATCACCAATGTCCTGCCAAACGGCGCACGCGTCATCATCGACCTGCCCGCTGCCCTTACTCCGGAGTCGCCGCATTCAGACAGCGAGACCGGCTTGGAAGTATGATGCAAGCAGCAACGGAGCAATCAGTATGACCGCAAACAATATATTGGTCGTCGACGACGAAATCGGTATCCGGGAACTTCTATCCGAAATCCTCAAGGACGAGGGCTATAACGTCAAATTGGCCGAGAATGCCGCGGCGGCGCGCGCACACCGGAGAGAGGCGCGGCCCGACTTGGTTTTGCTGGACATATGGATGCCCGATACCGATGGGATTTCGCTGCTAAAGGAGTGGGCAATGTCGGGACAGCTGACAATGCCGGTCGTGATGATGTCCGGCCACGGCACCATCGAATCCGCAATTGAGGCTACGAGAATTGGCGCGTTTGATTTTCTCGAAAAGCCGATCAGCCTTCCAAAACTCGTCGCAACAGTGGGCAAGGCGCTTGCCGGCGGCAAGGCGCTGCCGAAGACCGGGTTGTCGTTTGCCCATATGGGACGGGCGAAACTGATGGTCGAATTGCGGCAGCGGCTCGAGCAGGTCAGTCGTCTGAAACAACCATTGCTGCTGAGCGGCGAAGCGGGTTGCGGCTTCGAAATGGTGGCGCGCGTTGTTCACCAGAAAAACACCGCCTGGGTTTCATCGCCCGACCACGGGTGGCTCGCACACAATCCGTTTGCACCACTAACCGAAGCCCGTGACGGTATCCTGTTCCTCGATCAACTGGAACGATTGAACAAGGCCGAACAGAAAGGCCTGCTGCAGCTGATTGCCAAACTTGAAAAGTTCAATGTTCGTCTCATTGTCGCTGCAGCCCTGCCACTGTTGCCGCTGGTTGAGAGCGGAGATTTCGACGCGGCACTGCTGACCCAGCTTAGCGGCGTAACGCTGCGAATTCCCAGCCTTCGCGAACATCCCGAGGACATCCCTGACCTTGCAAACACCATTTTGCTGCAGATGGTCGAAGCCAACGAATGTCCGTTGCGGCAACTCAACGTTGGCGCGTTGAACGCATTGCGAAACCTGGATTGGCCGGGCAACCTCCCCATGCTTCAGAACGCGATCAAGACCCTGGCCTTGACCAGTTTGAATAGCGAGATAGCCGCCGAGGATGTTGCGCGGGTGTCGCGCGAGTTTGGCCTCGATCATGGTGACCGGGGCGCCGGTCACCCGCGCATTCCGTTTGATGTGCCTTTGCGCGAGGCGCGCGAACGCTTCGAGTATCAGTATTTTCTGCATCATATTCGGCGCGAAGAGGGCAATATGTCGCGTGTTGCCGACAAGGTCGGCCTTGAGCGCACGCATCTGTACCGCAAGCTGAAACAACTGGGTATCCGTCCTTCCGCAAAGGGCGAGGAAGCCTGAAAGTCGGGCTCGCTGGCGCACATAGCGGTTAACGGCTGGGCGCGGCAATACGCGTCCGGCGATGGCCGGATGACCCGGCCCGGGGATTGCGGAACCTACTCGATGCGGCCAATCCGAACCGCGGTCAGGCCGGGCTTCACATGCACAAGTGTTGGCATGATGAGCACGCAGTTATCGTACGGCGCATTGACCGGCTTGCCGGCATCGGTGGCGATCAGGTCGCCCGCGCTTGGCACAATCGACAGGCCCTTGAGGCCGGGTGCAAATTTGTAATCAAGCGAAGAGGCAATCAGGGCATCGGTTACCCGGACAACCTTTTGCGCAGGTTGTTCGACGCGTTCGATTTGCGCCGCGGCAAGATCATGTTCAACGACATCCAGCGCGCGGAGGAAGCGCCAGGTGGACTGCCAGGCAAGCGCTTCAGCCGCACGTTCCCAGTGCTGACCACATTCGACCAGCAATGCCGCCCTGGGTGAGTCGGTGTTGCCGAATCCTCCGTAGTCCCGCATCCGGGTGCCGTTGGCATGGCCCGCGTCTGCCACAATGAACTCCGGTACACCGACCCGCTTGGCAAGGGCGATGCCCTTCGCCAGGGGCCCGGAAATCATGACGGGTCCATGCGGGTCATGCATCGAATGTATGTCGAGCAGAAAATCGACCTGATCGATGATCGGGCGCATGGCGCGCGCGCGGGACAACTCAACCGACTGCCTGGGACCATCCAAAGTCGCGGGCGACCAGACCCGGTTGAAGTCTTCATCGACAAACCGGCTCGCATGGGGCAAATTGCGGTCGAAGCGATGGAAGGCTTCGACATTGGCGAAAGATAGCGACAATTTTCCCCGTTTCGGGCGCACATTCATCTTGAACAGGCGGTCGACAGCCAGCGCGCCACAGAGTTCGTTGCCATGTGTTACGGCATTCACCATCACGTGCGGGCCCGGCTTGCCGGAATCAAACGTGGTGATGTAGTCGATGCCGGTGTTGCCCTTCCGGTAGGGAGCAATATCCGGTGGGGCAAGTTCAACGGCATAGGGCGAGACGCCTGTTTTAATGGTCATGGTGCTTGTGTCCGTGGTCGTGATGATGGTCGTGTGCGCAATCATGGTCGTGATGATGGGCCGGGACGTTTGCGCGCGCGTAGGCGGCAATCGCGGCGATCATTGCTGTGATATCGGCATGAAGTTTGTCAAAACCGGCATGGCGTTCACGGCTGTTCTCGTCCATGTAGAGTCGGCGATTGACTTCGATTTGAAGCGAGTGTTTCTGGTTGGCCGGATCGGAATAGGCGCGTACCAGTTCCACGCCCTTGTATGGGTCGTTAATACGAACGTCATAACCCATGTCGCGCAATGTGCGGGCGACAAATGCAGTAAATGCAGGTGAACAGGTGCTGCCATCGCGGTCGCCTAGAACAAAGTCAGCGCGCGCGACGCCGGGGCCCTCTTCAGAAATTACCGATGACGTGGCGGGCATCGAGTGGCAATTGACGTGCCAGACCGCGCCGTAGTGTTTGTGCGCATGGTTGATCGCGTTCCGCACCGCCGCATGATAGGGCGAATAGTATTGGCTGATCCGTGCTTGCACCTCTGCGACCGACAGCTGGCGCTGGTAGATCGATTCGCCGGTGTCAAGCAGGCGCCAGACTAGACCGATGCCCTTCTCGGTCTTTCGGCTGACATTGACCGGACCAGGCCATGGCGCGTCCAGCAGTGCCGCATCGATATCCAGCAGCGAACGATTTGCGTCGATGTAGCTTCTCGGGAAATTTGCCGCAATCAACGCCGCACCGAGATCCGGTGCGCCAGCGTAAAGCGCCTCTACATGCGTATCTTCGGCGCGCCGCAGCACGTGATGCGGCACGATGGTGTCGAAATCGGCCGGATACATGATGCCGCTGTGCGGCGAGTCAAATACAACCGGTACGTCGTCGCCATGACCGGTGCGCGACGCGGTATGCGAAAAGGGCGGAAACAGCGTGGTGGACACAGACATGGCGAAAACCTCTAAAACGTCATTTTATAGCGCGCTACTCGTTGAGATGGCAGGCGGACTGGCGATTGGGGGCGATGGTTTTCAGGCGTGGCGCTTCAATGCGGCATCTTTCCGTGGCATGCGGACATCGAGGATGAAAGTGACAGCCGCCCGGCGGATTGAGTGGTGAGGGAATCTCACCCTTGATGGCGACAAAATCCTTTTTGCGCACCTCCAGCGAGGGAACCTCGGCAAGCAATGCCTGTGTGTAGGGATGATTGGGATGGGAAAACAACTGGTCGGACGGTGCGGACTCAACCACCCTCCCAAGGTACATGATGACCACGCGGTCTGACAGGTGCCGCACCACCCCCAGGTCATGGCTGATAAAGAGGTAGGTGAGATTCAGCTCCTGGCGCAACTCAATGAAAAGGTTGAGCACCTGTGCCTGAATCGAAACGTCCAACGCCGCAACCGCCTCATCGCAAACCAGAAAGCGTGGCTTGACGGCAAGCGCCCGGGCAATGCCAATCCTCGCCCGTTGACCGCCGGAAAACTGGTGGGGAAACCGTCGCGAAAGCGACGGGTCGAGGCCGACCTTCCGCATGATGCCTGCCACATATTCCCGTTGATGGGCGCGGTCAACAAGACCGTGCACGCGCGGGGCTTCGCCGATGATCTCCTCGACCCGGTAGCGCGGATTCAATGACGCGTAGGGATCCTGGAAGATCATTTGCAGCTGCAATTGCATTGCGCGCTTCTCGGCTGCCGTCATGGAATTGACGTTCACGCCCCGCCACCAGCGATCGCCCGTGGTTTGCGGGTGAATGCCGCATACAATGCGGCCCAGCGTGGACTTGCCGCACCCGGATTCGCCCACCAGTCCGACCACTTCGCCGGGCAGGATCGTAAGATCCACGTCGTCTACGGCCTGCACCACCTCGTCGCGCAGATCCGCGCCGAGCTTCTGGGCTACCCTCCCGGCGAAGTCAAGCCGGCGGGAAAATTGTTTCGATACGTTCCTCAGTTCAAGCAGCGGTGTCGTCATGCCTGCCTCATGCCTGCGGGTGCACGCAGCGAACGGCGCGACCAAAATACGGTTGCGTAACATCCGGGGCAACCTCACACTCTGCGGTACGGGTCGGACAACGATCGCGAAATGCACAGCCGCTGCCGATCGCCAGCAACGAAGGCGTCATGCCGGGAATCTGCTTTAGCGGTGAGCCTTTCACGTTGCGGCTCGGCACGGATTCAAGCAGTCCTTTTGTATACGGATGCAGCGGTTTGTCCAGTACCGCCGACACGCCGCCGCTTTCAACGACTTTACCAGCGTACATCACGGCGATATCGTCGGCCAAGCCTGCCACAACAGACAGGTCGTGCGTTATCCAGATCAGCGCGGTGCCCGATTCGCGGCAGAGCTTTTGCATTTCAAACAGGATTTGGCCCTGAATGGTCACGTCGAGCGCCGTTGTCGGCTCGTCGGCGATGATCAGATCGGGTTTGTTGAGCAAGGCAATGGCGATCGCGACACGTTGCCGCATCCCGCCGGAAAATTGGTGCGGGTAGGCCTCGAGCCGCTCATCGGGTGATGGGATGCCGACCTGCACCAACGCGCCGCGGCAGCGTTCGCGCGCGGCGGCGCTGCCGATCTGATGATGCGCAAGCACCGCCTCAATCATCTGCGTGTCGATGCGTAGCACCGGATTCAGGGTCATCATCGGATCCTGAAAAATCATCGCAACCCGGTTTCCGCGCAACTTGCGCCAGTGATCGGACGGCAACGTGGTGATGTCCTGGCCATTGAGTACGATCCTGCCTTCGACAATCCGGCCCGGCGCGTCGACCAGCCCCATGATCGAATAGCCCATCATCGATTTGCCGGAACCGGATTCGCCGACCAGCCCCAGAATTTTGCCGCGTTCGAGGCTTAGTGATACGTCGTCCACCGCCTTCACCACGCCGGCTTTGGTAAAAAAATGGGTACGAAGGTTTTCGACTGCGAGAACGGAACTCATGGCCGACTGCCCGCGAAACGAAAAGCCAAACACCAGCACCGGCGCGGCTTCCAGGCCATTTTGCCCCCAACAACCGCTCCAGTACTGGAGTTTGTGTTTTTGCCCATTATTTTTTCAGTCGCGGATTCAATACGTCACGCAACTGGTCGGCAACCAGATTGATGGCAACGATGGTGATCAGCAAGGCCAGTCCGGGATAGAAGCTTATCCAGTACTTGCCGCTCATCAAATAGGTGAACCCGTTTGAAATCAGCAAGCCCAGCGACGGTTCGGTGATCGGCAGGCCGAGCCCGAGGAAAGAAAGCGTTGCTTCCAGTGAAATCGCGTGTGCCACCTGCACCGTGGCCACCACGATCAGCGGTGGCAGGCAATTGGGCAGCATGTGGCGAAACAGAATGCGCGTTTTTCCCAGGGCCAGTACCTGCGCCGCCTCGATGTATTCCTTCTGCTTTTCCACCAGGGCGGAGGCGCGCACGGTGCGGGCGTAATACGCCCATTGCACCGTGATCAGCGCGACAATGATCTTGTCCGCCCCCTGCCCCAGCACCGCCAGCAGGATCAATGCGATCAGGATCGCCGGAAAGGACAGCTGGATATCGACGATTCGCATGATCAGGGTGTCTACCCAGCCGCCAAAATACGCTGCGACCAAGCCGAAAAACAGGCCGATCACAACGGCGAACACCGTGCTGATCACGCCCACGCCGAGCGAGATGCGCAGGCCATAAAAAATCCCGGAAAGCATGTCCCGACCCTGATCGTCGGTGCCAAGCAAATGCGACTTGCCAGCCGTCGACTGTTCGCCGGGGGCGAGTTTGCTGTCCATCACATCAATCTGTGCAAGGTCATACGGATTCTGCGGCGAAATGACCGGCGCAAATATTGCGATCAACACCACCGTGATGAGAAGGGCAAGGCCGAACAGCGCCAGCTTGGATTCGGCGAACTCGCCCCAAAGCTGCCTGACCGGGCTTTCTGCGATACTAGCCATGCATCGCCCCGTTCAATGGCCACCTGCCGCAACCGCGCCCAGCCTTACCCGCGGATCAAGTACGGAATAGACCATGTCAACGACGAAGTTAATGACGATGAACGCAAACACGATCACCATCAGGTAAGACACGATTACCGGCCGGTCCAACTGATTGATAGAGTCAATCAGGAGCTTGCCGGAACCCGGCCAGGCGAAAATCGTCTCGGTGATAATGGAAAAAGCGATCAGGCCACCAAACTCAAGGCCGATGACGGTGACAATCGGAATCATGATGTTTTTCAGCACATGCACACCAATCACCCGGCCCTGTGACAAACCCTTGGCACGCGCGAATTTCACATAGTCCTGCAGCAGCGCCTCGCGCGTCCCTGCGCGCGTGAGCCGGATCAGCAGCGACAGTTTCAGCAATGCCAGATTGAATGCCGGCATCATCAAATGCGTGATGCCGTCCCAGGTGAGAAAGCTGACCTGTAATCCCAGCACCGTGACGGTATCGCCCCGCCCGCTCGAAGGCAGCCAGCCGAGCTGGACTGAAAAGAACATGATCAATACCAGGCCCACCCAGAAAGTGGGTAGCGAGAAGCCGACAATCGAACCCGCCATGATCGAGCGGCCGATGAAGCCATCCGGCTTCAGGCCGGCATACAGGCCAAGTGGAATCCCCAGCGTGACGGCGATGAACAGCGCAGTAAAGGCAAGCTCCAGTGTCGCTGGAAGCTTGGAGAGAATGAGCGTCAGCGCGGGCGTGCCGAAGACAAACGACTTACCCAGATCACCGGTGAACGCACCCTTCAGGAATACCAGGTATTGCTGGTAAAGCGGCTTGTCCAGGCCGAGCGAAATGGTTGCGCGCAGGCGCTCGACCTCGTCAGCCTGCGGATTTACCAGCAATTCAATCGGGTTGCCGATCGCATAGACACCGACAAATACCAGCATCGACATCACCAGCAACACAAAAGCAGACTGGAACAAACGTCTTATGGCGTAGGCGAGCATGAGTGAACGGTGATATTGGGTCGAGAAGGGTTAGGTGGGCACCAAGCCGACCACCATGGAAACAGATTGCATCTTAATCGATCCAGCACGCTTGTCGTGCCGATATGCGGCGCCAGCCCCAACTGGAAGACCGACGCACCCAATTCAGCACGGAAAGATGGAAAACCGTACACGCCGGGAGGCGAAAGAAAACGGCGCATTTCGGTGCGCCGTTCAGGTCAAGCGGGGCGGCCCAGACTACTTCGCAGGCTTCAGGCCCATCGCAAGGGTGTATTGGTCGGTGCGCGGCGTATATTTCACGCCCTTTACCGTCGCCCATGTCGAAACCTCATAGTGCAGCGGGATCAGGCCGACATCGCCCATTACCATCTCCGCGGCCTGCTGGATCATGGTCTCGCGCTTCTTGTCGTCCATCGTGACCAGGGCTTCTGACAGCACCTTGTCAAAGGCCGGGTTCGAATATCGTCCGCGGTTGGTGACTCCCATCCCCTTCGCGGAATCGTAGGTTGCAAGCAGAGAGCGCATGGATGAGCCCTGCTCGCCCGACTCGGTTCCCCAGCCCAGAACCATATAGCCAAATTCAAGCTTGGTTGCACGCGTGAAGTAAACGTTTGACGGCATGGTTTCAACCTTGGCATCGATGCCGATGCGCGAATAGAACTGCGCCAGTGCCTGTACCACGTTGGCATCATTGATATAGCGATTGTTCGGCCCATGCAATGTCATGGCAAAACCGTTTGGGTAACCCGCTTCGGCGAGCAACTTCTTTGCGCCCTCGGGATCAAACTTTGCCGGTTTGAGTTTCTTGCTTGTCCCGTAGAAAAAATCAGGCAACAATTGCGCTGCTGCAACGGCCTTCTTTTCCATTACGCGATCGACGATTGCATCGCGATTGATCGCCATTGACAGCGCCCGTCGTACGCGGACATCGCGGAACGGATTCTTGTCGAGCGGTTTGCCGTCCTTGCCGGTGACAAACGGCGGTGATTTTTCCGTGCTCTGATTGAGGTGCACATAGATGACCCGGTTGGAGACCTTGTCCACCAGACTGTATTGCTTGTTGGTCGACAGCTTGGTGATGTCTGCGGTCGGGACGGTCTCGATCAACTCGACGCCGTTCGATAGCAGCGCCGCGACCCGCCCAGCCGGACTGGTCAAAATTTTGAAGGTCACCTTGTCCCACGGTTCCTCACCACCCCAGTAACCATAGTTTGCCTTGATCACCACGCGCTGGTTGGGGACATACTCAACAAACTTATAGGGACCGGTGCCGATGGCCGCCTTGCCGGAGTTGTAGTCTTCGGTTGTCGCTTTCTCGCCGTGAAGCTTCGAAACTATCATTACCGATGCGAGGTCTGAAGGCAGCAGCACATGTGCGGTGGCGGTCTTGAAAATCAGCGTGTGCGGATCCACCACCTTTATGTCGACGATCGGCTTGGTGAAGGTGGCAAATGAAGAGGGGCTGTTCGGAACATTGGGCACCCGCTTGAGTGTGAACACGACGTCATCCGCAGTGAAGGGCGAGCCGTCGTGGAAGCGGACATTCTTGCGCAGCTTGAATTCCCATGTCAGGTCGTCGATCGCCTTCCACGACGTTGCGAGACCCGGAACCAGTTTCTGGTTGTCGTCCCGCTTGATCAGCGGTTCGAACAGATGAAGCATCATCGAGTTGTTCGGCGACAGGTTGTGATAATGCGGGTCCATTGACGTAATGGCAGCTTGCAGGCCGATGTTGATGTCACGCGGCTTGCCCTGGGCCATGGCCGGCAGGGCAGCCGCCAGCATCAACATGGCACCGAATGACAGTAGTCTGCGAATAACGCGAATCATGTAGGTCTCCTGAAGGGCTTTGCGAGAGGAGGGGAAGGGTCTCGCGGAATCACGATAATAGCGGAAACCTGTCTATCATTGCATCGACAAAGGCTCCGGTACCCATATGACCATCATCGATCGGTTCGAGGCAATGCTTGCCGACGGGCGCGACAATCCACTTCTCAGGTTTTCGCTTGGCAGCGAGTATTTGAAGAACAATGAACCGGTTCGCGCTGCCGAACATCTGCAGGTTGCAGTCGCACAGGACGCCAACTACACGGCCGCATGGAAGCTGCTGGGCAAGTCTCTTGCGCAGTCGGGCGATCAGGCCGGCGCAATCGAGGCTTTTGGTCGGGGAATTGCCGTGGCCGAGCAGCGAGGCGACAAACAGGCGTCTAAGGAAATGAGGGTATTCCTGCGCCGCCTGCAGCCGCCGGAATAAAGCCCAATGATCGCAAATCCTGTGTTGCAACGTGGCAGCCTGGGCTCAGACTGCTGACTGGCGCGGCTGCAACGCGAGAAAATCCGATATGCGCTTGCTGCTGATCGAGGTGTCTACGATCGCCTCGCCTATCCGGCTGAGCAAGATCAGGCGGATTGCGCCGCCTTCGTTCTTTTTGTCGCGGCCCATGTGCTCGAGCAACTCCTCGGTGCTGACTTCCGGTAGCCGCGCGCTAAGTCCGCTGCGTTCAATCAATCTGACGAGACGATCGCACTCGGCGGCATCCAGCAGGCCGATGCTGGTTGAAAGGCCTGCAGCAAGGGCCATGCCGCAACCCACCGCCTCGCCGTGCAACCACGTACCGTACCCCAGCGCGGACTCTATGGCATGGCCGAACGTATGGCCGAGATTGAGCAGGGCGCGACCGCCGTCCTTGACGATTTCACGCTCGTCCGCCGACACAACGCCTGCCTTGATTTCGCAGGATCGTCTTATTGCATAGGCGGTGGCTTCGGGCTGCCGGTCCAAAAGAGCACCGATATTGGCCTCGATCCAGGCAAAGAACGCGTAGTCCAATATCAGGCCGTACTTGATCACTTCGGCGATCCCGGATCGATATTCGCGATCTGGCAATGTCTTGAGCGTATCCGTGTCAGCCAATACAAGGTTCGGTTGGTAAAACGCGCCAACCATGTTCTTCCCGCGTGGATGGTTGATCGCAGTCTTGCCGCCGACGGAGGAATCCACCTGCGCCAACAGGGTGGTGGGAATCTGAATGAACGGAACACCGCGCTGGTAGGTTGCCGCTGCAAAACCGGTTATGTCGCCAATTACACCGCCCCCAAGAGCAACCAGCGTGGTCTGCCGATCGCACCGATTCTCAAGCAATACATCATAAATCGTGTTCAGCGACTCCCAGCTTTTGTACTCTTCGCCGTCCGGCAAGACAATGGGCACCACTGAATACCCCGCGCCCTCAAGGCGGGATTGCAGTATCCCGGCATAGAGCGGCCATAACGTGACATTTGATACCAATGCCAGGCGCCGCGACGGGAGATAGGCGGAGAAACAATCGGTATCGCCAAGCAGTCCGGAGCCGATCGCAATCGGATACGAGCGTTCGCCAAGTGATACTTGCAACGCGGCGGAAAATTCAGGACTCATCGATTGCCTGTGCACTACATGGGTTGTTCGAGCCGGCTGTGCCAACGCCAGCACTGGTTGGCAAACACGCGGGTGGCCAAAGGCTGTGTTGGTCAAGTTGGCGGTCGATCTCGGATACCAGCTTGCCGATGCTTTGGCGGCCGGTTTCAACGGTCAGGTCCGCGACCTGCCGGTAAAGTGGGTCACGGACCTCCAGCAGGCATTTGAGCACAGACCGCGGATTTTCCGTCTGCAATAGCGGGCGTCTCGAGTCATGCCGCGTGCGCTGCCAAAGGTGATCGAGGGTGGCATGGAGGTAAATGACGATACCCGTTCGCTGCAGTAGCTCTCGGTTGTCTTGCCTTAGCACTACGCCACCGCCGGTCGCCAGCAGAAGGCGATCCCGCTGGCAGAGCGCGGCGAGCAGTTGTGACTCCCTGGTGCGAAAGCCGGCCTCGCCTTCGACCTGGAAAATGTTGGCGATGCTTACTCCCGTTCTTGAAACCAGTTCCTGATCCGCATCGATGAATTCTAGATTCAGATGCCGGGATAGCACCTTTCCGATGGTGCTCTTGCCGGAGCCGGGCATTCCGACCAGGTAGAGGTTGCGTTTGCCGTCAGCCATTCCCAAATTATCAAGCAAAACGGGGCGCTCTTGCGAGCGCCCCGTTTCGGTTTTTGCGTGGCCAGATTTGACCGGACGTTCAACGGACTGTCAACGACTCCTTGATGATCCGCGGCGTGATGAAAATCAACAGTTCTGTCTTGTCCTGTTGCTTGGAGGTACGCCGGAAGAAGGCACCAAGCACCGGGATGTCGCCAAGCAGGGGAACCTTGACAACGTCTGTCCGCGTCACCGTCTCAAAAATTCCGCCGAGCACAGCCGTATCGCCGTTATCGACCAGCACCGATGTCCGTACGGTTTTGGTGTCAATCGAAGGGATGTTCCGGAAAATCTGCCCGACCGAGTCTTTCTTGATTTCGAGGTCCATGATGACCTTGTCATCCGGGGTGATTTGCGGCGTAACTTCAAGCGACAAGACGGCCGGCTTGAATTGAATCGTTGTTCCGCCGCTGGCCGACTGTGTTTCGTATGGGATCTCGGTACCCTGGGTGATGATGGCCTTCTTTTTGTCAGGTGCGACGATGCGCGGGTTCGAGACCACCTTTCCGCGCCCATCCGACTCAAGTGCGGACAACTCAAGCTCGATCAGATTGTTGTTGGCGATGTTCAGAATATTGATGCCAAGTGACCCGGCAGCACCGACGACCGGCAGGTTGACCGCGATCGGCGTATCCGCGCCGAGCGGCGTCGTGCCGCCAACGATGTTATGTGCGTTGTCGATGTTTCCGGCAACGCCTATGTTTCTACCCTGCCGGTTGGCGCCTGCAGCCAAATTGAACTTGGCACCAAGCTGGGAGCCCCACTTGTCGTCGGCGATCACGATTCTGGCCTCTATCAGCACCTGGCGTACCGGTACGTCAAGCTGGGCAATCAGGCGGCGGACCTCGTCAAGCTTGGTCAACGTGTCGTTGACAAATAAAGTGTTCGTACGAGGATCCGACGTCGAGCTCCCGCGCTTCGACAAAATCCGCTGGTCCTTGTCTGAAACGAGGCGCTTTACATCATCCGCCTTGGTATAGGACAGCTGGAAGCTCTCGGTCCTAAGCGGTTCCAGTTCGGATATTTGCTGGCTGGCTTCAAGCGCGAGCTTCTCCTTGGTTGCAAGCTCGTCTGCAGGCGCGATTAGCACCACATTGCCGTTCTTGCGCTTGTTGAGCCCCTTGGCCTGCAAAATGATGTCCAAGGCCTGATCCCAGGGCACATCCTTCAAGCGCAAGGTCAGGCTGCCACCGACGGTGTCGCTGGTTACTATGTTCAGTCCAGTGAAATCGGCAATTACCTGCAGAACCGCCCGAACTTCCACGTTCTGGAAGTTAAGCGACAGCTTTTCCCCACCGTAGCCAATGACGCCCGGCACCATCTTGTTTGGATCGTCTTTGAGCTGCTTGACTTCAATGATGAACTGGGTATCGGTCTGGTAGGCAGAATATTCCCAAAGCCCTTTCGGTTCGATGATCATGCGGGTGTTGGCGCCCTGATCGAGCACATCGACCGTGCGTACAGGCGTTGCAAAGTCAATTACATCCAGCCTGCGTACCAGATTTCGCGGAACATTGGTATTGATGAAGTCAACCAGGATGCTCTTGCCCTGCTGGCGAATATCGATGCCGGTGTTCGCGGAAGACAAATCAACGATTACACGACCTTCTCCATTCGCACCCCTGCGGAAATCGATGTCCCGCAGGCTCTGCTTCTGCACCCCGAGTGTTACCGATGCCTCGGCAAACTTTGTTACCTGGGCTGTTTCCTTCACCGCGCTCAGCGGCACACCTTCGAGCGTAATAACCAGAGAGTTGGAATCAAGACCCGTGGTGTAGTTGAGGCTGCGCGTCAGGTTAATCACCAGACGCGTGCGTCCCGACACCTCGACGACGCTGACCGAACGAACGTCTCCCTCACCAATATCAACGGTGTTCTTGCCCAGGGCGTTTGAAACACCCGGCAAGTCGATTGCGATACGGGCCGGATTTGTCACGGTAAATCCGGGCGGCGCGGCAGCAAGCGGATCCTTGAAGTTGGCACGGATGATCACCTTGCCACCCTGAAGCGTCGAGGTGTTGATGGACTGAAGGAGGTTTCCCTGCGTTGACTGTGCAACGGCGGAAGCGCTAAAGACCATGCCCGCAAGAACTGCGGCGTACGCAAACAAGCGTCCCGCAAGCAGTCGAGCTGAGTTTGTCCGGATTGTTTGAATCACGATTTGCCTCCCACGTTTCCTTCGAGTAGCGGAAGCACGCTTTGGCGCTCCGTCCAATCTCCGGCGGTGTCTTGAACGATTTCTTTCAGTTTGACTTCGGTGTCGGTAATTTCGGTAATTAAGCCGAAGTTCTGACCAAGGTAATTGCCCTTCTTTACGCGATACAGCGTCTTCTCCGCCCGCACCAATGCATAGGTGACGCCAGCTTGGGATAACGTTCCCACCATCTTCAGCTGCTCCAGCGGAAAAGCTTCCAGCGGTTCCTTGCGCCGGTTCAGGTCCGGGGCAAGTCCGCCGCCATCGTTCTGCTTGACCGCAAGTTTGCGCGGCTTGAATGGGTCAGGAAGATCAAACCCCTCGTAAGCAAACGGTGCAAAAGGCTTGACCTGCGGCAGCGGATCGATTTTCCGCACGACGCTTTTTTCGGAGTCCTTAACAAATTGGCGCAAGTCCGAAAAGCCCTCGCCGCATGAAGCTAGCAGCAAAGCCGGTCCGCACAATAAAACGCAAGTCGCTCGACGTTTCATCATTTGCCTCCCGGTTTACCCGGCGCAGCCTTGGCTACGCCTTTTGCCGCTTTACGCTGCGCAGCGACTTCGTCGGGATCCAGATATCGATACGTTCTGGCGACGGCTTCCATGTTCAGAATCCCGTCCTTTGCAACCGCGATATTCAGGTCGTTCAAAAGCACGATCCGGGGAAGCTTCGACACATCGCTGGCGAAGGCGCCCAAATCATGATAATTGCCAACAACCTTCAGGTTGATTGGACGCTCTGCGTAGAACTCGGTTGCGGTTTCGGTCGGCGCCGGCTTGAAAAGGTCGAACTGGAGGCCACGACCCAGGCCAGCCTGATTGATATCGATCAGCAAGGCGTCCATTTCCGACCGGGTAGGCAACTGCTTCAACAGGGCACCGAAAGATTGTTCGATCTCAGCGCGCTGTTGCTGGTAAGCCTCGAGATTTACCGCAAGCTTTTTCTTTTCCAGGAAGGTGGTCTTGAGGTCCGTCTCTTTCTTTTCTTGTGTTTCAAGATCAGCAAGCTGTCCCTGATAGAAAGCGAGATAACCGCCGACCAGAATCGCAACGAAAATAAGCAGAAAGGCGGCGATCTTGAACGCCCACGGCCAATTTCCTGGGTTCTTGGTATCAAGCTGCTTCAGCTCTTCAAGCCACTTGTTCATGCTTTCTTCTCCGCCGGCTTTGCGGGATCGGCTTTTCGTGGCGACCCTCTTCCGTCATCCGCCTTTGCTCGCTTGATGGCGAAATCCAGACTGAATTCATTTGCTCGCTGGCTGTTCACGGTAACGGCCTTGATCTCGAGCAAATTCGGGTTTTCCAAATACGGCGAAGCCTCGATATTCCGCATGAACGCCGAAACCCGCGCATTCGATTGGGCATATCCGGTCACATTGATCTTGACCCCCGTTTGCCGGATGGACTTCAGATAAAGCCCCTCAGGCAGCTGCCGCAACAGTTGGTCCAGCAGGTAAACCGGTTCAGAGCGGTTGCTTTGCAGACCCTCAACAACCTGCTTCTTTGCGAGCAATGAAGCGGTTTCTTCACGAATTTTCTTGATCTCGTCAATCTGCTTGTCGAGCTTCGAAATTTCATCGTTCAAATACTTGTTGCGGCCCTTCTGATTTTCAATCTGGCTGTCAAAAGCGAACCAGAGAAAACCGGCCACGACCAGACCGACAGCTGCAGTTATGCCGGCAAGAATGCCAAATTGCTTCTGGCGCTGTTTTCGCTTTTCCTCGCGATGGGGGAGCAGGTTTATGCGCATCATGCTGGATCGAACCTCCGCATGGCGAGCCCGCATGCCACCATCAGTGCCGGCGCATCAACGGTCAGTTGGCGGGGCTTGATTTTCGATGACAGGGCCATGTTGGCAAAAGGGTTGGCGATCAGGGTGTGGACCTGGGTGCGCTGGGCAATCATTTCCTCCAACCCATCCAGCATCGCACAACCGCCGCAAAGCAGTATGTGATCAACCTTGTTGAACTGGGTGGATGTAAAGAAGAACTGAAGCGCGCGAGAAATCTCCAGTACCACCTTTTCATTGAAAGGCTGGAGTACATCCGAGTGATAATTGTCGGGCAGTCCCCCGCTCTTCTTGGCGACTTCAGCCTCCTCCATCGGCATCCCGAATTGCCTGGATATGTCCTGTGTCAGCTGATACCCGCCGAGCTGCTGTTCGCGCGAGTAAACCTGCTGATCTTCATGCATGACCGTGACGCGCGTGATCTGGGCTCCAATATCGACGATCGCCGTAACGTCCTTGTCCTCGATGCCAGACGACGAACCCTTGATCATGTCGAATGCGGCAAGCGCTGCGTAGGACTCAACATCCATGACTATCGTCTTCAGTCCCGCAGCTTCAGCAACAGCAACCCGATCCTCGATTTTTTCCTTCCGCGACGCGGCAATAAGGACTTCGACCTCCTCCTCGCTGTTCGGCGCCGGACCAATAACCTGAAAGTCGAGATTTACCTCGTCAAGGCTGAACGGAATGTATTGATTCGCTTCGGACTGAACCTGATACTCCATGTCCTCTTCGCGCTGATTGCCGTTAAGCAAAACCTTCTTGGTGATTACCGCGGACGATGGAAGGGCCAGGGCAATATTCTTGACGCGAGACGCCATTTGCTTGTGCGCACGCTTCATGACCTCGCCCGCAGCTTCAATGTTGGCGATATTGCCATCGGTGACGGTATCTTTGGGCAGCGGCTCAATTACGTATCGTTCGACACGGTAAAGGCCTTTGCCGGCTTCGGCGATTTCAACCATCTTGATATAGGACGAACTGATATCGACCCCAATCAACGGCGGCGTTTTCGCACTCAGAAAATCAAACTGGGATGCCAGCTTTTCTTTAAACATGGTGGTTCCTGGCCCTTGTAGTGATTAGAACTTACGGCCCATTACGCACAAATTACATTAAATGCTAGCAACAAGCCGTGGACGTGTAAAGCAAATTCTTTCAAACCTAGAAAGGGCTTTAATTGCGCTGCAACAAATGTTTTTGCCACGATTTCGCCACTGTTGCCGCTTGGTGACGCCAGAATCTGGCTGGTTGTCTAAGTCGCGGCCGATATAATGACGCTCTTCCGCAGATAGCTAAAGTTGTCATGAGCCCTCGATGGTGGTTGTATCCCCTGATTTTGATTGCATCACTGGCGCTGGTTGCGCTGGGCATAGCGACACTCACAATCATACTGCTCTACCCTAACTTGCCGTCCATCGACGCGGTGACAGACTATCGTCCCAAGTTGCCGTTGAAGGTATATACCGCTGAGGGTGATCTGATCGGTGAGTTCGGTGAGGAAAAGCGGTCGTTTGTCCGTGTCCAGGACTTTCCCGCTGTCATGAAGCAGGCCGTCATTGCCGCCGAAGACGAGCGCTTTTACCAACATGGTGGCGTTGATTTCATTGGACTAACCCGTGCGGCTACTGCCGCAATCATGGCGGGAAAATCCAAAGGCGGAGCATCGACGATTACGCAGCAGGTCGCGAGAAACTTCTTTCTAAGTAACGAAGTTACCCTAACCCGCAAAGTGTCGGAGTGGTTACTTGCTTACAAGATAGAGCGCAACCTGACTAAGGATCAGATTCTCGAGATCTACCTTAACCACATTTTTCTCGGCAATCGCGCGCACGGTTTTGCAGCTGCAAGCCGTGTGTATTTCAATAAGCCAATGGATCAGCTCACCGCTGCTGAGGCGGCAATGCTTGCCGGTTTGCCCAAAGCCCCATCGCAATACAACCCATTCAACAATTTGAAGCGGGCAACGTTGCGGCAGCAATACGTTCTGAGACGGATGAATGAATTGGGTTATTTGACCGATGATGCAACAGCGCGCGCCAGGGAAGAACCGCTGAAGCTGAACCGGGAAAGGCAAATGTACCCCGTGCTTGCTGAATATGTAGCCGAGATGGCGCGCCAAGAGGTCTTTGAGCAATACGGCGAAAAGACCTATGTTAGTGGCATTCGCGTCTATACAACGATCAGGAAGCTCGATCAGGAAAGTGCCGTATCCGCCTTAAGAAAAGGCGTGCTCGAATATGACCGTCGTCACGGATATCGCGGGCCCGAGGCGCTGATCAAATTGCCAGACGACAAGGACGAAGCTGAAGAGGCGGCTGAAGAGGCGCTGCAAGAGCGCGAGATAATTGGCGATTTGATGCCAGCAGTCGTACTGGAGATCGACAGACAGAAAGTGATTGCTTACACGCGGCGCGGGGAAACCATTACGCTCCATGGAGACGCCCTTAAATTCATCGCGCGCGCTCTTGCAGAAAAGTCGTCGCCGTTGAAGCCGGTACGCGGCTCAATCATCAGGCTGGGAACCGACGAAAAGGGAAACTGGGTCATCTCGCAGTTACCAAAGGTTGAGGCGGCCTTGGTATCCATCGAACCTTCAGATGGCGCCATTCGAGCGTTAGCCGGCGGATTCGACTTTGCGGCCAACAAGTTCAACCACGTCACCCAGGCCATGCGCCAGCCGGGCTCAAGTTTTAAGCCATTCGTTTACTCGGCGGCTCTGGAGAAGGGCTTCACGCCAGCAACCGTTGTCAACGATGCACCTGTCGTCTTTGACCCAGGCCGCCACGGAGGACAAATCTGGGAACCCAAGAACTATGATGGAAAGTATGAGGGCCCAATGCGCTTGCGGACAGCGCTCGCAAAGTCGAAGAACATGGTCTCCATTCGGATACTCCAGGCCATCGGACCGAGCTATGCCCAAGACTACGTTGCAAGATTTGGTTTCGACCCAAAGCTGCATCCGGCATATCTGACCATGGCGCTCGGCGCGGGCTCAACGACGCCTTTGCAAATGGCTGGGGCCTATGCGGTATTTGCAAATGGTGGCTACCGGATCAAACCCTATTTCATCAGCAAAATTACTGACGACAAAGGCGGGATTCTATTTACCGCTTCACCAGAATCGGCAGTGGAGGCAGAGTCAAACCAGTCCGGAACGAAACAAGCAGAGCGCGTAATCGACCCGCGCAATGCATTCATCATGTCGAGCCTGATGCGTGATGTCGTTCGCTATGGAACCGCGGCACGCGCGATGTCGCTTGGCCGAAACGATCTTGCCGGCAAAACCGGAACCACGAATGACCATTTCGACGCCTGGTTTGCCGGCTTTAACCCCGGGCTGGTCGCCATTTCCTGGATTGGATTCGACAATCCCAGCGACCTTGGCAACAACGAAACCGGCGGCCAGGCAGCTCTGCCGATCTGGATGAGTTACATGGCCAAAGCGCTGAAAGGCGTAAAGGAAATGCCGTTTGAACCGCCTGCCGGCATAGCGGCAGTCCCCTTGGCAGGGGAGCTAACGAAAGATGGCAAACCTGCACTCGAGTTTGTCTATGCTGAATCGCAGGGCAATCTGAACGACGGTCCGGCCAGTTTGCGCGAAGCAAACAAGCCGTCCGAGGAAGTTCGGAATCAAATCTTCTGATTTCCAACCGCAACGCGCATCCATGGACAAGCGACCAAGGGCAGGCCGCGGCGGCAAACACGATCACATGCGTGAGGAGATTGCCGAGCGGGCCGCACGTTTGATTGAGGAAGGTGAAACTGACTACGCCAAGGCTGCGTGGAAAGCGGCAAACCAATTGCACGTCGAGGGTAGCCTGAGCTTGCCCAATTTGAATGAAATCGACTTTGCTCTACGCCAGCGCCAGACGCTCTACTCGAGCGAATCGCATTCGCATACGTTGACTGCATTGCGCGCTGCCGCTTTGATTGTCATGAAACAGTTCGAGCAGTTTGCACCCTGGCTGGTTGGCCCGGTGCTAACGGGTACCGCAAATGAGCACAGTGTCATTGAGCTTGAATTGATTGGCATTGAGCCGAAGCGTTTTGAAATGTACCTGCTCGAAAAACAAATGCATTACACCGGGCCAAAAGTAAGCACCCAGGTTGCGCCAGCTTCGGCAAAATCAGGTCACGTTGTCAGCTACTCACTTACGATTTCGGGACAGCTGGTAAAGATAGTGCTATTTGAGAATCACGCTGTACGACAAAGAGCGTATCCCCAGCACCACATCCGACATGAACGCGTACAGTATGAAGGTGCCCTGCGGCGGTTTTGTCCCGACCAAGACTATTGAGAGCCGGCGAAACGCGTACAACGGCCATGGGTGGCTGGACTGTCAGGGACGCTTCAGGAGCCTGCCGGCCTCAAGCGCAAAGTAAGTCAGGATCCCGTCCGCACCGGCGCGCTTGAAACCCAGCAACGATTCCATCATGCAGGCATCGCCGTCAAGCCAACCGTTCTGTGCGGCCGCTTTGAGCATCGCGTACTCGCCGGAAACTTGATAAGCAAATGTCGGTGCGCCGAATGTCTGTTTGCATCGCAATACAATATCAAGGTATGGCATGCCGGGCTTGACCATAACCATGTCCGCGCCCTCATCAAGGTCAAGACCGATTTCGCGCATCGCCTCATCAGAGTTGCCCGGGTCCATCTGGTAGTTCTTTTTGTCACTTTTGCCAAGATTGCCTGACGAACCCACGGCATCGCGGAATGGGCCATAAAACTTGCTCGCATATTTTGCGGCATACGCCATGATTGCCGTATGAATGAATCCGCCTGCGTCGAGGGCACCCCGAATTGCCCCGATGCGGCCGTCCATCATGTCGGACGGTGCCACAATATCAACGCCAGCATTCGCCTGAGTCAGGGCCTGCTTCTCAAGTATCAAAACCGTTTCGTCGTTCAGAATGTAACCGGCATCATCAATTACTCCATCCTGGCCATGCGAGGTGTATGGGTCCAATGCCACATCGCAAACGATGCCGAGTTCGGGGAATCTGCGCTTCAACTCCGAGACTGCCCGCGGAACAAGTCCGTCAGCGTTAAAAGCCTCTTCGCCGCCGGGGGATTTCAGTGAGGCGTCGATCACGGGGAAAAGTGCGATCGCCGGGACACCCAGGCTGACAGCTTCTTCGCAAATCGGAAGCAACAAGTCAATTGAGACCCGCTCGATACCCGGCATGGAGGAAATGGACTGGCGCTGGCGGACGCCGTCGAGAATGAAAACTGGGTAAATGAAGTCGGCACACGACAGCGACGACTCGCGAACCATATCGCGCAGGAAGCCGGTCCGACGCAGGCGCCGCATCCTCCGCTGGGGAAATTTTCCGATCGACATCAATATCCGGTCCTCGACGTGTAGGAACGCGCTCACAGATTGCGACGAAATCTCGACTGCAGTCAGGCGCGCTGCCTGGTTGAACTTTCGGTGCGAGTCACCATCTTAATACATGAGGGGCTTGCTCCTCCCCGCTTCTCCTCCCTGAGCGGGTGCCTTAATTCTTTACTTAAGGCTGTTCCGAGGGCACGGGTTACCCCTTTTCCCGTGCCCTTTTCTTTTTTGCGCGTGGCATTGAGGTGCGCGAGCGTTCCGGATTCTGCCTGTCCATCGCGACACAGGTTATTGGACTTGGCCTTAGCCAAATAAGCGCTCAATGGCGATCTCCGCCTCGACTACGCCCTCTTTTTTCAAGCTTGAGAACAGCTGGACCGTTGAGTGGTGTTTGGCCGCCAGCATCTGCTGCCGTACTCTTTGCAAGGTAAGCGCCTGCTCGCTTCGCGAAAGTTTGTCTGACTTGGTGAGCAGACAATGCACGGGCTTGCCAGTTGGCAAATACCAATCGAGCAACTGCAAATCCAATTGCTTCAACGGGTGGCGAGCATCCATGATCAACACCAGGCCCTTCAGTGCTTTGCGAGTGCTCACATAGGCGGCAAGCACGCCCTGCCAATGGGCTTTGACTTTCACCGGAACCTTTGCGTAACCGTATCCGGGCAGGTCAACAAGCGTTCGATCTTCGCCGAGCGAAAAAAAATTAATGAGCTGCGTGCGTCCCGGGGTCTTTGATACATACGCAAGGCGTTTGTGGTTGGCGAGCGTGTTGATCGCGCTGGATTTGCCGGCGTTGGAGCGACCAACAAAGGCTACCTCCAGTCCAGTATCCGGCGGAAGCTGCTCAAGATCATGGGCAGAAGCGGTATAGATTGCTCTGTCAAACAGGCCCATGGTTTCCTCTTGGGTCGGGTTCAGATAAAATCATGGGTTGAAAAGTAAATCGATCAAAGGCTTGGGGATGAGAAGATTTTTGGTTGCAGCGTATTTTGCGCTCGGCGTAGTGTCATTACAGGCGGCACCAAACGCTGCTGATGCACCTGCGGTGGTTCCAACGCCCAGCAAGGCTGATGTCATGGCGCGTGGACAGCAACTTGCCAGCACGGTCTGTGTTGCCTGCCACGGTCTGGATGGCATGAGCGCCGTTTCGTCGAATCCGAACATTGCGGGGATGCCCGAACAGTATATCGCCAAGCAGCTGGAACTCTTCAAGACCGGCAGCCGTAAGAATCCAATCATGCAGGGAATGGCCGCCAATTTGTCTGCCGGCGACATGAAAGCGCTTGGCGTTTATTACTTTTCGCAGGTTCCAAAGGCCAACGCGGTGGCGCGAGACGCAAAGCTTGCAGACAAAGGACAGAAAATTTTCCGCGCGGGCATTGCCGAACTCAAGGTTCCCGCATGCGCGGGGTGTCATGGGGGCGCGGGCGCCGGTATCCCGGCCACGTATCCCCGGCTGGCCGGGCAGTGGCCGGAGTACACACTCGCCGCGCTTCGCGCATACGCCAACACGTCACGCGTGAATACCCAGATGAATGCCATTGCCAGTCGCCTGCGTGATGCAGACATGGAAGCGGTCGCTGAATACGTCGCGGGGATGCGGGCCAGATAAGCCGCTTCCGCTGTTGGATGAATCAGACAACCCGGCCAAGGCCGGGTTGTCAATTTTCAGCCCGCGGCGCCACAATTTCGCTAGGCGCGAATCAACCCGGCATGGAAAGAGACCGCGCGATTTCGGCCGGCACCCTTGGCTTCGTATAGCGCTATGTCAGCGCATTTCATCAGCGCCTCGCGGTCGCGCGCATCACGTGGAAACAGGCTGATTCCAATACTCGCGGTAACGCGTGCATGATGCGTTCCCAACCGGAATGGCGCACCGATTGCGTCGATCAGTTTGCGCGCAATATGCTCGGCGTTCTCCTGGTCGGAAACCTGCGGAATGACAACCAGGAACTCGTCGCCCCCAAGCCTGGCGACGAAGTCCGAATCGCGCAACGCCAGTCGCGCGCGCTGTGCCGCCTCCTTAAGCAGCAGGTCGCCGGCATCATGGCCAAAGTTGTCGTTGATTTCCTTGAAGCCATCGAGGTCCAGCAGCAGGAGGGCAAAACCGCCCAATGCAGCCTCGCTGGCGGCGTCCGATAGTCGCGAAGAGATATGGTCCATCACCGCGGGCCGATTGAAAAGATTTGTAAGCGAATCGTGCGTTGCCTGATGGGCGATTCGCGCCTGCGACATACGCTGCTCCCGATTCAGTCGCCGAAGGGTGCCGTAAAGAAAGACCAGAATGAACGCTGACGACGAGATCAGGGCCAGAATCAGCCGGCGCACTTTGTCACCATAAGCAATTTGATCAGCTTCCAGGTTATCCAGCAGCCGGCGTGACTGGATCAGGATCTGGTTCGAAACCGCAAGCAGCTTTACCCGCAATTCGCTGCCCAGGTGCGCACGTACCAGCGCCTGTGTTTCCGCATGTGCCGCAGACTTGCTGGCCTGGATAATGCTTTGTTCTGCGGCAATGAATTCGCGGACAATGGCCTCGAACTCAAGAAAGCGGGCAGCCAGCGCAGCATTGTCGCCTCGTTTGCCCGCCAGATAGGCTAACTCCGCTTCGATCTCCACCGAGCCAGGCCGTGATAGCGTCAGGTCTTCCTCATTGCCACCGATGATCAGGCGCTGCTGCCCGAGGTTTAGCGCCAGCGCATGCTGGCGAATGGCCTCAAGGCTGGAAATGACTCGCTGCGCCTTCAGAATGCTGTCGTTGGTCGCAATCAGATTCTCGGCTGAAACGACGGCAACGCTTGAAACGGCGGCAATCGCCACGACCGCAAATACCAGCGCAGCGAGCGCAATGTTGTCGATCGTAGCGGTGAGCCTCATGCTGGTCAGGACAATTCGGTTTCACCGAAAGCTGAAGCGGCTGCAGCAACCGTTTCGGCAATATCGGCATCCGAATGCGCGCCGGAGACAAAGCCCGCTTCAAACGCCGAGGGCGCGAGATAAATGCCGCGTCGAAGCATGGCGTGAAAGAACCTGTTGAAGCGGTCGCGATCCGACAACATGACGTCGGCGAAATTTTTTGGCACCGCGGCCGAGAAAAACAAACCGAACATGCCGCCCAGCGATGTTGCCGAAAGCGTAACGCCGGCACTGCGAGCCGCGGACTGGATACCATCGGTGAAGCTGGTCGTTGTTTTTGCCAAGCGCTCGAAAAAACCAGGCTGCGAAATCAGTTCAAGCGTCTTCAGGCCTGCGGCAACCGCCACCGGATTGCCCGACAGCGTGCCTGCCTGGTAAACCCCGCCCAGCGGCGCGAGTTGGGCCATGATGTCGCGGCGACCGCCGAATGCGCCGACGGGCAAGCCTCCCCCGATCACCTTGCCAAGCGTGGTGAGATCCGGCCTGACGCCAAAATGGCCCTGTGCCCCGGTCAGTCCCACGCGAAAGCCCGTCATGACTTCGTCGAATATCAGCACCACGCCGTGTTTTGTACAAAGGTCCCGTAGTTGCCGGATATAGAATTCGGACGGCATGACAAAATTCATATTGCCCGCAATCGGCTCAACAATGACGCAGGCGATTTCATCACCGACCGACTTGAACATTCGGTCGAGTTCTTCACTGTCGTTATAGGGGAGCACCAGGGTGTGCGCGGCGACCTCGGGCGGCACACCCGCGGAACTCGGGTTGCCAAACGTCAGGGCGCCAGAACCGGCCTTTACCAGCAATGCATCGCCATGACCGTGATAGCAACCTTCAAACTTGACTATTTTGCTTCTGCCGGTGAAGCCGCGGGCAAGGCGAATGGCACTCATCGTCGCCTCTGTACCCGAACTTACCAGCCTTACCTGTTCAATCGACGGCAACAGCGAGCAAAGCGTTTCCGCCATCTGCAATTCGAGCTCCGTCGGCGCGCCGAACGACAGTCCCATTGCCGCACGCTCCTGCACGGCGCGAACGACATCTGGATGAGCATGCCCGAGGACCGCCGGCCCCCACGACCCGACGTAGTCGATGAACCGGTTTCCATCGACATCCCACATATAGGCGCCGCGAGCCTCGCGAAAGAAAATCGGCGTTCCGCCGACAGCGCGGAAAGCGCGCACTGGAGAATTTACGCCGCCAGGAATGAACTCCTGCGACTGCGCGAATAGTTTTTGACTGTTTTCAAACATGGTTGGCATATAGGGCGTTGAACGCCGAGGCGTGGGATTGAATATCTTCCGAGTTGAACAAGGCAGTCACAACCGCAACAGCGTCTGCGCCTGCCGCGATCAATTCTGGTGCATTTTGCACCGTGATGCCGCCGATGGCGACAATTGGCAGAGCGAGTTGACGTTTTGCTGCCACGATCAAGGCAGGACTGGCTCGAACGGCATCCGGCTTGGTCGCTGACGGATAGAAACTGCCGAAGGCAGCATAGTTGGCCCCCGCGTTTTCGGCAGCAATGGCGCGTTCCAGTTGGTCATAGCAGGAAATCCCGACGATAAAGGAGGGGATGCCGGAAGCCAATGCCTGCTGCCGCATTGCCGAGATGAAGCCAGGCACGGGTTGGCCGGTGAAATCGTCCCGGCCGAGGTGTACGCCGTCGGCCGATACACGCATGGCGAGCTCAAAATCGTCATTGATGATCAGTCGTGCGCCCGCCTCGCCAGTCAACTTCCGAAGCGCTGTCGCTTGTTCAAGCCTGCGTTCATGACCGGCGGATTTGTTGCGGTATTGGAACAGGCGCGCCCCACCGCTGATAGCCTGGCTGACCATCCCGAGCAAGCGCTCGGTATGCGCCATCTCGGGAGTGATGGCATAGAGTCCAGTAACCGCTTTCATGTCATAAGACATTCGACACGTCGCTTGCCGGATCCGGGCGCTGCAGCAACGGGGGGGCCAGCCTCAATGACTGGTCCCGCCGGCAGATGCGTCAGCCTCAGCGGCGCCGGTATCGGCCAGTTGTCCTGCGTCATCGCGAGCCCAAAAAAGTCGATCGGGAATAAACTGGCCCATACCCGGGCGAAACCCATGCTTGAGCGCTTGCCAGGTGTAGTCCTGTGCTTCACGCACGGCCTCGGAAATCTCCAGCCCGCGCGCAATGGTCGCGGCGATAGCCGAGGCAAGAGTGCAACCCGACCCGTGGTAGCTGCCGGGCAAGCGGCGCCAATTGTCGCTGCGGATGATTCCGCGCTCAAAGAAAAGGGTATTGATGACGTCCGGGGTGGATTCGTGCGTTCCCGTGACCAGCACGTACTCGCATCCCATTTCAATGAGCCTGAGTGCCAGCCGTTCAATTTGACCGTCCTCCTCGTCATCGTCGAGCGCAAGGCGGCGCAATTCCGGCGTGTTGGGCGTAATCAGCGTGCACTGCGGGATGAGCAGCTCCTTGATCGCTGACAACGTGACTTCATTGGCGAACTCGTCGCCCCGCGCCGACGCCAGCACCGGATCAAGAATCAGCGGAATGTCGGGGTAATCGGCAACCACTTCCGCGATCGCGGAGACATTCTCGACGCTGCCCAGCACGCCAATCTTGAACGCGGCCACGGGTATGTCTTCAAGTATCGCGCGCGCCTGATCGGCAACCCAATCGGAATCAATTGGGTAAATATCCTCGACGCCAGATGTGTCCTGGACGGTTATCGCAGTAATGACAGACAGGGGATGACAGCCCATGCTGGCCAGCGTCAGGATGTCTGCCTGGATACCGGCGCCGCCGGACGGATCGGTGGCGGCAAAGGTCAATACAGCAGGCGGAGCTTTATGAAAGTCTGTCATGGGTTGAATACAGAGCGGTAGCGGCCAAATTGTGGTGTGGCCGGCGGGGCATGGCGATATGCACTGCCAACCGATATGATGCGAACTCTTGCCGGATCAATTCCAGAAGGTCTCGAAAATGCCCAGTGATTGTAGTCCCGAAAGTCGCTCATGACGTCCGTCGATCAATACAAGACGTGGATGTGCCTTGTATGCGGCTACATATACGATGAAGCCGCAGGCTCACCGGATGATGGTATTTCACCGGGAACCCGTTGGGACGACGTGCCAATCAGTTGGTGTTGTCCTGAATGCGGTGCGCGCAAAGAAGACTTCGAAATGGTCGAGATTTAACAATAGTTTGCATCTTTGCCAGCTTCGGAACTAAGTGAAATTCGTTGGTTTGCTTATTGTTTTAAAAGGGAAAACGCGATACTCTGCCTACCCATCGATGATCGCTGATCGCGTCCTTCCGAATTGCCGGATAATGCTGACGAGTCGGGCGCGAAGCGGGTACGATTGAACTTTAAATAGAAGGCGGGCGCCCAGTCAGCTGGGGAGCTTGCGGGAAACCGGGACGTGGCAGACGCGAAACCCTTATCTGGCGTGCGGGTGATGGTGATCGACGATTCGAATACGATTCGGCGATCGGCCGAGATATTTTTGATGCAGGCCGGCTGTCAGGTAATCCTGGCGGAAAATGGTTTTGACGCGCTGGCCAAGATTGCCGATCACCAGCCCGACCTGATTTTTGTCGACATCATGATGCCGCGTCTGGATGGTTATCAGACCTGCGCCCTGATCAAGAAAAACGCCAAACATAAAACAACCCCCGTCATCATGTTGTCATCGAAAGACAGTCTGTTCGATCGCGCCCGGGGGAGAATGGTCGGGTCCGACGAGTATCTGACCAAACCTTTTTCGAAGGAAAGTTTGTTGAAGACAGTGGAATTGCACCGGTCGTCGGGCGGATCAAGCGCGGCAGCCGTTGCCGGCGCGTAAGCTGCGCCTTTCGAGAACATCACTCAATACCAGTAACCGCTTGGAGCTAACATGGCCATCAAAAAAATTCTCATCGTTGACGACTCTCCCACAGAGCGGGCATTTCTTGAAGGGCTGCTTACCAAGTCCGGCTACACCGTCGTGATGGCGACCAGCGGCGAAGACGGCGTGGAGCGGGCAAAGGCCGAGGTTCCCGACCTGATACTGATGGATGTGGTGATGCCGGGCTTGAACGGATTCCAGGCAACGCGTGCAATCACGCGCGAAGAAACCACCAAGCACATTCCGGTTTTCATCTGCACCACAAAGGACCAGGAAACCGACAAGATCTGGGGCATGCGTCAGGGTGCAAAGGACTACATCGTAAAGCCGGTCAATGGACCCGAGCTGATTGCCAAAATCAAGGCGCTGGGTTAAGCGCAGGCAATCATGGCCCGAAAGACCAGCCTCCGCGAGTTCCAGCAAAATGTCGCTCAGCGTCTGCGCGATCTGGCTTCCCGCAAGACGGTCTCGTCCAAGCTGGGCTTCCAGGTCGGCGATGAAAACTGGCTGGTAACCCTGTCCGACGTTTCTGAGGTTATTCCGGTGCCCCGGACGATTCCGGTGCCGATGACGTTGCCCTGGTTTCGCGGCGTGGCCAACATCCGCGGCAAACTTTATTCGGTTGTCGACTTTTCGGAATTTCAGGGGAACCAGCCGATTGGCCCCGGCATGGAACGGCGGGTGATTTTAATTTCGGAGCGGTTGATTGAAGGTTCCGGCCTGCTTGTTGGCCGGATGATGGGCCTGCGAAATCCCGAGGTGCTTGTGGCGGAACCGCAGGGCGTGGCAGACGCCCGCCCCTGGGTAAAGGCGATTTTTCGCGACCCGGCAGGCGTTCTCTGGCACGAACTCGATGTGGCAGCGCTTGCCGGGAATATGCAATTTTTGGAAGTTGGTCGCCAGGTCACCGCACCGGTGGCCGCAACTGCGGGTGTCTTCGCACGATAGTGCGCTGACTTGCGGCATGACAAGAAAGTAACGGAGAAGTCACATGGCACTTAAACTCCCGACCCTTGGAAACAAGGACAAGACCCCAGCCGCCAGCGGCGCATCCGCACCGCCGGCAGCGAAAAGCGGAAAGTCAGGGTCGTCAATTTTCGGTTTTCTGAACAAGAGCAAGGCAAAGCCCCAGGCTGCTTCGACGACAGCTGCTGGCAAAGCCTCCACCGCATCTGGCGCTTCCTCGACTTCCGGCTTTGGCCAGACCGGTGACCAGACGCGCAAAATCAAGGCTGAAGTGGCGGCAAACAAGGTCGCCAAGACCAAGAAAGACGGGAGGGCGTTCAAGCTCCCCCTGATCGGTGACCGTCCTGCTGAACAGCAGTTGCCGATCCTGCTGATCATTGCCGGTTTTTTTGGCGCGCTGACCATTGGCTCGATTGTTCTCGACGCGATCAACCGCGGCAACGTTTCAACCTACACCAATATCACCTCGCAACTGCAGTTTCATACGCAACGCCTGGCAAAGTCAGCCGGTCTGGCTGCGCGCGGCGACGCGGTCTCCTTTCCGCAGTTGCAGGATAGCCGTGACGAATTCCAGCGATATCTTGATGTGCTGAACAACGGCGGCGAAGCGTTCACCACCACCGTCCCGTCAGCACGCATAAGCGAAGAACTCACCTCGCGGCTTGAAGAGCTGACCAAACGCTTTGCCGACGGCTCGGCATCGGCGACCGCCATCCTCGCCGCGAAGAATGACCTGGTCGATCTTTCCAGGAATATTGCCCAGGTTCGCGCCGGCGCTGAAGAGCTCGCTGCCCTGTCGCAGGACCTGACCGGCCTCATGCAGCAGTCCGGTGCGCCGCCGGCGCAGGTACTGAAGGTCAATCGTTTGACCTTCCTGGCGGAACGGCTTGGCCGCGGGTCTGCAGAAATTCTGGGTGCGGAAGTAATCGACCCCGAAGTTCCGTTTTTGATGGGCAAGGACACGAATGACTTTCGCGAACTGATCAAGGCCCTCGAGTCAGGCTCCGAATCGCTGGGCATTACCGCGCTGCGTGATGGCGATGCCAAGACAAAGGTGGTCAAGCTGCGCGAGCAGTTCACCAGTTTCGAACAGAATATCGGCCCTATTCTGGGTAACGTTCAAAAACTCGTTTCCGCACGCCAGTCCGGCCGCGCGTTGCAGCAGGGTTCCGAACAACTGCTGTCAAACGTGGAACAGTTGCAGAACGCGTTTGCCGTCGAGAAGAAGAATGTGCCGCTGGTTCTCGCCATCATCTTCGGCATTGTCGCGCTGGTGGTGCTGGCACTGATTGCGGTGGTGTTTTTGTCTGATGCGCGCAAGCGCGCCGCTGAGTCCGAGGCAGAGAACAAGCGAAATCAGGAAGCCATTCTGCGGCTGCTCAACGAAATGGGCGATTTGGCTGACGGCGACCTGACCATTCGAGCGAAGGTGACCGAAGATATTACTGGCGCCATCGCCGACTCGATGAACTACACCATCGACGAACTCCGCACCCTGGTTACCGGTGTAAACAACGCATCGACGCAGGTATCGGTAAAGTCCCAGCAGGCGCAGGCCGTTTCCGTGCAGCTGCTCGACGCCGCCGAAAAACAGTCGAAGGAAATTCAGGACACCACGCAGGACGTGTTGTCGGTAGCCGAAACGCTTACCAAGGTGTCGTCAAACGCGGAAGAGTCGTCCCAGGTCGCCATGCGGTCGCTGGCTGCGGCCGACAAGGGCCGTCTCGCCGTGCAAAACTCGATTTCCGGCATGAATGACATTCGTGAGCAGATTCAGGAAACATCAAAACGCATCAAGCGACTGGGTGAGAGCTCGCAGGAAATCGGCGAAATCGTGGAACTGATTTCCGATATTACCGAGCAGACGAACGTGCTTGCGCTGAACGCCGCCATTCAGGCGGCATCCGCAGGTGAGGCCGGGCGCGGCTTTTCGGTGGTTGCGGAGGAAGTCCAGCGACTCGCGGAACGGTCGGGTGAAGCCACCAAGCAGATCGGCGCGATCGTCAAGACCATTCAGGCGGACACCCAGGATGCCGTGGCTGCCATGGAGAAGTCCACCACCGGTGTGGTGGAGGGCGCGAAGCTGTCGGACGCTGCCGGACAGGCGCTGTCGGAGATTGACTCCGTGACAAAGAATCTCGCGTCGCTGATTCAGAAGATTTCCACTGACACCCAGTCGCAGGCGGCTTCCGCCAACAAGGTTGCCCGGAACATGCAGGATATTCTTGAGATCAACCGCCAGACCACGGCAGGTACGCAGCAAACGGCCTCGTCGATTAAGGAACTGGCCGAGGTGGCATCAGATCTGAAGGCGTCGGTCTCCGGCTTCAAGCTGTAATCCCCGCGCATTCATCCCAACCCCAAAATCGCCGGCATCCCGCGTCACTACCAAATGGCAGCAAACCCGCAAACCACGTTTGATATCGGACCGCTGTCATGGGTCAAGGCCGAGATCGAACATTCGCTGACCGAAGCCCGTACCCATCTGGACAAGCTTGCCGCAGACCCGGGCGATGCGAAGTCCGCGAAGTACGTGGCAACGCACCTGCATCAGGTGACCGGCGCATTGTCGATGGTCGGGCTCGGCGCGGCCGCCCGTTTCAACGAAGAAATCGAGAAGCTGGTCGAGACACTCGAGAATGATCCAAACGCGCGCGCGAGCGCGCCGCAGCGGATTTCGGCAACCAAGACCGCGACTGTCGCCTTGTCGAGCTATCTCGACAGCCTGATGTCGGGCGAGGCAGACCGGCCGATGATGCTGGCGCCCTCCTACATCAAGCTCAACAAGGCGCGTGGCGCAAGCGATGCGTCGGAAAGCGATCTGTTTTCGCCAGATTTGTCCTTGTCAGTCTCCATGCCGGAGGATACGGTTGCCCTGCCGAAGTCGGACATGATGTCCGAAGCCGTCAAGCAGAGGCGGAGCATGTACCAGGCGGGCCTGTTGAAGCTGTTGCGCGACAAGGACCTGGTGGCGGGCGCACGGGAAATGCGCAATGCCACGCTTGCCATCGAAGCATTGCAGGTGACATCGCCGTCCCGTTCGTTCTGGTATGCGGCAGGCGGTTTTTTCGATGCCGTGGCAGCCAATCCCACCGAGGCGGGATCACTTGCCGTGCAGCTGTTCGGCAAGATTGACCAGCAGATCAAGCAGTTGATCGAGGGCGTGCAGAAAGTGCCGGAAAAGTTGTTCCGCGACATTCTGCTTGTCATTGGAAAATCCAAGGCGCAGACCGAACGGCTGAGAAAAATTCGCGAGCTGTACCGTCTGGACGAGTTGCTGGCGGTGCCGGAAGCGGCGGCAGGTGAAGCAGCGGATGAACACGTAAAGAGCGTGGTGCGGGCACTGCGGGACCAGGTCCAGTCGCAAAAGGACAATTGGCTCAAATTCGCCGGCGGCAATCGTTCAACCCTTGAAACCTATGTCAATCAGGCAGAGGCGTTGTACCGTGCCGCCCAGCAACAGCCCAACAAGGACATTGCTCAATTGGTCCAGGCACTGGGTGCGGTCGGAGCCCATTTGCGAAAGACGCAAAGCAGCGCCACGGAGGTGCAGGCGCTGGAAGTCGCCACCGCCTTCCTGTTCCTGGAGTCCTCGCTGGAAAACTATTTCCGGCTGACTGCAGAGTTTCCGGCGCAAACAGCGACCATTGTTTCCCGCCTCAAGGGCGCAATGACCGGCGCCCAACTGCCGGCCATTGATTCCGGCGCAAACGCCCTGATGGATGACATGACCAAGCGCGCGCAAGAGCGCATGCTCATGTTCCAGGTCGGTCAGGAAGTGCAGGTTAACCTGACGACGATCGAAGCGGCGCTCGACAGTTTTTTCCGCGATTCGCAGAAGACCGGCGAACTGGCCTCGCTGGCGTCCCTGTTTTCGCAGATCCAGGGCGCGCTGACCATTCTTGAGCTTGACGAGGCCGCGGCGCTCAACCAGTTGCTGCGCGAACGCGTTAACCAGTTTGCTTCCGGCGCCATCAAGGGTACCGGTGATGATGCCGAGGCTGTCGCCGAGGGCGTGTCGGCACTCGGCCTGTATATCACGGCGTTGCAGCAAGGTACGGCGAATCCGCGCGAAGTATTGCTGCCCGCCCTGATCCGCTTCGGGCTGGCCGTTCGGCCGGTTGAGCCGGAAAAGACCATGATCAAGTCGCCGATTACCGAAGGCGATGTCGATGTGGCAAAACAGAAAGTCCAGGAAATCTACGAAGACTGGAAGCAGCAGCCGGAGCAGACGGCAACGCGCGACCAGTTGCGCGAGGCGGTCAAGGAACTCAAGCAGGAAGCCGAACTGATCGCCGATTCACGATCTGCCAAACAGAGCGAGGACGCGCTGAGGGCGATCGACGCCACATTTGACCCGAACAAGACCGGCATTACGGAAGCCTTGTCCGAGATTGCGCCCGAAAAGCCCACCGAGGCGCCGGCAGCGCATGTCGTGCACCTGATCGACGCGCCCGCCGCCGAAGTCGACCAGGAACTGCTGGAAATATTTCTTGAAGAGGCGACCGAGGTTGTCGGCACGATCCAGGAACAGCTGGATGTGGTCAGGGCTGCGCCGCAGGACAAGGAGTCGATGACCACCATTCGTCGCGGATTCCATACGCTGAAGGGTAGTGGCCGGATGGTTGGCCTGAATGACCTCGGCGAAGTCGCATGGAATTGCGAACAGGTCATGAACAAGTGGCTCAAGGATGACAAGCCCGCCAGCGCCGGATTGATGACCTTCATCGGCCATGCTGCCACCGCGTTTAATGGCTGGGTCCAAGCGTTGCAGGCCAACGGGACAACGGTCATTGATGGCGTTGAGCTGGCGCGCGCGGCCGAGCAGCTAAAGAACGGCCGGGAGCCGGAATTTGCCGCGGCCGCCGTCGTGTCTGCGCCAGCAGCGTTGGTCCCTGAGCCGGTTGAAATAGTGGTTGAAGAGCCGCTGGAAGCGGCTTCGCCGGTGGTGACCGCGGAAGTGGAACACATTGAAGCCCCAGTCTTGGCGGTTGCGTCGCCGGCTGCGGAGGAAGCGCCCGGTATCGAACTGGTCGCGTTGGAGCCAGAGGCCCCGGCGCTGCCGGCTTTCGAACTCGATGCCTTACCGGAGGCAGCGGCCGTGGATGCGCCGCCGGCGGATGTGGAAGCGGCGTTCTTTTCGCCTGCCGAGGCGCTCGACACGCCGCCGGTGGTGCCGGTGGAGGAACAGGTTGCCGAAGAGGAAGTCGAACTGCCGGACGTCCGGGTTGGCGTTAACCTGGTGCCACACGCGTTGTTCAACATCTACCTCGGCGAGGCCGATCAGCATATCGCCACGCTTGACAATGAGATGTCCATTCTCGAGGCGAAGCCAATGCAGGCGGTTTCGCACGACTTCATGCGCGCGGCACACACGCTGACCAGTTCTTCTCGCACCACCGGCTTTGACATGATCGCCGACGTTGCCCACGAGCTGGAAAAGTGGCTGCAGGAGGCAATCGAGTTTCCGCCCGAGTTCAACCGGCATCGTCTTGCCGTCACCCGCAGCGCGACCGACGCGCTGTCGAGCATGGTGCTCGGTCTGCATACCCATGAGCCCCCTACGCCGCGTCCGGACATTGTCGAGGATCTCCAGTCATTGCGGGAGTCACTGAAACAATCCAAGCGTACTGGCGAGGGCACCCACATCAAGATGCCTGGTTTGCAGGCAGAAGCCTTTGCCCCGACGCATGAGCCGCCGCCGCCGGTCACCGACGATGCGCTTTCCTTCTTTGACGACGTGCCGGCGCCGGACGTCAGTGAAGAGCGGGTTGCCGAAACCTTGCCGGTGGAAGAGGTTGCGGCCGCGACAGGCGCTGAAATCAGCTTCGACCTGCCACAGGTCGACGCGGAAGTCGCCGAGGTCGTGGATATTGCCAAGGTTGACGTCCCGGATGAGGCGGTAGCGGTCACCGAGCCGATGCCCGACTTTGGCTTTGCCGCCGCTGAAACCGCCGCCCCGGTCGTGGCGCCAGAAATCACGCCGCCGGTCGACAACTTGTTGCCGGCCGGCGAGCCGCAAGAAGAGCCGGCCGCCTTGCTTCAGCCTGAGCCGGTAGCCGTTGCCGCTGTCGTGGCCATCGAGCCAGCAGCGGCCGCGCCGGAAATCGTGCCGGCGCCGGTATTCGAGTTTGCCGTACCGCCTGAAGCGGCCGCACCGACGGTTGCCGAGACGCCTGCCGCCACGGAGACCAGGCCAGGCACGGTCGAAGCGGGCAAGGATCGACGCACCATGACCGACGACGTCGATCATGACTTGCTGCCGATCTTCCTGGAGGAAGCCAAGGAAATCATTCCGCAGGTCGGCAATGCGATTCGCGCCTGGCGCGGCGCACCGGTCAACCACGCCCCGGTCACGGAATTGGCCAGACATCTGCATACGCTGAAGGGCTCTGCCCGCATGGCCGGGTTGATGCGTCTGGGCGAGCTCGCGCATGTCATTGAAGAGCGCGTCATCAAGATGGACCAGGCGTCGGAGCCAGCGGCGGCAAAATTTGACGAGATAGACGACGGACTGGACCGTTTCAATTCAGCCATCGACCGGCTGGCTGCCGGCGACTTTTCAGCGACCCCGATCGAAATTCCGGTCATCACCGATGTGTCGCAGGATCTTCCGGCGCCACTTGCCATGATGGCTGCGGCTCGCGCCGAGATCATTGCCGAGGGCGAAAAGCTGGAAGGTCGCGAGCGCCAGTCGCTGCTGCGCGTCAATGCCGACATTATCGATCGTTTCGTGAACGAGGCGGGTGAATTGTCGATTGCCCGTTCGCGCATCGACCAGGAAATGCTCACCTTCAAGCAGTCGCTGGTCGAGCTGACCGAAAACATCAACCGGATGAAAACGCAGTTGCGTGAGATCGAGATCCAGGCTGAATCACAGATCCAGTCGAGGCTGAAAGATGCTGAAGTGCACGGCGAAGCATTTGATCCGCTTGAATTCGACCGCTTCTCGCGCACCCAGGAGTTGACCCGGTTCCTGGCCGAGAGTCTGAATGACGTGGTGACCCTGCAGCTGTCGTTGCAGAAGAATATTGACGAGACCGAGGCGGCGCTGTTGCAGCAGTCGCGCCTGAATCGCGACTTGCAGCAAGGGCTGATGGGCGTTCGGCTGGTGCCGCTCGGCAATCTCCAGGACCGTTTCTACCGGCTGTTGCGCCAGACGGCGAAGGAACTGGACAAGAAAGCCAACCTCGAATTCCGCGGTACGCGGGTGGAAATCGATCGCTCGGTGCTGGAAAAAATCACGGCGCCGTTTGAGCATCTGCTGCGCAATGCCGTTGCTCACGGCCTGGAGTCGCCGGCAGAGCGCGTCGCCAATGGCAAGCCTGAAATCGGCGAAATCACCATCAATGCGCAACAAGTCGGCAACGAGGTGGTGTTGACACTGTCCGACGACGGCGCCGGCCTCAATTTCCGCCGCATTCGCGAAAAGGCCATCGAGAACGGCCTGCTTGACGCCGCGGCAGAGATCAACGAGGCCCAGCTTACGCAGTTCATTTTCATGGCCGGTTTTTCGACCGCCCAGGAAGTCTCGCAGGTCGCCGGCCGCGGCGTCGGCATGGACGTTGTGCGCAATGAAATCGTTTCCCTCGGCGGGCGTATCGATATTTCATCGACTCCCGGCCGCGGCACCACCTTCACGATTGCCTTGCCGCTCACCCTGGCGGTGACACAGGCGGTGATGGTGATGGTCGGCGAAACCATGTATGCGATTCCGTCGGTGATGATCGAACAGGTCCAGGAATACAAGGGCAAGCGCTACGAGCCGTTCCTGGAGTTGAGCGAAATCGAATGGAAGGGCAATAAATACCCGTTGCGCTCAATGGATGCCCTGCTGGGCGGCAAGCCGACGGTGTCGGCGGTGCGAAAAGCCGCCGTCATCCTCGCCAAGAGCGGCCAGCAGCGCGCCGCGGTGCAAGTTGACTCGATCATCGGCAACCGCGAAATCGTGGTGAAGACGATTGGCCCGCAGTTGGCGCGCCTGGTCGGCGTGGCCGGCGCAACCATGCTGGGTACCGGGCAGATCGTGCTGATCATGAATCCGGTGCAGCTGGTTTTCCACGAGACCGCGACGGTCAGCGTTCAGGCCGCCGCAACGCCGGTGGCGCCAGGCGGCATTGAGCCGGCTATCGGCGAGGCAGTCACGGACGCCGCCGCGGCACCGGCAAGCCCGGTCGCGTTCGAGACCACGGCAGAACCGATGGTGGAGCTGATCAAGACCCAGTCATTGGCCGAGGCCATCGCCGCATCGGCGCCGGGTGTTGATGAAGTGGTGGCGCCGGTGCTGAAGCGCACCGTTCCGCTGGTCATGGTGGTGGACGATTCGCTCACGGTCCGCAAGATCACCAGCCGCATGCTGACCCGCGAGGGATTCGAGGTTGCCACCGCGAAAGACGGTGTCGACGGCCTGCAGCAGTTGCAGGACATCGATCCCGACATCATCCTGCTGGACATTGAAATGCCACGCATGGACGGCTTTGAGTTTGCCCGCAATGTGCGCGCAGACCCGAAGACGCGCGACATCCCGATCATCATGATCACGTCGCGCACCGCGGACAAGCACCGCAATCGCGCCATTGAACTTGGTGTCAATGAATACATGGGCAAGCCGTACCAGGAAGATCAGCTGCTGGCCATGATTCGCCAATACACCAAAGACCGCGCCGCCGCCTGACCGGGCTAGCGGCCGCGGTCAATTCGACCCGCTGCTGCCGCTTGTGATCCTCCCGCAGCCGGATCGGCCGCCGTCGGTGGCCGGGAACTACTGCACGTGCCAGTCGACAGAACCGCTATAGGCGGTTGCCAGCACCACCAGTCCGAAAACAATCCGGTACCACGCAAACGGCGTGAAATCGTGACTGCTGATGTAACGCAGCAGCCAGCGCACACAGAGGAACGCGGAGACAAACGCGAAAACGAACCCGACGCTGAACAGCGGCACGTCGGCCGACGACAGCAGCGCGCGGTCTTTCCAGACCGAATACAGCGTCGCCGCCAGCAACGTCGGGATGGCAAGGAAAAACGAAAACTCGGTCGCGCACTTTCGCGACAGGCCGAAAAAAAGACCGCCGATGATGGTGGCGCCGGATCGCGAAGTGCCGGGAATCAGCGCGGCACACTGCGCCAGCCCCAGTTTCAGCGCATCTTTCCAATGCAGGTCGTCGACGGAGGCAATCAGCGCCGGCGCCACCACGCCGGGCTGCTCTGCGCGCAGCTGCGCCATCTGCGCCTTGACCCGGGCCTTGTACCAGTACTCGGCGAACATGATGATAACGCCACCGACGATAAACGCGATCGCCACCGGCACCGGATGGAACAGCGCCGCCTTGATCTGCTTGTTGAACAGCAGCCCGAGCACCGCCAGCGGCATGAAGGCAATGGCGAGGTTGACGACGAAACGCTGCGCGCGCGGATCATGGGTGAGGCCGGCGAAGGTCGAGACCAGTCGCGCCCGGTACTCCCAGCAGACCGCCAGGATCGCGCCGGCCTGGATGAAAATATCAAACACGTGCGCCTTGGCGTCGTTGAAATCGAGCAGCGAACCGACCAGGATCAGGTGGCCGGTGGACGACACCGGCAGGAATTCGGTGAGACCTTCGACGATGCCGAGAATCGCGGCCTTGATCAGCAGAGCAATATCCAAGGGCTGGTCCAATACCGATTGAGAGGAGGCCGATTATACGGTGCAGCAAATGCGAGAATGCGCCCGCAAGAAACTAGCGCAGCTTGAGCACCAGGTGATCCCCGCGCACCACAATTCTTTCCGGCGTATAGCGGACGCCGTATTTCGCGAACTCCTCCGCCTTGAAACTGTGCAGCGGCTTGTCTTCCATCACGTCGCGGGCAATCAGCGACGTCGTCCGGGCCAGGGCGGCGGAAAGGGAATCGGTCATATTGTCGACGCGGATGCGGTCCACTTTGGCGTCGCGCAGGAATAGCGACCGGGTTTCCGGAACATAGTCCGGGCGGCCCGAGATCCGCAGTGTGCCAGCCAGCTTTTTGCCGGTCAGGGGAAGTTTCAGCTCGACCATGAAATCCGTCGTCAGCCGATTGTCGGCCTCGGACAGGCCGACCCGCGGATTGGCCAGGGTGATGTCGAGCAGTCCCGCGACGCTTTTCTCGACCGGAAAGCGCCTCGCCATGCGCTCGGTCAGCTCATCGGCGGACATGCGCACCTCACCGGATACGAACGGCACCGAACCACAGCCGCCGAGCGAGAGGGCGAGAATCAGCAGGATAAGCAAGCGTTGCATGGGGTTCTTCCGGGAAAATTGGCGGGGGCGAAACAGCGGTGACCGGTGCGGCCCAGCCGGACTGGT
>CAYQKN010000002.1:0-8679 GCA_964417885.1 uncultured Burkholderiales bacterium | reverse complement strand
GTGGCCTAGATCGGCTGCGGGTAGGCGCGGATTTTTTCCAGCACGAAGACCTTGACCCGGTCCGGCAGCGCGACCGACGCGCTCTCAAACCGGATGCTGATGGCATCGTGATCGAACGCGCCGTCGGCGACGAACAGCGCGCTCATGGCCCGGCCCGGCTTGTCTTCCGGCGCGTCGACGCCTTCATGGTGATAGCCGGCCGTCGGTGACCAGCGCAACGCGCGCTCATTGCCCAGCTTGGCATAGCAGAGCTGGAAACCGATCAACTCGCCGTCGTAGGTTTCCCATGTGTACAGATCGAAAAAATCGTCGTGAAACCAGCGCCGGTGCTTGCCGCGCTCGTATTGGGTCACATCCCTGATTTCGTTCAACATGGACGTCCTTCGCAATCTCCCCATCCGGTGGAGGGCCTGCCAACCATCAGTTTTAATTCTACACGCGGCGCAATCGCAGCCGATAACCTCAGAGGTTCAGCTTCTCGACCATGGCGCGCAGCTTGTCCGGGTCATCGGCCTTGAGTATTTTCACCACGCCCGGCTCGATATCCGCCACGCTGGTCATCAGCACCCGCTGCTTCACCGTCAGGATGTTTGCCGGGTGCATGGAAAAATCGCGCAGGCCAAAGCCCAGCAGCATGCGGGTGAGGTTGACGTCGCCCGCCATCTCGCCGCAAACCGCCACCGGCACCTTGGCGGCATTGGCCTGCCGGATCACGCTCGACACCAGCTGCAGCACCGCCGGATGAAGCGGATCGTAAAGGTGTGCAACATTGTCGTCGGTGCGGTCAATGGCGAGGGTGTACTGGATCAGGTCGTTGGTGCCGATCGACAGGAAATCCAGCTGCCGCAGGAACATCGGCAGGGCGATGGCCGCGGCCGGTATCTCGATCATCCCGCCGACCAGGATCCGGTCGTTGAATTTGCGGCCCTCGTCCTTGAGCTGCTCCTTGGCGCGCCCGATTGCCGCCAGGGTCTGGCGGATTTCATTGCTCGAGGCCAGCATCGGGATCAGGATGCGGACGTCGCCATACTTCGATGCCCGCAGGATCGCGCGCAGCTGGGTGTTGAACAGCGGCGGCTCGGCCAGGCAGTAGCGGATGGCCCGCAGGCCAAGCGCCGAATGGGCGGAGGGCTGGTCCGGACCGCCCAGCGATTTGTCGGCACCGATATCGAGGGTGCGGATCACCACCGGCTTGCCCTTCATGCCCTCGGCCACCGCGCGGTAGGCGGTGAACTGCTCTTCCTCGTCCGGCAGGTCGCGCCGGTTCATGAACAGGAACTCGCTGCGGAACAGTCCGACGCCGGTGGCACCGGACTGACGCACCGCATCCAGATCCGTCGGCAGTTCAATGTTGGCGTGCAGCTCGACGTGTACGCCGTCCAGCGTTTCCGCCGCGGCGGACTTGATCCGCGACAGTTTCTGCCGCTCAAGCTTCCACTGGTTCTGCTTCAGGCGGTACTCCGCCAGCACGGTCTCGTCGGGCGCGGCGATGACCACCCCCACGGTACCGTCGACCACAATCAGTTCGTCTTCACGCAGCAGGTCGCGCGCGGTGTGCAGCGCGACGATGGCCGGGATACCCAGGCTGCGGGCCAGGATGGCGGTATGGGAGGTGGAGCCGCCGAGGTCGGTGACAAAAGCCGCGACGCGGTGGTCCTTGAACAGGATCACATCGGCCGGGGACAGGTCGCGCGCCACCAGGATCGTATCCTCGGCGCGGGCACGCAGCTTTTCCGGCACCGCGCCGCCCTGCCCGGTCAGCGCGGCCACCAGCCGTTCGGCAACCTGGCGCACGTCGGTCTTGCGTTCGCGCAGGTATTCGTCCTGCACGTTTTCGAATTGCGCCAGCAGATCATCGAGCTGGAGTTTCAGCGCCCATTCGGCGTTGCAGGCATCGCGGCGAATGATCTCCCGCGGCGTTTCCGAAAGAGACGGGTCCTCCAGGATCATCCGATGCACGGTCACAAAGGCGGCCATCTCGCCCGAGGCTTCGCCACGGTGGGTCGTCTTCACCTCGTGCGACAGCGCGTCAAGCTCGCCCAGCACCTGCCTGACCGCCTTGTCGAAGCGCTTCACTTCCTTGCCGATGAATTCTTCCGGGATCTGGTAGTGATCGACCTCGAGCGAGGCGCTGGTGACCAGGTGGACGTGGCCGATGGCGATGCCGCCGGAAACGCCTAGACCGTGCAGGGTGAAGCTCATCGCGTGCCCCTCGCCGCGCGCATCGCGAAAACCAAACTCAAGCACTGGCGCGGCGTTCCGGGCAAAAATGCCACACGAGGCGCGCCAGTGCTTGAGTTTGCCTGCAGCCGCATGGTTACTCGCCTTCGCCGAATTTGTCGTTGATCAGCGCCACCACCGCCTCCATCGCGTCGTTCTCGTCAGCGCCGCTGGTTTCCAGCTCGACCATGGTCCCCTTGCCGGCGGCCAGCATCATGACGCCCATGATGGACTTCGCATTCACCCGCCGTCCGCCCTTGCTGATGAATACATCGGCAGCAAAGTGGCCGGCCGTTTGCGTCAGCTTGGCCGAGGCGCGCGCGTGCAGGCCGAGCTTGTTCACGATTTCGATTTCCCGTTTCAGCATTGTTCACCCGATGGCATCCGGATCACGCCCCCGATCGCGCCGGAGAGCGATTTTTCGATCAGCGCATCCATCGATTTTTCGCGGTAAGTCAGCGCCTTGATCAGCATCGGCATGTTGACCCCGGAGATGCCCTCGACCCGACCCGGTTCCAGCAGCTTGCAGGCGATATTGGACGGGGTCGCGCCGAAAATGTCGGTCATCACCAGTACGCCCTGGCCCTGGTCGAGAAAGCGCACCAGGTCGCGCCCCTGCGGCAGGATCGCATCCGGATCGTCGTGGATGGTCACGCCGAGCTGGCGCAAATACAGCGGGCGCTTGCCCATGACGTGGCTAGCGCAGTGAATCAGGCTTTCGCCCAGGGTGCCGTGGGCGATGATGAGAATACCGATCATGGATCAACAAGCAGAATGGCAACAGTCTCATTCTAGCCGATGGTGCAGGCGAACCCTTGGGCGTTGAAAGCCCGCGGCTGGCCTCGCGCCGTGTGGCGCGCTAGGCCGCGACTGCCTGCGGCCGCGGTTCGGGCTGGCAGCGGCTTTCCGCCGGGAACAGGATGGAAAACTGCGTGCCGTGGCTGGCCGCATCCTGCGAACTCTCGATTTCAAGCCTGGCGCGGTGACGGATCAGCGCGTGCTTGACGATCGCGAGTCCCAGCCCGGTGCCACCGGTGGCGCGCGAACGGCCCCGATCCACGCGGTAGAAGCGCTCCGTCAGGCGCGGGATGTGTTCCGCGGCGATGCCCTCGCCGTTGTCGCGCACGCGCAATACCGGCGCACCGTTGTGGATGCCCCACAGGACATGAATCTCGCTGCCGTCCGGCGTGTAGCGCACCGCGTTGCTGATCAAATTGCCGAACGCGCTGGCCAGTTCGTCGCGGTTGCCCAGCAGCCAGTCGTCGGCCAGGTCGCTGCTGATGCGATGCCGCCCCGACGACAGGTGACCGGCATCGACGATCAGCGATCGCAGCAGCTCCGGGACATTGACCGGTGCCATCACCGGACGATGGCTGTTGTCCTCCAGCCGCGACAGGGTCAGCAGGTCTTCCACCAGCCGCTGCATGCGCATTGCCTGGCTGGTCATATGGGCAAGCGATTTTTCCAGCAGCTCGGGATTGCTGGCGCCGGCGGTGCTGATGGTTTCGAGAAAACCCGCCATCACCGTGATCGGCGTGCGCAATTCGTGCGAAACGTTGGCAACGAAGTCGCGCCGCATGGTTTCCAGCCGCTCGCGTTCGCTGACATCGCGCGACAGCAGCAGCCGCTGGTCCTCGCCGAACGGCACCAACTGCACCGCCAGCGAAATTTCCTTGCTGGCGCCGGCCATATCCTTGCGCTGCACCTTCAGCGCCAGCGGCTCGCCGTAGCGTCCTGCCGTCAGGTAATCAAGGAACTCCGGGTAGCGGATGAAGTACGTCACCGTCTGCATCCGGTCATTGGCGAGCGAAATGCCCCAGTGCGCCTCGGCGGTCGGGTTGAGCCAGACGATATTGTTCTGCTGGTCCAGCATCATCGCGCCGTCAGGCAGCGCCGAGGCCGCCTGGCGGAACCGCGACAGGGCGTCGGAAAGCGATTTCTGGCTGACGCGCTCCTGCTTGATCATGCGGTACAGCTTGCCGAGCACGTCGCCCCACATGCCGCCCGCTTCCGGCAGCGTGGCGGCCTGCGGGTCCTCCAGCCAGTGATGCAGCTGCGCCAGCTTCCAGGCGTAGTAGGTGAACGCCAGCAGCAACACCGCACCGCCCAGCGCGAAGCCGAGCGTTGCGTCGCCGATCAGCCCGGCCGGCACCCCGGCAAGCAGGGCGAACGCCGTCACGCGCGCGGCAATGACCAGGAAAGATTTGACCGCAGGACTCATGATGTCGTCCATGTTACCGCGCCGGCCGCGCTCCCGGGTAGTGCGCCGCCGGTGCCCCGTCAGTCGCGGGCGAAGCGATAGCCGCTGCCGCGCACGGTATGGATGAAATCATCGTGGCCGGACGGCGCCAGTGCGGCACGCAGGCGGCGGATGTGCACATCCACCGTGCGCTCCTCGATGAAGACGTGGTCGCCCCAGACAAAATCGAGCAACTGGGTGCGGGTATAGACCCGCTCCAGGTGGGTCATGAAGAAATGCAGCAGGCGAAACTCGGTCGGGCCCATGTTCAGCGTCTTGCCGGTGCCGCTGACCTTGTGCGAGGACGGGTCCAGCCGGAGGCCGTGATACTCGATCACGTCCTGCGTCAGTTCCGGCGCGCGGCGCCGCAACACCGCCTTGATCCGCGCTTCCAGTTCCTTCAGCGAGAACGGCTTGGTGATGTAGTCGTCGGCGCCGGATTCCAGCCCGCGCAGCTTGTCCGCCTCTTCGCCCTTGGCGGTAAGCAGGATGATCGGCAGCGACTTGGTGCGCGAATCGCTGCGCAGTTTGCGCGCCAGCTCGACCCCGCTCATGCCCGGCAGCATCCAGTCGAGCAGCGCGAGGTCGGGCAGTTCGTTCTGGATCCCCTTGATCGCATCCTCGGCGCTGTCGTGGGTGAGCACGCGGTAGCCGCCCATCTGCAGGTTTATCTGGATCAGGTCCTGGATCGCGGGTTCGTCTTCGACAACCATGATGGTCGGGTTCATTGCGGATTCCGGCAGCAATACGTGGAAATTCGGTCTGCTCATCATATTTCAGCAATGTGAAGCTTATGTGACAAAACGCCCGGTACGTCAACGGCCCGGCGGAGTAAAATGCGGTTTCCCGCGAAACTCCCCACCCCGCCATGGCCGGTCTCACCACACAATCCCCCCGCCCGACAGAAATCAGGCTGCACCAGAAATCGCGCGAACTGGAAATCGTCTTCGACGACAAGCACCACTTCCGCCTGTCCTGTGAATACCTGCGGGTCCACTCGCCGTCGGCCGAGGTGCGCGGACACGGCCCCGGGCAGGAGGTACTGCAGGTCGGCAAGAAAAACGTCGAGATCACCGCCATCGAGCCGGTCGGCACCTATGCCGTCAAGCTGGTGTTTTCCGACGGGCACGATACCGGGCTCTATTCGTGGGATTACCTGCACGACCTCGGCCTGAAGCAGGATGAATACTGGAAGTCTTACCTGGCACGCATGGGGCGCGCCGGCGCGTCGCGCGAGGGCTAGCCGTGCCGGCCGTAATCCGCCAGTTTTTCGACAGCTATCGCGACGCCTTCAATCGCCTCGACGGCCGCGCCGTGTCGGCGCATTACGATCTACCGGCGATGATTGTCGACGCCCGCGGCAACGGCGTGTTTGCCGATGCCGCCGCGCTCGACGCCAACAACAACGCCCTGTGCCAGCATTACGCGCAAAGCGGCTTTGCCCGTGCCGAATTTACCGAGACGTTTTATCAGCCGCAGGGCGACCAGTTTTGCGTGGCGGACCTGGCCTGGACCATCACCCGGCACGACGGGTCAGTGGATCATTTCAACACCGGCTATACGCTGGCCCGGCGCCAGGGCGGCTGGAAGATTGCCGCCGTCACCGCCTGGCAGGAACGGCCGTTCTGGAAAGAAAATGAATAATTCCGTCGACCACGGCAGCGCTGACCCTGTCTCGCGCGCGGTCCCGCCCGCCGCCGACGGCGCGGGCACCACCCACTTCGGTTTTGAACAGGTGCGCGAGGAAGAAAAATCGTCCCGCGTGCGCGACGTGTTCAAGTCGGTCGCGCCGTCCTACGACCTGATGAACGACCTCATGTCCGGCGGCATGCACCGCCTGTGGAAGAAGTTCACCGTGGACCTGGCCAACGTGAGGCCGGGGGAAAAAGTGCTCGACGTGGCGTCGGGATCCGGCGATCTCGCGCTGGCGTTCGCGCCGCGCGCGGGCAGCCGCGGCCAGGTCTGGCAGACCGACATCAACGAAGCCATGCTGCGGGTCGGCCGTGACCGCCTGATCAACGCCGGCCACATGCTGCCGAATGCGCTGTGCGACGCGGAAAAATTGCCGTTCGCCAGCGATTCATTCGACCTCGTGACGGTCGCCTTCGGCCTGCGCAACATGACCCACAAGGACCAGGCGCTGGCGGAAATGACGCGGGTGCTCAAGCCCGGAGGCCGGCTGATCGTGCTGGAGTTTTCGCAGGTTCATGACGCGCTGAAAAAAGCCTACGACGTCTATTCATTCAACATCCTGCCGGTGCTCGGCAAGTATGTCGCCAAGGACGAGGCCAGCTACCGTTACCTGGCCGAATCGATCCGCATGCATCCTGACCAGGACACGCTGCGGACGATGATGGAAGCGGCCGGCCTGTCGCGGGTCGAGTACTTCAATCTTTCCGCCGGCGTGGTCGCCGTGCACAAAGGGGTCAAGCTATGAAACGGATTCTGTTCCCGGCAATTCTTGCCCTGTCACCGATGCTGGCGCAAGCACAGGCCCCGAGCGCCAAGCCGGTGGTGATCAAGCCCACCAAGACGTTCGAAAAGTGCCTTCAGCTGGACGCCGGGCAGAAACTGGAATATCGCTTCGAATCCAGCGCCAAACTCAATTTCAATCTCAATTACCAGAAGGGGCCGGAAGAAATCTATTACCCGGTCAAGCTCGACCGCACCACCGGCGAATCCGGCCTGTTCGAAGTGAAGGCGCGCAACAAATACTGCCTCAAGTGGGAGAACCGTCTCGACAAGGACGTGGAGCTCAATTTCTCCACCCGGATCGGCAAATAGGCCGGTGCAAGCGGGCATGGGTGCAGCCGGCGTCGCGGTAAATGTCCTGGTGGCGCGCATGCTCAATCGCGTCCTGCGCGACTATCCGCTGGCGCGCGAGCGTCTCGCCGCACACGCCGGCCGCTCCATCGCGGCCACCGTCGGCCCCGCCGCCAGCCGCGTTCGCATCACGTCCGCCGGAGAGATGGAGCCGGTTGGCGAGGGCGACACGACACCGGCGGCGGTGAGTTTCGAGCTCCCCGTCAGCCTGCTGCCGAAGCTGGCGATGGGCGATGACCGCGCCTATCACCAGGTTGCATTCACCGGCGACAGCGAACTGGCGTCATTGCTGTCGGAGCTGGTGCGCCACCTTGAATGGGATGTCGAGGAAGACCTGAGCCGGCTGGTGGGCGACGTGGTTGCGCACCGGATCGTCGATGGCGCCCGGCGCGGCCGCGCGTGGCGAAAGGATGCCGCGCAGCGATGGACCGAAAATGTGGCCGAGTACCTGACCGAAGAACAACGCGCCTTCATCACCGCGGGCGAACTTGAGGCGCTGGCGGTCGACAACGAAACCCTGCGCGATGACCTCGCGCGACTGGAAGCCCGCATCAACCAACTTACCGCCGTTAGATGAAAAAAATCACCCTCACGCGTTTCCTGATTGACGAGCAATACAACCACCAGTCCGTTCCCGCCGACCTGCGGCTGCTGATCGAAGTGGTGTCGCGCGCGATCAAGGCGATCTCGATCAACGTCGGCAAGGGCGCGCTGGCCGGATTGCTCGGCGAGCACGCCGCCAGCGGCGGCGGTGACGCCATCAACGTGCAGGGCGAGGCGCAGAAAAAACTCGACGTCATCGCCAACGAAATCCTGCTCGAGGCCAACGAATGGGGCGGCCACCTGGCCGCGATGGCATCCGAGGAGATGGAAGGCCCGCACGCGATCCCGCATCGCTATCCGAAAGGCGAATACCTGCTGCTGTTCGATCCGCTGGACGGCTCCTCGAACATCGACGTCAACGTCAGCGTCGGCACCATCTTCTCGGTGCTCAAATGTCCCGACGGCGTCACCGAGCCGACCGCGCAGGATTTCCTGCAGGCCGGCAACCGGCAGGTTTGCGCGGGCTTCGCCGTCTACGGCCCGTCGACGCTGCTGGTGATCACGCTGGGCAACGGCGTGCACGCCTTCACCCTCGACCGCGAAATGGGTTCCTTTGTGCTCACCGAGGAACACATCCGCATCCCCGATGACACGCGCGAATTCGCCATCAACATGTCGAACATGCGATTCTGGGAGCCGCCGATGAAGCGCTATATCGACGAACTGCTGGCCGGCAAGAGCGGGCCGCGTGGCACCGATTTCAACATGCGCTGGGTGGCCTCGATGGTGGCGGACGTCTATCGCATCCTGGCCCGCGGCGGCATTTTCATGTACCCGAAAGACTCGCGCGGTCC
>CAYQKN010000001.1:13001-87521 GCA_964417885.1 uncultured Burkholderiales bacterium | reverse complement strand
CGATCAAGCGGGGCTCCGTTCAGGTGCTGAATGCATGGTGTCAGGCCGGCTTCCGGCGCGGACTGACGTACATGTTGATGTCGGCCTTCACCACCAGGTTGCCGTGGCGGTCGGTCATCTCCACATTGACCACCACATCGCGTGCCGGTCCTTCGGCAAAATCAGCTGTGGTGCATTCTGCGGTAAGGTCGGTTTCGCATTTTTTCAGGTACTGCACGTTCATGCCCTTCGGCAGCCAGCGCATCGATGCCGGCAGACTGGCTTCCATCATCGTGCCGCCACCCAGTTCCGCCAGATTGCACGCGGCGATGGCGTGTACGGTGCCAATGTGGTTCTGCACCGCACGCCGTTTGCGCAGGCTGACACGCGCATAGCCCGGCTTCAGCTCCTCGAACCGCGGCGCAATGGTGCTGAAGTACGGCGCCTTCCAGCAAATGACCCGGGTGAACAGCCATTTGCCGAGCGGCTTGTCCTTGAGCTTGTTCCACATGGTCATGGCCTGACTCATCGCGGACTCCGCATCAAATCGATTGCCAGCCGGCATCGGCCGCGAAACGCGCGCCGTGCTGCTGTTCCAGGTGCTGCATTTCCGCCAGCAGCTTTTCCTTGCCCGCGCTGCGCAGGTAGTTGATGGGCCCACCGCGGTGAGGCGCAAAGCCGGTGCCGAAGATCACACCGGCATCGCACAGATCGGCATCGGCAACGATGCCCTCGCGCACGCAGGCGACCGCCTCATTCACCGCAGGCAGGGTCATGCGCATCCACAACGGCGCCAGATCCACCGTGCCGGAACCGTTTGCTTTCTGCGGCCGTCCATCAACCCACTTGTAGAATCCTTCGCCGGTCTTCTTGCCGAGCTTTTTCTCGGCCACCAGTTGCTGGATCTTTTTTGGCTCCGGCCCGCCGGGCTTGGCCAGTTCCTTGCCCACCGCCAGGCCGACATCGAGGCCGACCGTATCGGCGAGTTCAATCGGTCCCATCGGCATGCCGAACTCGCGCGCGGCGGCATCAATCGTTTCCGCCGGTATGCCTTCCTCCAGCATCACCTGCGCTTCCGTCATGTACGGCGTCAGGATACGGTTGACCAGAAAGCCGGGCGCGGATTTGACCGGCAGCGGCAGCTTGTCGATCTTTTTCACGAACGCCTGCGAGGCCTTCATCACCTCGGGCGCGGTCTGCGGTCCCTCGACGACTTCCACCAGCATCATCTGCGCGACCGGATTGAAGAAGTGGATGCCGACCAGCCGCGAAGGTTGCGACAGGCCCTGCGATAGTTCCTGCAGCGGGATCGACGACGTATTGCTGGCGAGGATCGCCGACGGCTTCAGCTTTGGCTCGAGTTGCGCGTAGAGTTTTTTCTTGACCTCGGCGTTCTCGACGATCGCTTCGATCACCAGATCGCAATGGCGCGCGCCGTCACCGGTGACGTCCGGAATCAGCCGATCCATCGCCGCCTGCACCAGGTGAGGCAGTTTGAGGCGTTTGCGGTACATCTCGGCCGCACGTTTGATGGCGGGGGCGATGCGCGCGTGATCGAGGTCCTGCAAGGTCACGGTCAGACCTTTCAGCGCGCACCATGCCGCGATGTCGCCACCCATCACACCAGCACCGACCACGTGCACGTGGCGGATGGCCATGTCGCCGGCGCCGAGTCCCTTCATCCGGTCCTGCAGCTTGAAGATCCGGACCAGGTTGGCGGTGGTGGGGTGCTTGAAAATACTCGAAATCGAATAGGGATGATCCTGCGGCACCTTGCGCGGGTCGCCATCAAAGTTAAGCCACAGGTCAACGATGGCGTAGGGCGCGGGGTAATGATCCTTGCGGGCTTTTTTCGCCACCTGCTTCAGTGATGCGCCTGCAACGATGCCGCGCACGACGGGCCAGTTGGTGACCGCATCCTTGAATGCCGGCTGGTGAGGTGCCGGCGGCTTGGCCATCAACATCCTGGCGGCATTGGTGAAATGGCGGCGCGGGGTAAGCACGTCGACCAAGCCCATTTTCTTGGCCCGCCGTCCGTCGACCGCGCGTCCGGTCAGCATCAGGTCCAGTGCCTGGCCGGCGCCGATCAGCCTGGGCATCCGCCGCGCGCCGCCCCAGCCCGGGACAATGCCGATCATCACTTCCGGCAATGCCATTTTCGTTTTCGCGCCATCATCGATGATCCGATGCCGGCAAGCCAGCGCCAGTTCGGTACCGCCACCCATGCAGAAACCATGAATCAGCGCGACGGAGGGAAACGGCAATGCCTCAACCTGGTCAAATACATCGTTGCCCAGCTTGGTGAAGGCATAGGCTTCATCGGCACTCTTCAGCGTGGTGAACTCATCGATGTCGGCACCGGCCGCAAAGCCGTTGTCCTTGCCGGACAGGATCACCACGCCCTTAGGCGGGTTTGCCGCCAAATCGACGCAGGCCTCGCCGAGTTCTCGCAGGGCTTCGCTTGAAAAAGTGTTGGTCGAAGAATCCGCGCGATCGAAGGTCAGCCACGCGAGGTTATCGGCATCGGTCTCAAGACGCCAGTGTTTCCATTTGCTCATGCTTTTCTGCTCCGGGAGTGCGGTTATCTGTTTTGAATGCGAATGCGTTCTCGATGGCAATGATCGCCGACTCGACAGGCGAAAATGATGCGATGGCAGAAACACCTGATGGCAAAACTCCAGCACTGGAGCGGCTTCCAGACCATTTCTGACCTGGAAGCCGCTCCAGTGCTGGAGTTTGGTCGCCACGGTCCAGCCAAACCGCCGCCATGCCGGCAGTACGCGCACCGATGATGTCGTTGGCCCAGTTATCGCCGATGAACACGGCTTGGTGCGGGCTCGCATCAAGGCGCTGCAGCGCGATGGTGAAAATTTCAGAGTCGGGCTTGGTGACGCCGACGTCCTCCGAAATCACCACCGCATCAAAATGGCTGGCGATATCAAGCGCGCGCAGTTTCTCCATTTGCTCGACTGTGCTGTTGTTGGTGACGATACCGAGGCGGCATCGCCCGGCAAGTTGTTCGATCAACTCACGCGCGCCGTCGACCAGATGCCGGTTTGCCTGGTGTTGCTGGCGGTAGTTGCTCGCAACTTGCTCGGCTGTGGCGGCGTCTATGTCGCGCTCGAACGAGGCAAACAAGGCCTGCATCCGCGCAACGCGCGCCTGGTCGAGGCTCAGTTCACCGGCCAGAAAACGCGTGTGAAAAAGCTCCAGCACCTGTGCATGACGCGCGGCAAATTCCTGCTTTGGCAAATCGGCGGCAAAACTGCGATGTATCGCATCCAGCGCGACCGATGACGCACGCCGGTGGTCGAACAGCGTGTCGTCGAGGTCGAACAGGATGGCCTGCGGAAACATGATCAGTCCCGTTGCGCCAACTCGCGGCCCACGCTGCACGCGGGGTCGCGCAACCTCGCCAGCGGCAGGCGCCCGGGCTTGGAACATGGCAGCCAAGACAATGAAATCAAACCCGTTCGACCAGCATCGCGCCGCCCTGCCCGCCACCGATGCACAGCGACGCCGCGGCACGTTTGCCACCGGTCCGCTCGAGCACTTTCAGTGCATGCAGCACCACCCGTGCGCCGGATGCGCCGATCGGATGGCCGAGCGCAATCGCACCGCCATCGACATTGAACTTGCTGCGGTCCATCTTGCCGAAAGCTTGGTCGAGGCCAAGCTGCTCACGGCAGTAGGCGTCGGATTCCCACGCGGCGAGGCAGCCGAGTGCCTGGGCGGCGAATGCCTCGTTGATCTCGAGCGCATCGAGGTCGCCCAATCCCAGGCCGTTGCGTTGCAGCATGGGGGTGATGGCATGCACCGGGCCCAGGCCCATCTCGCTCGGGTCCAGCGCGCTCCACTGCGAATCGACGATGGCACCGAGCGGCTTCAGGTCGTATCGGTCCACCGCCTGTTCCGAGGCCAGGATCAACATGGCGGCGCCATCCGTCACCTGCGACGAATTGCCCGCGGTCACGCTGCCATAGGTTTTGTCGAACACCGGTCGCAGCTTGCCTAGGCGCTCAGGCGTCGAATCCGTGCGCACGCCGTCATCTTCGCGATAGACCGCTCCCTTGCCGTCGATCAGGGGCTCGATTTCGCCATAGTGCCCCGCCTCGCGTGCTGCCAGCACCTTCTGGTGCGATTCGGCGGCGAACTCGTCCATCATCTGCCGCGTTATGCCGAAACGCTTGGCGACAATTTCGGCAGTCTGGCCCATCGACAGCTTGACGATCGGATCGGTCAGTCCCTTCAGAATCGCGATCACCGGCGCCAGGTACGCCAGACGGAATTGCACCGCCACGCCGGCACGCTGGCCGAACGACTTCGCCGCATACCAGTCGGACAGCCAGTTGACCATTGCCGGTCCGAACAGCAACGGCGCATGGCTCATCGCATCGGTGCCGCCCGCCAGCACCAGGTTCGACTTGCCGGCGAGAATGTTCATGCAGGCAGAATCGAGCGCCTGCATGCCGGACGCACAGTTGCGCATCACCGTCCAGGCGGGAACCTTGTCGCCGCAGCCCAGCCTGAGCGCGATCACGCGGCCGATGTTGGCTTCGTCTGCCGACGGCATTGCCGCGCCGACGATCACCTCATCGAATGCGGTTGGCTCAAATGACTGGCGAGCCAGCAGCGGCCGGGCACAGCCGACAGCGAGATCACCGCCGGAAAATGGACCCGGTTTGCCGCGCGCCTTCAGAAACGGCGTGCGCGCGCCATCGACGACATAAACGCGTTTGCTCATCGCCTACTCCGCCGCGGCGGCTTGCTGCCATGCTGGTTGATTCGCCTGTCTGCGGTCGAAATCCTTGTCGAAATCATCCACCATGATGATGTCGTGCTGCAGGGCGCGGGCACGCTTCCACAGTGCGAGTTCGGTTTCGCTGATGACCGACAGTTTCATCGCCTCCTCGTACTGCGACTCGGCGCCCTGCGTCGTGATGCGTCCGGCCTTCTTTGCTGCCTTTACCTTGGCATCGACCGGCTCGGCGGCAATCACGGCATGCATCGCGGCCTCCAGCTTGCCCATCAAGTCGTTTTCATCTTTGGGCAGGTAGATGCCGGCGATCAGGCGGCTGCGCACCGCCGACGGCTGGATCAGCAGATCGGCGACTTCATGGCCCATCTGGTCGCTTGGCTGTATCAATGTAAGTCCGCGCGGAAACACCAGCCGGCGCAACACAAATGCAATCGTGCGGCTCGGGAAATTCTGGATGATGCCGTCGAGCGCGACCTGAATCTTGAAGGCGGAATCGTACAGCGCCCAGCGCAGCAGCGGCAGCTCGTCCTGCTGACGGCCACGCTGATCGTAGAACTTCAGCGCGGTGGACGACAGGTAGAGCAGCGACAGGACATCACCCAGACGCGCGGAAAGCTTTTCCTTGCGCTTCAGTGATCCGCCGATGACGAACATACTGACGTCGGCCAGCAACGCGAACGCCGTCGAGAAGCGGGTCAGTTGCTGGTAGTACCGCTTGGTGTCCTCACAGGCAGGTGACGGCAAGCCGCGACCGCCGGTGATGCCGGTCCACATCGCCCTCGCGGCGTTGGAAATGGTGAATTTGATGTGACTCCAGAAGGCGTGATCGAAGTCGTCCAGCGAATTGGTCTGGGCGGCCTTCATTTCTTTCAGAACCCATGGATGGCATCGAATCGCGCCCTGGCCGAAGATGATCAGCGAGCGGGTCAGGATGTTGGCGCCCTCGACGGTGATGGCGATCGGCGTCGCCTGATAGGCGCGACCCAGATAATTGTTTGGTCCCAGGCAGATGCCCTTGCCGCCATGCACGTCCATCGCGTCATTGATGACGATGCGCATGCGTTCGGTCATGTGGTACTTCGAGATTGCCGACAGCACCGACGGCTTCTCGCCCATGTCGAGCGCGCCGGCGGTGACGGTGCGACAGGCATCCATCAGGTAGGTATAGCCGCCGATGCGCGCCAGCGGCTCCTCAATGCCCTCGAACTTGCCGATGGGCGTTTTGAATTGCTGCCGAACACGCGAGTAGGCGCCGGTTGCCATCGAGGCAATCTTGCCCGCGGCGATCGATTGGGCCGGAAGCGAGACCGACCGGCCGGCGGCAAGGCACTCCATCAGCATGCGCCAGCCCTGGCCCAGCATGGCTTGCCCGCCGATGACCCAGTCCATCGGGATAAATACGTCCTTGCCCGAATTCGGGCCATTCTGGAACGCGGCATTGAGCGGGCAGTGGCGGCGGCCGATGTTCACACCCTTGTGCGAGGTGGGAATCAGTGCGCAGGTGATGCCGAGATCCGTTTCGCCACCCAGCAACTTGTCCGGATCAAAGCCCTTGAAGGCGAGGCCGAGAAGGGTCGCGACCGGACCCAGAGTGATATAGCGTTTTTCCCAGGTGACACGAAGACCCAGCGTTTCCTTGCCTTCCCACATTTGCTTGCAGACGATACCGACGTCGGGCATTGACGCCGCATCCGAGCCTGCGTCCGGCGCGGTCAGCGCGAAGCATGGGATCTCGAGGCCCTTGGCCAGGCGCGGCAGGTAATAGCTCTTCTGGTCCGCCGTGCCGTAATGCACCAGCAGTTCGCCCGGTCCCAATGAGTTCGGCACCATCACCGATATGGCCGCCGTACCGCTGCGGGTGGAAATTTTCATCACGACCTGTGAGTGCGCGTAGGCGGAAAACCCGAGGCCGCCATATTCCTTGGGAATGATCATCCCGAGGAAACCCTTGTCCTTGATGAACTGCCAGACATCTGGCGGCAGGTCGTAAAGCTCATGGGTCACCTGCCACTCGTTGACCATGGCGCACAGTTCTTCGGTCGGCCCGTCGATGAAAGCTTGTTCTTCCGCGGTGAGCTTGGCCGCCGGATAATCCAGCAGCTTGTTCCAGTCGGGCTTGCCGCTGAACAGGTCGCCGTCCCACCACACGGTGCCGGCCTCGAGCGCCTCGCGCTCGGTCTGCGACATTTGCGGCAGCAGCTTTTTGTAGACCTTGAAAATTGGTCCGCTGAGCAGGCCTTGGCGAACCGATTTCAGGTTGGCCACGACCGCGGCAGCGAGGAACAGGAACCATACGACGCCCGCGGCGGCACCGCCGAGCAGTCCGCCGGCGGTCAACCCGACCAGCGCAACGCCAACCACGGCGGTCCAGACCAATGCACTGGCGGCGTGATAGGCAAGTATGCCTGCCAGCAAGATGGCGGCGATGATGGTGAAGAGGATGATCAACATGATGATTCCTTTCTATGCTTCATAAATCGTTAAATACCCGTCGTCTTCTGTCGGGATTGGTGCGCGCAATCCGGCGGCCAGGAACGGCGCCAGACGGCGTAACAGCAACTCGTCATTGGTTGCTTCATCAAGATGATAGGTACCAAATACTTTCAGCACGTCAGCACCCGCCAGGGTGTAGGAGAGCGCGCCCATGACGTAATGCAGGCGCCAGGAAAGTTCTTCGCGCGGGATGTGCGGCAGCGAATTGCTGAAGGCAGTGCGGAAACGGGCGATCATCTCGCCGTATTGGTTGGACAGGAATTCGCGAATGAACGGAGCCGGATCGGCATATGCCCGACCCAGCAAACGAAGGAAATTCTTTCCGCCCTGCTCGTGGTCGCGGGCCAATTTCATTGCCGGGATGAACATGGCCGCGAGAATTTTTTCGCAGGTCAGCGCTTTTTGCCCCGCCGCCGCTTCGTACTGGGACAACAACTGCATCCGGTCCTGGTTCATCGGGTCGAGCCGCCGGGTGAGGACTGCCTGGAACAATTCCTCTTTCGAGCCAAAGTGATAGTTGACCGCAGCGAGGTTAACCGAGGCGGCAGTCGTAATCAGACGCAACGATGTCGCCTCGAAGCCGTGCTCCATAAACAGTTCTTCCGCCGCATCCAGGATGCGCGACTTGGTGTCGGCCGGTTCGGGTGCCTTATCCGCCGGGTTTTCCGCGGATCGGGCCAGCCTCTGTATCATGCTTGACGCCATATAGTGATTAATTTCAGTGCGTTACGGACGATTTCTGCCAATTTCAAACACTTGTTTGAAATGAGCGTATTACTCGACCGTGGAGCTGTCAATCACTTTCGATGCTGCGGCGCAGCATGGATGGCGCGGATGATGAAATACTTTCGGACAAGGTGAATGCAAATGCGTGATTCGTCGTCACTGAAATCTGCACAGAAAGCGCCGCGAGTGGCCCTCTGTTCATGCGAGACGCGCCGGAAAAGAAAAAGCCGCTGAAATCTCAGCGGCTTTTTTGCAATTCAGATTCCTGAATCAGATCTTCTTGATCTTTTCCAGCATCTTGAAGATGGACTTGGTTGAGCCCATAAACAGACGTTTGTAATCCTTGCCCAGGCAACGACGCTCAAGCGTGTTGCGACGGGTGCGTTTACGTTCTCCAGCCATGATTTTCCCCTGCGAAATGATTTGCGAAACAAGTAATTATATCAAAAAGGGGCTGCTCGCGCAGCCCTTTTCCCCGCGCCATCGTTTGCTCAGGCGCCCGCCCTCTGCATCGGCGCTTTCAGCGCCTCGGTCAGTGTGTTCAGGCTTTCCGACAAGTGAGCCCTGGCTTCCCTGCTCATTGGTTTGCCCAGCGATGCACGGATCTGGCTCTGCAACTGGATGGCGTTCTCGCGCTGCAGGCTGCGCGCATCCGCCGGCGTGTTGCCGGACGCCCTGACCAAGGCGGTCGACACGCGTTTCAGGTGCTCGCGCTGGAGATTACGCCGCAGGCTGCCGATGTCTCCCCCCGTGCGCAACTCACTCCAGATGGCACCCTGCAGCGCATCGTAAAGATCGGACAGCTTGAGCAGCTTGGCCGGATCGGCAACCTTGTCCTGCGCATCAAGCATGCGCTGTGCGACGCCGTCGGCCATCAGCGCGTCCAGCACTTCGCGCTGCACGCCGAGTACACGGGTGGCGATGGAAATGTCGGGATTGCCGCGCCGTTCAAAATGGTCGATACCGATGCGGGACACGAACTCCGGCTTGAACTTGAAGCTGTCGACCCTGAACAGGCCTTCTGTCAGAAGGTTGAGCGCTTCGCGCTGCCGCGCCACGGGTGTCGGCTCATACAGCGGACGTCCGGTTCCGGCGCGGTCACGCAGGTGCTTGACGCCGCCGACGTACTTTGCCGCCAGCGGCGCAACCCGCGCCAGCTGGTTGAAGCCGGCCGCAAAACTGCGGGTCAGACGCTCGTAGCTTTCACCAGGCTTGAGCTGCATGGACTGCAGGCGGTCCCAAAGTTCGCGCGAAAGTTTCATCCGCTTTTTGTAGTACTCGAGCGGATCGCCACCGAGGTCGAACCGGTTGGCTTCCGGATCAATGCCAAGCAGCGGGCCGTATCCGGCGTCTTCGTCGGTCGCGTAGGCGAGGAACGGCTCGTTTGAGCGTGAGGCGATCTTCTCCAGTTCAGCTTTCTCGTCAGCCGGCGCGATCGGCTTGTAGGCATATTCGACTGCCCAGTAATCGTACGGACCAAGTGTGGACATGACATATTCCGGCTGCTTCTCCCCCTTGGTCGCGAGGTTGAAAGGCGTGTAGTCCATTACCGAAGCGGTGATGCCGTTCTTTCTCGTGAACTCAAGGTCCTGGATCTGCTTCATCGAGTACACGGTCGACGCCTTGAAATTATGGCGGAAGCCAAGCGTATGCCCGACCTCGTGCATGATCACGTCCTTCACATAGGCCTGGGCGACCGCCTCCGCCTCCGGGCTATCCATGTCCATGCCGCGCGCTTCCAGCAAATCCATGGCGAAATGCATTTCGTGCGCCGCCTGCCCGGCATAGTTGCAGGCCGCGAGCTTCTTGTGCGCAGTCAGTGGATCATTCATCGCAGACAGGTCTGATGCAACCGGGCGGCTGAAGTCTTCTGCCACCTGGCGGCGCGCACCCCGTGCGAACACGTCGGACATACCAATGTCCGCATCCAGAATTTCGCCGGTGCGGGGATCGACATCCGATGGCCCGATTGCGAAACCGACGTCCGCACCAACAAACCAGCGGACCGACGCGTGACGCGCATCCATGGTGTCGAAGTCATCCTTTTCCGTCTGCTGCTTGACCACCAGCGCATTCCTGATGCCGGCCTTCTCAAAGGCCTTGTTCCATTCCAGGATGCCCTCAGCCACTGCTTTGCGATATTTGTCCGGGATGTTCTTGTCCAGCCAATACACCACCGGTTCCTTTGCCTCGGATACCGCGGCGCCGGGATCCTTCTTTTCAAGACGCCAGCGGTTGACGTAATACTGCTTCACGTTCGGCGAGAGGTCCTCGGTGAAGTCGGTACGCGAGGTGACAAAGTGGCCAATGCGCTCGTCTGCCACACGTGGCGCCATCGGCTGCTCCGGCAGTTGCGCGAAGTTGTAGTAGAAGCTGACGAACAGGCTGCGCGGATCCGGCGTGGCGCGTGGCGGCGCGGGAGTCGGCACCGGTGGCGGCGTCAGCGGCGGCGCGTTCAGCTTCGGAACGGAAAAGTGCGTTTTCACCTGGATGCCCGTCAACAGCGGCGTGTTGTTGACCCGGGTGATTCCCGAGTTCGGCTTGTCGAGTGCAAATCCCATCCGGTAGGCGACATCCAGACGCGTGGCATAGCCCGGAATGTCGTTGATCAGCAGCGCGCCGGCATCAACCAGAATCGCCTTGCTGTCCGGATGGGGTGAAGACACGGCCGGTGCACTGGCAAGCAGGCTGTCCGAAAATGCCTCAGCGACAAACTGCGCCTGTGGTGTGCCCGTCTTGGCAAAGAATTCGGTATTCACCGCGACCAGTTGCACCTGCTGTCCGATTTTGCGGAACACGCCCATTTGCGATCCGCCCATCTGGCTGCCATACAAGCCGCGTTCACCCACGCTTTGCGGAATATTGTAGGAAAAGAAGAAGGGCTTGCCGAACTGTTCAGGCTTGATCGCGAGCCAGACTTTTTCGTCTTTCTGGTATGCGGTGAAAAAGCCGGGGACTTCGGTCGCGTCCTTGACCACGTCCTTGAACGGGCGCGGCGCGGCGGCGGCCGGCGCGGGCGGTGCCACTGGCGCGGCCGCCACCGGCGCGACCGCCGGATTTGCGGCCGGTGGCGCCTGCGAAACTGCGGCGGATGAAATGGCAAGCAGAACCGCCGCTGTCAGGGTCTTCATCGGGCGGGAAAGAATTGTGGGTGTGGTCATCTATGATTTCCTGTCGTCAAATTCAGGGTTGCGGCATGAGCGGCCTTCGTCACATGCAAATGCCGCATGAGGCGCGGACCGACAAAAAGAACGGAGGCCAGTCGGCCTCCGCGGTGTTTCAGGTGTAAAGGACGGATCAGACGGCGAATGACGAACCGCAGCCGCAGGTACTGGATGCATTCGGGTTCTTGATCACAAACTGCGCACCCTCGAGCCCCTCGGTGTAATCGATCTCGGCGCCGATCAGGTACTGGTAGCTCATGGGATCGATCAACAGCTTGACGCCATTCTTTTCCATGATCGTGTCGTCTTCATTGGAAATTTCGTCAAACGTAAAGCCATATTGCAGGCCGGAGCAGCCGCCGCCGGTCACAAACACGCGCAGCTTCAGATCTTCGTTGCCCTCTTCAACGATGAGGGCCTTTACCTTGTCCGCGGCGCTGTCGGAAAATACCAGCGGCGAGGGCATCATTGACATGTCATTCATCTCTATCTCCAGATCTGCAATTCAGACTTAAGTCTACTTCAGTTTGTGCCGATTCCGTGATTTTCAATTGCTCGCGGCCGGCTTGAATTCAAGAACCTTTTCGGCAGCACGCGGTTCGCCCTCGTGCACCATGCGGCCCATCACGATGGCGCCGACGTGGATTTCGATCGTTTTGTAGCTGACGTCTCCGGTGACGCGTGCCTTCGGCAACAGCTCCAGGTACTCCTTGGCGCGGACAGGTCCGGCGACGGTGCCGTTGATGACGATGTGACCAACGTCAATCTCGCCCTCAATCTTGGCCATTTCCGACAACACCAGCGTGCCGGGCTTGTCGCCGACCGCCTTGATATTGCCGATAACACAGCCGTCAACCCGCAGACCGCCGGTGAAATGGACATCACCGGTTATTGTGGAACCGGCGCCAATCAGGCTGTCGATCGGGCTAGGTTTGTTTGATTTGTTGCCAAACATTGAACGCTCCTAGAAGTTTAATCCGCGCTGACTTCGGACGTCGTACGCTGGCAGGCCAAGGACTCGAACCTGGATGCTCTTCAATTGAGATCCTTCGGGAATTCTAAACCTGCCATCGACTTTTTGGTAAAAGCGGAATTCAAGCTCCCCGCCCGGCTTGCGCAGTTCGCCATCGTTGGGAAAACTGAGTGTATTGAGTTCGCTACCCTGCTGCACGCGGGCAATCAACTGAACTTTGCCCTTGAAGTCGAGCTTGCGTTGGCCGCCCTGGGTCAGCAACAGGCGGTAGCGATATTCGTTGGGAAGGGCATCGGCTTCAACTTTCAGGTTTGATATCGCCAAGCCCTCCGGCACGCTGCCGGTCGACATGATGTTTCGCAGGAAGCCCAGGTCTTCCTTCAGGCTGGAGTTCTCGTCTTGAAGTTGCGTCAGATTCTTGCCGAATTCGGCCTGCGCCGCCTTTTCGACCTTGAGTTGGCTTTCGCGTTCGTTGAGCAGGGTCTTGGTCAACTCAAATTCACGCTTGAGGCGCTCGTTTTCTGCGGTCAGGGTCGCGATCTGCGCCTTCGCTTCCTCGCGGTTGAAGCCGGTGATGCGGTAGCTGTTGTCAACCAGGTACCACGCGACCGCCGCGGCGACGCCCATCATCAGGCCGTAACTGCCGAACTTCAGGTACCACGGCGAATGCGTCCGGATGGCCATCCGCTCCGAGCGAATGCCTATCTTGGATCGGATTTTGCGCCAGGAACCGCGAAGTTTCATTTGACTCAGCACCGGATGATTGCCTTCGGGGGCGGGAAAGCCACGGGAACTCTTCTCGTCAAAAGGGGAAAAAGCCGCATGCAGCGGCTTTTTCCAGGCTGACGACGCGCAGCGATGCGATAACGCCTAGCGCTTCGAGAACTGTTTGCGGCGACGCGCTTTGTGCAGGCCGACCTTCTTGCGCTCGACTTCGCGTGCGTCGCGTGTCACAAAGCCGGCTTTGGACAGTTGCGGCTTGAGGTTGGCGTCAAAATCAATCAGGGCGCGGGTAATGCCGTGCCGAACCGCGCCGGCCTGGCCAGATTCGCCACCGCCAAAAACATTGACCATGATGTCGAACTTGTCGACACTGCCCACCAGTTCCAGCGGCTGACGCACAACCATGCGGCCGGTTTCGCGGGAAAAATACACATCCAGGGGCTTGTCATTGACGACGATGTCGCCCTTGCCCGGCTTCATGAAAACACGTGCCACCGCATTTTTGCGGCGGCCCGTTCCGTAATGATATTTGCCTACCATGATTGCGGTTCCTTAGATCTTGAGTTCTTTAGGTTGCTGGGCGCTGTGGGGATGCGTGCTACCGGCATACATCTTCAGCTTCTTGATCATCGCGTAGCCCAGGGGGCCTTTCGGCAGCATGCCCTTGACGGCCTTTTCGAGGACGCGCTCGGGATGCTTCTGCTGCAGCTTGTTGAAGTTGGTTTCGTAGATGCCGCCGGGATAGCCGGAATGGCGGAAATACTTCTTGTCTTCGGCTTTGTTGCCCGTCACGCGGATCTTTTCCACGTTGGTCACGACGATGAAATCGCCGGTGTCAACGTGCGGTGTGAATTCAGGCTTGTGCTTGCCGCGCAGGCGCGATGCCACTTCGGCGGCCAGACGGCCTAGAACGAGGTCGGTCGCATCGACGTGATACCACCCGTGCACGACTTCATGGGGTTTGGCAGAAAAGGTTTTCATTGCTGTACTCGCTAATTGGCTTGGGGTTGCTTGTAATTTGATTTGCCGCATCCGGCGCCGATTGGACGTCGTGCCGGTGGCAAATGCCGTCGCCAAGCAAACGGGGAGTACTTGGCAGAACTGAAAATTATAATAAATTCAATGACTCCGTGTCAAACCTTGATTGACGATTGGCGTCAACCTGCTGCGACTGGCGCGGTTCGCTATACTCCGATCGCAACCAGGAGGCAGATCGTGAAAGCACGCATCAAATGGATTGAAAACGTGGCATTTGTCGGTGAAACCGAGAGTGGCCACGCCTTGGTCATGGACGGCTCGCCTGAATCCGGCGGCAGGAATCTCGGCCCGCGACCAATGGAAACAGTCTTGATTGGCACCGGGGCATGCAGTGCCTTTGACGTCATCCATATCCTTCGCAAGGGACGTGAACCCATCACTGATTGCGTCGTCGAATTGCAGGCTGAGCGAGCACACACTGACCCGAAAGTCTTTACCCGTATTCATTTTCACTTTGTTGTTACGGGAAACGGCCTGAATCCGGCCAAGGTTGAGCGCGCGATAAAACTATCTGCTGAAGTGTATTGCTCGGCCTCCGCCATGCTGGCGAAAACGGCCGAGGTCACGCACGATTTTGAAATTCGCGCCGCCGGCGCATAAACAAACACATGCCGGCTGCCAACATGCAAGCCGGCGTTTCTCCGAATGCGGCGGTGGTTCAGACCCAGTAGCTGCTGCGCGTCATCAAGCGCGAGACGACCTTCATCGCCCCCCTGACCGGGCCAGGCAGCTGGCGGGCGCCATGGTCGACTCCTGACTGACCGTGCCGGATTTCATCATCGCGCATGGCTTCCAGGATCGCCCGGCTCGGCGCATCGTCGGTCGGGATATGCTGCAGATGTTCGTCCAGATGCGCTTCAACCTGACGTTCGGTTTCGACCAGAAAGCCCAGGCTCCATCGATCACCCAGCAGGCCAGATGCAACGCCCAGCCCAAAGGAACCCGCGTAAAACAAGGGGCTGAGCCGGCTGGTGCTTCCACCGAGGCTGTCCAGGCGCGATTCGCACCAGGCCAGATGGTCACGCTCTTCATTGGCTGCCGTCAGCAGCAGTTGCCTGGTAGCGGCGGAACGGGCAACCATTGCCTGCCCCTGGTAAAGCGCCTGGGCGCAGACCTCGCCGCAGTGGTTTACCCGCATCAGGCGTATCGATTCCTGTGCCGAGGCGGCCGTCAGTTCCGCGGTTTCAGCCATGGCGCCGGTCGCCGGCCGCGGAACGGGACGCTTTGCGTGCGACTGTGCGAACACCGTCCGTAGCCCCTCATCCAGTTCACAAATCAGTTGATCGACAATATTCATCCAAGCATTATAAAAAGAAACGGGCACCCGAAGGTGCCCGCATCAAGACTACTTTGCTGATTCGCTTGCTTAGAACGTGTGGCGGAAGCCAGCAGCGAAACCGGTCGGATCCTGATCCGGACCATTCAGCGTCAACGCGTTGGAGCCGAAGTTGCAACGGCCGGCCGCGTTGTTTGCGACCTTGGTGTACTGGCCCAGGAACGAGGTGCGACGGCTGAAGTTGTAGAAGTAGGCAACGGAATTGATCTTGCAATCCGGCTGAACGGCTGCCGTGCTCACATCACCATCTTTCGAGCGCGCATGCTGGTAAACGAACTGGTTCTTGCCGGCGGTGTAGGTCACGTTAACCATGTTGGCCTTCATGTCCGTCACGCGTGCGGCAGTACCGCTGCTCTTTTCAAACTTCTCCGTGATGGCGCCAAGCTTGATCGGGCCAAAGGTGAAGGTACCAAACAGAGCCTGGCCTTTTTCCTTGCCACCAACGGTATTGGCTGCGGCAGCGGCGTAGGACTTGTAGATGTCCTTATGACGTTCCCAGGCGTAACCGACATAGATCGGGCCCTTGGTATAGGTCACATTGGCGGAAATCACGCTCGGGCTGACGTTGTTGGTCGCCGCGGCGGTTTTTCCTTCATTTGCCGAGTAGCTGAACCGACCCGCGAAACCGCTCAAGTTCGGGGTCCAGTACTGGAATACGTTCTGCTCGCGACGGTCAAAGTTGCCGCGATCATTCACGGCGCCGGTGATGCCGCCGATGGTCAGGTCACCAAACGGGTCAACAGCAATGGTTGCCGACTTGAACGGGGTGTCCCAACGACCCAGCAGGATGCTGCCGAAGCCACCTTGCAGACCGACACCGCTGTTGCGGGCGGCGAACGTGGTGTCGTTCGAATCCGGCCGGAACGCGGTTTCGAGCTGGAAGAACGCCTTCAAACCGCCGCCCAGATCTTCCGTGCCACGCACACCCAGCAGCGATGACTGGTCAGATACACGGGTGCGGCTACCGACGGGGATCGCCGAGCCGCCACTGGCCTTGACGGATTCAAACATGACATAAACACGGCCATAAAGCGTAACCGGATTGGCCGATTGCGCCATGACTGCCGGGGCGAACGTAGCGCCAGCGACAGCGAGGGCGATCAATTTCTTATTCATCACAAATCTCCTTTGGTTAAATTGAGGCTTTTTAATTCTTCAGAGCAGGAAACCTCTAGAGGCAAGTCATACCGCCGACTTCTTGGGCCAGCCAGCTATCACCTCACGACAACTTCTCCCACGCAGGTACCGCCGAAATCTTTTGAGAAGCTACTACCATATTGCCAAACTTGGGACCTTTGCTCAAGTGTTCACTGTGAAATTCGCCACACCCAGACCCTGCTGTTGCGTTTGTGCAACATTGCGAGTCTCATCATTGCAGTCCGCCAGGAAACAGGCTCGCGAGTTTTTGCCCGGGATTCGACTCTTCCATCAGCGCGCCACCGATCAGGAACGTCTTCACCCCGGCCGCGGTCATGCGGCTTGCGGTCTCGGTACTGCCAATTCCGCTTTCTGTCACGATTATCCGTTCGGGCGGCACCATTTTCTGCAGCGCAAGGGTAACGTTGACATCGGTCACAAATCGCGTCAAATCACGATTATTAATGCCAATTAACGACGTTTCAAGGCAAAGCGCCTGCTCCAACTCGTCGGCATTGTGAGACTCCGCCAGCACCGCCAGGCCCATCGAAACAGCTAGTTGCTCCCATTGCTGGAATACGGCGACCGGCACTACACCCATGATGAATAGCACGGCATCGGCACCCATCGCCCGCGCCTCCATGATCTGGTACGGATCGACGATGAAATCCTTGCGCAGCACCGGCAGGGAGCAGGCGGCGCGCGCGGCGACCAGGTCCTCGGCCGAGCCCTGGAAATAATCGCGATCGGTCAGTACCGACAGACAGGCGGCGCCATGCTGTTCGTAACTGCGGGCGAATTCGCCGGGATCGAACCGGCCATCTGCCTCGGCGCGAAAAACCCCCGCGCTGGGACTGGCTTTCTTGATTTCGGCAATGACCGCCGGCAAACCGGCCGCATGCCTGGCGCGGATGGCGCCGACAAAATCCCGCAACGGGCCGGCATCGCGAACACGCGCCTCGAGTTCGGCTTGCGACACACGTTGCCTGGCCTCCGCCACCTCCCGCCGCTTGGTCGCGAGTATCTTCTGCAGGATGTCCGACATCAGCGCTCGACCGCCGAGGTAAATTTGACCAGCTCGTCCAGTTTGGCGCGCGCACGCCCGGACTCGATCATCTCGCGCGCCTTGGCGACGCCGCCCCACAAGTCACTGGCGACGCCGGCGACGTAGATGGCCGCGCCGGCATTGAGCAACACGATATCGCGTGCCGGACCGGGCACGTTTTCCAGTACCGACAGCACCAGCGCTTTCGATGCTTCCATGTCGTTTGCCCGGATCGATTCGACTGGCGCGGTATCCAGGCCGAACTGCTTCGGCTCGATCCGGAACTCGGTGACGAAACCATGCTTCAGTTCCGCCACCAGGGTCGGACCGGTCAAGGTAATTTCATCGAGTCCGTCTTCGCCGTGCACCACCATCACGTGACTCGAGCCAAGCTCCTTGAGCACCCGCGCCTGGATGCCGACGAGGTCACTGTGAAATACGCCCATCACCTGATTCGGCGCGCCGGCCGGGTTGGTCAGCGGGCCGAGGATGTTGAGGATGGTACGCATCCCCAGCTCCTTGCGAACCGGGGCCGCATACTTCATCGCCGGATGATGATTCGGCGCGAACATGAAACCGACGCCCACCTGTTTGATGCATGCCGCTACCTGTTCGGGCGACAGATTCAGATTGACGCCGAGCATTTCAAGCACATCCGCGCTGCCTGATTTGGACGAAACTGACCGCCCGCCATGCTTGGCAACATGGGCGCCGGCCGCGGCCGCAACAAATGCCGCCGCGGTTGAAACGTTGAATGTTTGTGCCTTGTCGCCGCCGGTTCCGCAGGTATCGACCAGGTGCGGCAAGTCGCCGACCTCAACGCGGGTTGAAAACTCGCGCATCACCTGCGCCGCCGCCGCGATTTCGGAAACCGATTCGGATTTCACGTGCAGGCCCATCAGGATGGCCGCCAGTTGAACCGGCGTAACCTTGCCTTCCATCACCTGGCGAAACAGGTCGACCATTTCGTCGTAGAAAATTTCCCGCTTGTCAGACAGGCGGTTGATTGCTTCTTGCGGGCTGAACATCGTTACACCTTCACATTCAGAAAATTCTTCAACAGGGCATGACCGTGTTCGGTCATGATCGATTCAGGGTGGAATTGCACCCCCTCGACCGGCAATGTCCTGTGCCGCACCCCCATGATTTCCCCATCATCGGTCCATGCGGTGATTTCAAGGCAGGACGGGCAGGTCTCGCGCTCGATCACCAGCGAGTGATAGCGGGTGATGCGGTACGGCGATGGCAGGCCGGCAAAGACGCCAACCCCGGTATGCGTCATCTGCGATGTCTTGCCGTGCATCAGCGTTTTCGCATGGACGATTCGCCCGCCAAAGGCCTGCCCGATACTCTGGTGGCCCAGGCAAACGCCCAGGATCGGCACCTTGCCGGCAAATCGCCCGATCGCCGGCACCGAGATGCCGGCTTCGGTCGGCGAGCAAGGCCCCGGCGAGACGACGATTCTCTGCGGCGCCATTTTTTCGATGTCGTCGAGGGTGATCTCGTCGTTGCGTTTTACCACCACATCCTCTCCCAGCTCACCGAAATACTGGACCAGGTTGAAGGTGAAGGAGTCGTAGTTGTCGATCATGAGCAGCATGATTTATCTCCTCACGACGGGTTGGTGTCGATGCCGGTGGAAACCATTTCGGCCGCCCGCAACAGGGCGCGCGCCTTGTTCTCGGTTTCCTGCCACTCAAGCTCAGGCACAGAATCGGCAACAATTCCCGCCGCCGCCTGCACATACAGACGGCCGTCGCGGACCACGCCGGTACGGATCGAAATGGCCAGGTCCATGTTGCCGTTGAAGCCGAGGTAGCCTGCTGCCCCGGCATAAACGCCGCGCTTGCTCGGCTCGAGCTGGTCGATGATTTCCATCGCGCGAACCTTGGGGGTACCGGTCACGGTGCCTGCCGGGAAGGTGGCGCGCAGCAGCTCGATCGGGCCGACATCGTCGCGGATCTCGCCCTCGACATTCGACACCAGGTGCATGACGTGCGAATAACGCTCGACCACCATCTGTTCGGTGACCTTGATACTGCCGACCTTGGCAATGCGGCCAATGTCATTGCGGCCAAGGTCGATCAGCATCAGGTGCTCGGCAAGTTCTTTCGGGTCGCTGCGCAGTTCGGCTTCAAGCTCGCGGTCACGCTCGACCGTTTCACCGCGCTTGCGGGTGCCGGCAATCGGCCGCACCGTGACCTTCTTGCCTTCCTGCCGCACCAGGATTTCAGGCGAGGCGCCGACGATATGAAAATCGCCCATGTCAAAATAAAACATGTAAGGAGACGGGTTGATCGACCGCAGCGCGCGATACAGGTTGATCGGCGGCGCATCGAAGGCCTGCGAGATGCGCTGGGAAATCTGCACCTGCATGATGTCGCCGTCGACGATGTACTGCTTGCAGGTGGCCACCGCCTTGAGAAATGCGTCCTTGCCAATCTCGGATACGGGCGGTTCGTGCCCGCCGCCCGGAACATAGACCGGCAACGGCGCCTGCTGCCGCAGGGCAAGCCGCAATTCGGTCAGACGCCTGACCGCATTGACATACGCGTTCGGCAGCGACGGGTCGGCGTAGACGATCAGGTACAGCTTGCCGGAAAGGTTGTCGACCACCGCCAACTCGTCCGACAGCATCAGCACGATGTCCGGCGCGCCAATGGCGTCTTTTTTTTGCTGATGTTCGTCCAGTTCCAGCTTTCGCTCGATGTAGCGCACCGTGTCGTAGCTGAAATAGCCGGCCAGTCCGCCGGCAAAGCGCAGCGCGCCGTCGATCGGCGCGGCGTTGAAACGCTTGCGGTACTTCTCGACAAAGGTCAGCGGATCGCTGACAAAAACGTGCTCCAGCGTCTCCGCCTGCCCGCCCGGCCTGGCGCGAACAATCGCACACTCCTTGCCCCTGACGCGCAGCCATTCCCGCGCCGGCAGGCCGATAATCGAATAGCGGCCAAAACGTTCGCCGCCAATGACAGACTCAAGCAGGTAGGAAAAGGGCTTGTTGCCCAGCTTGAGATAAATCGAAAGCGGCGTATCGAGATCGGCAAAGGTCTCGAGCGTGACCGGAATACGGTTGTAGCCCTGGGCCGCGAGCGCGGCAAAACGTGATTCGGCGGTTTCAGTCATGATCTTTCAACACAACAAGTTTAATGGACAGGCACCAGCAACTGGCAGCGTTCAACGCCAGTCATGCCATCGCCACGTCCACACTTGTCTGCTGAAAGTCATATTTGCCGGATACGGAAGGAAAGGGATTTCGGACAACTACGAACAGGAATAATACATCACGCAAGGACTCTTTTCATTGCCGGTCAATGCGATAGGCAGGCTGCCGCCAACCGGCTTGGCCAACTAAGGCGAAACGCATTTGACCAGTTTCAGCGCCGACGGCACGTCATCAATGAAGGCATCGCAATCGAGGCCGCGCAACTCCTGCCCCTCGTTGTAGCCATACGGCACGATGAACACGGGTGAACCGGCCGCGCGCGCCGCCTCCGCATCGTTGACCGAATCACCGATCAGCAAGACCTCGGCATTGGCGGCACCAAAAAACTCCGCCGCGTGCAGCATCGGCAGCGGATGCGGTTTTTTTTCCGGCAGCGAGTCGCCGGACAACGTCAACTCAAAGTAGTCTGCGAGCCCGGTGCGTTGCAGCAGCGGCAGGGTGAATTTCTCCGCCTTGTTGGTCACGCAACCGAGACGTAACCCCTTGCCCCTGAGCGCATTCAGGCCGTCAATCACACCGGGATAAGGGCGCGAGGTATCGCCAAAGCACTTTTCGTACTGGCGCTCGAAATTCGCCACTGCAACCTTGAGCGCGGTCGGGCCAGGTTCACCAACCGCATCCTTGAGCGTCTTTGAAACAAGATTGGGAATGCCTTTGCCGACGAAGGTGGCGATCAGCGCGGCGTCCAACGGTGCGAAACCGAGTGAGGCGCGCATCATGTTGGCCGCCGTGACGATATCGCCAACGGTATCGAGCAGCGTGCCGTCGAGATCCAGCACGACCGCCTTGAGCGGTATCGGAAACGCAAACTTTGGCTTGGCGCGCAGGCGGAGTTTTTTCGGCGCGGCGACGTTTTCCGCAACGGCATCGGCCGGAGAGCCAGTATCAGCGCGGTTTTCCAGGGCATCGCCGCCAGCAGCCGCTCCAGTGCCGGGTTCCAGGGCGACGCCTTGGGGAAAATCTTCCGACAGGTCGCTATCCATGCCAGTATTCATGCCGCCACCTTGCCCAGTTCGGCGCGCATCGACCGGACCGTCGCCACGTAATCCGGCTGGCCGAATATCGCCGACCCCGCCACAAACGTATCCGCACCGGCACGGGCGATCTCGGCGATGTTGTCGGCCTTGACGCCACCGTCAACTTCCAGCCAGATCTGGCGCCCGGTCTTTTCGACGGCGCGATCGATTCGCTGCCGCGCCTCGCGCAATTTCTGCAGTGCAGCGGGGATGAATTTCTGGCCGCCGAAGCCAGGATTCACCGACATGATCAACACCAGGTCCACCTTGTCCATCACATAATCGAGATAGCTGAGTGGCGTGGCCGGATTGAACACCAGCCCCGCCTTGCAGCCCGATTCCCGGATCAGTCCCAGGGTGCGATCGACATGGTCGGAAGCTTCCGGATGAAAACTGATGATGTCGGCCCCCGCTTTGGCAAAATCCGGCACGATCCGGTCCACCGGCTTGACCATGAGGTGAACATCGATCGGCACCCTGGTGCCGTCGGCTTTGACCGCGTGCGGGCGCACCGCCTGGCAGACCATCGGGCCGATGGTGAGGTTGGGGACGTAATGGTTGTCCATCACGTCGAAGTGGATCACATCGGCGCCGGCCGCGATGACATCGCGGACTTCTTCACCCAGTCGGGCAAAGTCGGCGGAAAGTATGGAGGGAGCGAGTCGGTAGGCCATGGCGGGAATTTTACGCGAACTTGCTGCGTGGCCCCGTGATACGATGCCGCGCATGAGTGATGAAAAGAAATATTCGATGAGTGTCACCGCGCAGGCGTTCTACCTGCCGGACCAGTCGGATGAGGAAAACGACCAGTATGTGTTCGCCTATACGATCCGGATCACCAATACCGGCTCAATCGCCGTGAAGGTGATGAGCCGCCACTGGATCATTACCGATGCCGACAGCCAGGTTCAGGAAGTGCGCGGCATGGGCGTTGTGGGCGAACAGCCCACGATTCAGCCGGGCAAGTCATTCGAATACACCAGTGGCTCGTCGCTCAATACCATTGTCGGCACCATGCGCGGGACCTACCAGGTGGTTGCCGAGGACGGCCACAAGTTCGAAGCGACGATACCGGAGTTCACGCTTTCCGTACCGCGCGTGCTTCACTAGCCCCCGTCCGGGTTCGACGGCGGGTTGTTTGCCGGTTTTTCCTTCTTGTCACGGGGAAAAGTCCACCAGACGATGAACACGGCCAGCCCGAAGGCCAGCAATACTTCAAACAGCACCCACCACATCTTTGGTTCTCCAGAGCCGCCGTTATACTTCCGGCACTATGACATTGACCCTGCGCTGCGTCCAGAAATTCCCCCTTGTGATCACGTTGCTGCTGGCGGCTTGCGCGACACCTCCACCGGCGCCGGTCATTGCACCGATTGCCGCCGCGCCCGTCTGCCCGGCCTGCCAGGTTTGCAGTGTCTGCCAGGAACCGTCACTCACGTCCTTTCCGGCCGAGCCGGCGGTTTCGCCCACGGCGGAGGCCCCGCGCGGACACCTTGAGCGCGCCGACTGGGGCGAACTCGCCTACCTGGGCGCTGATGACCCCACCGAGGCACTGTACGCTTTCCTGCAGAGTTGCTCGATGCTGCAGACCAAAGCCGAATGGCTGGAGGTCTGCACGCGTGCCGGCAGCCTGTCGATGAAATCGAGCGCGGAATCGGTGCGCCAGTTTTTTCGTTCCGGTTTTGAGCCTTACCGCGTGGTCAACGCCGATGACAGCCAGACCGGACTGGTCACCGGCTATTACGAGCCACTGCTGCGCGGCTCGCGGGTGCGGACCACCGAATTCAAGTATCCGATCTACGCCGCGCCGCAGGACCTGATTACGGTCGACCTGAGCGAACTCTATCCGGACCTGAAATTTCGCCGCCTGCGCGGCCGCATCGTCGGCAACAAGCTGATTCCGTACCTCGAGCGCGGCCAGATTGAGTCGGCCACATCGCCGCTGCGGGGGCTCGAAATCGCCTGGGTGGACAATGCGGTGGAACTGTTCTTTCTCGAAATTCAGGGCTCGGGACAGATCCAGCTGCCCGACGGCTCGCGGATGCGGGTCGGATACGCCGACCAGAACGGCCATCCGTTTCGATCGGTCGCCGGACAATTGATCCGCCGCGGCGAGATCAAGGCCGAGCGCGCCTCGATGCAGGGGATCAAGGAGTGGGCGCGGCGCAATCCGCGCAAGGTGCAGCAGTTCCTCAACAGCAATCCCAGCTTTGTCTTTTTCAAGGAATTGCCGGGAGATCTCTCCGGACCGATCGGCACCCTGGGTGTGCCGCTCACGGCAGAGCGATCGATCGCCGTCGACCCGCGCGTGATCCCCCTCGGTGTGCCGGTTTTTCTGTCCACCACCTTCCCCGGCACCAGCCGGGAGCTGAACCGCCTGATGGTGGCGCAGGATACGGGCGGTGCGATCAATGGTGCCGTGCGCGCCGATTTTTACTGGGGTTTCGGCGACGCAGCCGGCGCCCAGGCGGGCCGCATGAAGCAGCGCGGGAAAATGTGGGTACTGCTACCCAAGGGTTACGATCCCAACGCCGTGAATCCCGCCCCGGCGCCGGTCTCACTGAATTCACAAATGCGCAAGGAGTAACCGCCATGTCCATCGCGTTCTGGTGCGTGCTGGTCGCCGGCCTGCTGCCCTTTCTGGCGGTCGGCATCGCCAAGATCGACAAGTCCTACCTGCGGCACAACGACCAGCCGCGCGAATGGGAAGCGCGCCTGCAAGGCAAGCAGGCACGCGCCCATGCTGCGCATCTGAACAGTTTCGAGGCCTTTCCCCTGTTCGCCGCCGGGGTGCTGATCGCCGTGTACAACCAGGCGCCGCAGGCGACCGTCGACAGTCTGGCGCTGGCCTTCGTCGTGGCGCGCATCGCCTATATCGCCTGCTACGTCGGTAACCAGGCAACGCTACGCAGCCTGGTCTGGATGGCCGCAATGGGTCTGAACATCGCGCTGTTCGTGGTCGCTGCGACGCGCTGACGACATTTACCCGCGGCAACAGCCGCGCAGAAAGCAAAAAACGGCCGCCGATGCGACCGTTTGCCTGGGGTGCAAGCCGCCCGTTACTTCTTGGCGTCGGCCACCATCGCCGCCTTGGCCGCAGTCAGCCTTGCCTCCATCCGGTCCTTGTCCATGACGCCGGAAATACGCTCGCCGTCTTCGAAAAACGTGGTCGGCGTGCCGGTGACTCGCAAGTTTTTGCCAAGCTGGACGATCTTGTCGATCGGATTGTCGCAAGTACCCTTGGCGCCCGGCGCGCGGTCGCGCAGCATCAGGTCCTGCCAGGCTTTCAGGCGGTCCGGTGAGCACCACACCGCCTTGGATTTTTCAACCGAACTGGCAGCCAGGATCGGGTAGGTGAAAATGTACGCGGTGATGTTGTCTATCGCGTTGATGTCCTGCTCAAACTTCTTGCAGTAACCGCAGTTCGGGTCTTCGAATATCGCCATCTTGCGCGCGCCGTTGCCGCGCACCAGCTTGATCGCATGCTCGAGCGGCAGGTCGGCAAACTTGATAGCCGTCAGTTTTTGCAACCGGGTCTCGGTCACATTGTTGCGGTTTGACGTGTCGACCAGCGTTCCCAGCAGCAGGTAACTGACCTTTTCGTCGGTGTAAATGATCTCGCCGCCGGCGAAAATCTCGAACAGATCCCCGTATCCGGCCTTGGTGACACGATCGACCTTGATTTCCGGATACTTCTTCTCGAACTCTTTCTTGATCTGTTCGGGGCTGGCGATCGCGTTGAGGGAAAACGCCGCAAGCAGCAGCAGGATGATACGTTTGATTGATTTCACGGCGATTCCTTGAGATTTCACGGCAGGTTCAGTCAGGCAGTTTCGATCCGGCGCGACGGCTTTGGTTCAACCCGGCGCCACCGGCTAGCGGGTCGCGTAGTCTACCAGCACTGACTTGGCCATCGGCAGCCGATTGACCATTCGCACACCGTCATTACGCAGCCAGCGCGCCAAGGACCATTCGCTGAGATACAGCGAGCGCAGGCGGTCGGTCACCTGCCCCACCGCCAGCGCCGCCTCGCGTCGCGCCCGTTCGTATTGGCGTAACACTGAAAGGTCGCCGACACGTGAAAATTTGGACCGCGCCGCCAACACCTCCACCAGTTTACGTGCATCGGCAAAACCCAGATTCACGCCCTGACCGGCGAGCGGATGCACGGCATGAGCGGCATCGCCGATCAAAGCGAGGCCAGGTTGCACCCAGTTTTGCGCCGTGGTTCGTGTCAACGGAAACCGTTCGATCGGCGACACCAGCGCAAGCGATCCCAGCTGGTGGTGGCCGGCGGCGGCGACCGCGGCACAAAACTGATCCTGGTCCAGCGCCGCCGTCCGCGCGGCGGTAGCCGATGACATCGACCAGACCATCGAAATATGTTTGTCCGGTAACGGCAGGTAAGCCAGCACCGAGTCATTGCCGAACCACTGGCGCGCGATGTCGCCATGTGCACGCTCGCAACGGAAATTGGCGACCACACCGTCGCTGTCGTAATCCCGCGTGTCAACCGCAATGGCTGCCAGCTGACGAATCTGCGAGCGGCTGCCATCCGCGCCGACCAGCAAGTCGGCCGTCAGCGCGCTGCCGTCGGCCAGCGTCAGGCGCCTTTCACCATGCTCAGTACTGTCGAGCGATTGGGCCGCCACGCCCCGCCGCAGCACAATCTGCTCGATCTGCGCCTGCCGCGACTCCAGCGCACGCATCAGCGAAGCATGCTCGACGATGGTGGCCAGCGGCCGGCCATCGGTGAAATCCAACTGGCTGCCGGCCGCGTCACCGCAAACCTGCATCGACCGCACCGGCGCGGCGCGTGCCGGATCCGGAGCGGCGCCGAGGTCGGCCAGGAACTGCATCGATGCCGGCGACAGGGCATATACGCGGTGATCGAATGGCGACGGCAACGAACGCTGCCCACCGGCGGCACGCTCAATGACGCTGACGCTGACACCGGGCAGTTCCGCGGCGGCAATGGCAAAGGACAGCCCGACCGGGCCGCCACCGACCACGACGATGCGGCTGCTCATTTCGCGGCCCCAAACAGCATGCGCCTGGCCAGTGCACGGCGAGCGCCCGGCAGCATGTCGACCACGGCCAGGCCGATGCCGCGCGGCACGCGCGTGAGCAGGTAATCATTGCTGAACGCGCCCACCAGAAAGTCGGTAAAGCCGACACTGCGCGCCACGTCCCGCTCGCGCGATGCTTCGTATTGCTGCAGGATCAGCCGGGTTGACGCGTCGCCGGCGACCGCCAGCCGCTGCGCCAGATCCGCCGCATCGCGCAGGCCCAGGTTGAAGCCCTGTCCCGCCACCGGATGCAAGGCCTGCGCGGCATTGCCGATCACCACCACCTGCCCGGCAACGCGCGACGACACGGTGCGAAGCTTGAGTGGAAAACTGCGCCGGTCTGCAATCGCGGTGAATCGTCCAGCGCGATGGCCAAAATGCTGCTGGAACGCCGCCAAAAACGCCGCATCGTCCAGCGCCTTCAGGGTGTCAATTCGTCCGGGCGAAGAAACCCATACCATCGAGTATTCGAACTTCCCGCCATGCGGCAACAATGCTGCCGGGCCTTCCGGCGTGAATCGCTCGTAAGCCGTGCCGCCGTGGGCCCGATCGGTGGTGATGTGTCCCAGCAGCGCGTGCTGCGCGTAGTCCTTTTCCTCGACCGTCAGGGACGGCACCTTGCCGAGGTTGGCACCGCCGTCCGCGAGTATCACGGCGGCGGCATCGATCCGGTGTTCGATGCCGTCCACGTCATAGCGCACCACAATTTGGTCGGCCGCCTGGTCCAGTGCCGAAACCACCGCGCCACGCAATACCGGGATGGACAGTTGATCGAGGCGGCGATCGAGCGCCTGCTGCAGGTCGCCATAGGTGAGCACATAGCCCAGGGCCGGTACGCCGGCGTCTTCGTGCGAAAGGCGCATCCGGCCAAAGCCGCCGCGCTGCGAGGTATGAATGGCAAGAATCTCGGTCGGCGCCAGGTCTTGCCAGACACCGCTGGTCTCAAGAATGTTGCGGCTGCCGTGCGAAAGGGCCAGCGAACGCGTTTCCCGCGACGGCCCGGCGCGCGCCTCAAGCAGCGTCACATCCACGCCAAGTCGCGTCGCGAGCAGGGCAAAGGTCGCGCCGACCGGTCCGGCGCCGACGATGATTACCCGGGGCAATTTGTCACCATGGCTGGTCGATTGCGCTGCCGTTGGCCGGGTTCGGCGCCTCGACGCCGCGGACCGGCGAACATCTAGCCGGCCGTCAGCGCCTCCACATCCTTCACCGATTTCGGACAGCTTGCCGTCAGGTTGGTGTTGCCCTTGTCCGTGACCAGGATGTCATCCTCGATACGCACACCGATATCCCAGAAATGCTTGGGTACGTTATCCGCCGGCCGGATGTAGAGCCCCGGCTCGACCGTCAGCACCATGCCCGGCTTCAGCGAAAGCCACTTGCCGTCGCGCTTGTAGTCGCCCGCGTCATGCACGTCGAGCCCGAGCCAATGGCCGGCACGGTGCATGTAGAACTGCTTGTAGGTTTCCTTTTCCAGCACCGATTGCAGGGAGCCCTTGCAAAGCTTCAGATCGATCAGGCCCTGCGCCAGCACCTGGTTGGCAACATCGTGATACTTGCCGAATGGCGCGCCTGGCTTCACCGCCTTGATACAGGCCAGCTGCGATTCCAGCACCAGTTCGTAGATGTCCTTTTGCGGTCCGCTGAACCGGCCGGCGATCGGAAAGGTGCGGGTGATGTCGGCCGCGTAGCTTTCCAGTTCGCAGCCCGCGTCGATCAGCATCAGGTCGCCTTTTTTCAACGGTGCCGAATTTTCGCGATAGTGAAGCACGCAGGCATTGCCGCCAGCCGCCACGATGCTGCCGTAGGCGGGCTGCCGCGCACCATTGCTGATGAACTCGTGCAACAGTTCCGCCTCCACCTGGTACTCGAACATGCCCGGCTTGGCAAAGCGCATCGCGCGAGCGTGGGCGGCGGAGGAAATCCTGCCGGCGCGCGCCATGATGTCGATTTCCGCGCGGTCCTTGATCAGGCGCATCTGGCCGACGATGTTGCGCAGGTCACGCAATTCGGCCGGCGCTGTCACGCCGGTGCGCGACCGGCCGCGCACCACGTTCATCCAGCGCGTCACAGATTGATCCCACTCGGCGGACGCACCGACGGGCGTGTAAACCACATCCTGATTGGCCATCAGGTCCGGTATGCGGGTCTCAAGCTCGCTGAACGAATACGATTCGTCGAAGCTGAACACTTCCTTTGCCACCTGCGGGCCAAAGCGGAAGCCGTCCCAGATTTCACGCTCCAGATTCTTGTCGCGACAGAACAGGATGTGCCGCGGCTTCTTGCCCAGCACGATCGCCAGCACCGCCTCCGGCTCACGGAACCCGGTGAGGTAATAGAAGTGGCTGTCCCAGCGGTAGTCGTAGTGTGCGTCGGCGTTGCGGGTTGCCTCCGGCGCGGTTGCCAGCAATACCAGGCCGTCCTTCAGGTTCCTGGCCAGCCGCTTGCGACGCTCGGCGTGGACCTTGACGTTGGGAATGACAACCGGGAAAGGGATATTTTCGCGTTTCATGGGCGTGGGAACGGGCGTGGGAAAAAACGCAATTGTACGCCGGCACCGCGCCGGCGTTTGTGGCGATGCGTGCCGATCAGGTCTTATCGCGAGTCAAACTCCAGCACTGGCGCCCGTTCCCGGGCCTTTTCGGTCCGGGAGCCGCGCCGGTACTGGTGCTTGATCATCGAATGAACGAATACCCGGACACCGCCGCATCGCCGATCTTGAGCTGATCCAGCAATCGCAACAGCGGCTTCAATGCGCCGTAACGCTCGCAGGTCTTGCGCACGTACATCACAAAACGCGGCGTGTCGGCGAGGTAGGACGGCTTGCCGTCGCGGTAATTGAGGCGGGCAAAAATGCCGAGGATACGCAGGTGCCGCTGCAGGCCCGTCCATTCGGCATCGCGGTAAAAATCGCCGAATTGGGGGGGCATTGGCAGGCCGGCTTTCTTTGCCTGCTCCCAGTAGCGGATGGTGCCGTCGAGCACGCGATCCTCTTCCCAGGAGACAAAGGCATCGCGATACAGCGAGGCGATGTCGTAGCTGATCGGGCCATATACCGCGTCCTGAAAATCGAGCACGCCGGGCGTGATGCCATCCGGCGGCTCGCCGATCATCAGGTTTCGCGGCATGTAATCGCTGTGGACAAAGACTTTTTCCTGTGCAAGGCTCATCCGCGCAATGCTTTCAAAGGCCGACTGCAGCACCTGTTGCTGTGCGTTGGTCAGTGTGGCCTGCACGTGTCTGCCGATGTACCAGTCGGTGAACAGCGCCAGTTCGGCGTGGATTTGCGCCTGGCTGTATTCCGGCAGCACGCCGGGCCGGGAAGCCAGCTGCCACTTGACCAGCATCTCATTGGCGGCGCGGAACAGACGGTCGGCATTGTCGTCGTTGATGACGTCCAGATAGGTCTTGCGGCCGAGATCGGTCAGCAGCAGGAATCCCTGCGACAGGTCCTGCGCCAGCACTTCCGGCGCGTTGACCCCGGCCTCCCGCATCAGGTGGGCAACATTGACAAACGGCCGGCAATCTTCCTGTTCCGGCGGCGCGTCCATGACGATACGTGTCGGCACGGTGGCCGACGGGGTGGTTATGCGAAAATAGCGCCGGAAGCTGGCATCCGCCGACGCAGGCGCCAACTGGTAGTCTGCTATCCCGTCGCAGGCGAGCTGCGGTTTCAGCCAGGCATGCAGCGCGTTCATGCGGGCAGAGTCGTGTTGTTGCATGGAGTGTGTTCCGGGTCCCGGGTGTCGGGCGCGTGTGGTGGATCGGATGCCGCGCGATTTATTCTTTTAATTGCACCATTTTATCATTCGCCCCTTGCCGCCACGCCAATCACCCCGCCGATCATTTCCCCCGCAAATCCAGCCCTTGTCGAACCTTCCTCCAATAACGAACCGATCGCGGGCATCCCGATGAAATCAAACTTTCATCGCCTGTCGCGCATCGCGCTGGCGCTGGCGCCGCTGTGCGCCCAGATCGGCGGCCAGGCTTCCTGGGCCCAACAGGCCAGCACGCCCAATCAGGCCGAACTCGATGCCGCCATCGCCGAATCGCTGAAGCTGGACCGGATGCTGCCGACACCGGGAACCCTGCTGAAGAAGCCGGCGAAAACCGGCGTGCGCACCATTTCCGCCGAGGAGATCGACGGCACCAACCAGAAGAACGTGACGGCGAAGGGACGGGTCTCGATCAGGCAGGGGACGATGGAAGTCACCGCCGACATCGTCAGTTACGACAAGGAGACCGACCTGGTGACGGTGCCCGGCAAGGTCGAACTGAACCGTGACGGAGACATCGTTCGCGGCTTTGACCTGAAGCTCAAGGTTGCCGACGAAATCGGCAGCGTCGACAAGCCGTCGTTCCTGTTTTCGCGCAGCCCCACCCGGCCGTCCCAGCGCTACGAGGCGCGCGGTTCGGCGGCGACGATGAATTTCGAAGGCGAGGACAAGGAACGCCTGTTCGGTGCGCTCTACACCACCTGCCGGCCCGACCAGAACGACTGGTACCTGAAGGTTTCGGAACTTGCACTCGACCGCGGCCGCAACGTCGGCACCGCCTACAACGGCGTGGTCGAGTTCAAGGGGGTGCCGATCCTTTACCTGCCTTACATGACGTTTCCGTTGAACAGTGAGCGCAAATCGGGATTTCTGTCGCCGACTTTCGGCTCTTCCTCCAGCAGCGGCCTAGAACTGGCGGTGCCGTATTACTGGAATATCGCGCCCAATCGCGACGCCACCATCACGCCGAAGATCTTCACCCGGCGCGGCATGCAACTCGGCGGGGAATTCCGTTACATGGGGGAAAATTACCTGGGCCAGGCCGAAACCGAGTTCCTCGGCAACGACCGTGTCGCCGACCGTGACCGTTATCTCTATTCATTGCGCCACTACCAGAACCTGGGGCCCTGGCTGCGGCCGGGCTGGAGCGCGTCGATCAACGCGCAAAAGGTGTCGGACGACAATTACTTCCGCGACCTGTCGACGCGCATCGCCAATACCGCGCAGACCAACCTGCCGCGCGAAGCCACGCTGTCCTACACCAGCTTCGTCGGCGACCTGAGCGCCCGCATACTCGCGTTCCAGACCCTGCAGGACCCGACCGTGCCGGTCATCGCGCCATACCGGCTGGCGCCGCAGATCGCGTTCAACGCCCGCCCCAACCGCTGGAACGGCTTCGAATTCAACACCGTTGGCGAGTACACCGATTTCCAGCACCCGACCCTGGTCAACGGCCGCCGGCTGCTGTTCTATCCGTCGGCAGCGTATCCGGTGGCGCGTCCATGGGGCTTCGTCACACCGAAGATGGGTGTTCATACCACCCGCTACGACCTGACACGGAACGATTCCGGCTTCGAAAGCGGCAGCCGCACGCTGCCGATCGTCAGTGTCGACAGCGGTCTGTCGTTCGAACGGGCCATGATGCTGGGCGGCGAATCCATCACACAAACGCTCGAACCGCGCCTGTTCTTCCTCTACGTGCCATTCCGCGACCAGAGCCGGCTGCCGATTTTCTCCACCGCCGAGACCGATTTCAGCTTTTCGCAGATATTCAACGAGAACCTGTTCGTCGGTGGCGACCGCATTTCCGATGCGCGACAGATGACGGCCGCCGTCACCACCCGCTTTATCGAAAACCTCACCGGCATCGAACGCCTGCGTGCCGCCATCGGCCAGCGCTACTATTTCCGTCCCCAGCAGGTGACGCTGTCCAACACCGCCCTCGGCCTGTCCGGCCTGCAGCAGGGCAGCCTGAGCCGATCGGATTTGCTGGCGGCGCTGTCCGGGCAGTTGTCCGACTCGTGGTTCCTCGATTCCAGCTTCCAGTATTCGACCTCGAACACCCGCTTCCAGCGCACCAACATCGCGGCGCGCTATAACGCCGAGGGCGGGCGTATCCTCAACTTCAGCTATCGATTCACCCGCGACTCGCTGAAGCAGATCGATGTATCGGCACAGTGGCCGTTCGGCAATGCCGCACCGGGATGGACCCTGCTGGCCCGGGCCAACCACTCGCTGCAGGACCGCCGCCTGCTCGAGGGACTGTTTGGCGTCGAGTATAATTACGGCTGCTGGGAATTCCGGCTGGTCGCGCACCGTTTCGCCACGGCGACCCAGCAGTATTCCAACTCGATCCAGTTTCAACTGGAGTTGAAGGGCCTGTCCAAACTCGGCATCAACCCGCTTGAAACCCTGCGGCAGAACATTCCGGGCTACCGGCGGTCAGATGATCGCTGACGCCCTGTTCGGCTGTACCGGAATATCCGCTCCGCCCACTGCATCTATCTCGAAAGCTGCACCATGAAACATCGCATTCTTGCCGCCTCAACCGTTGCCTTGATGCTGGCGCTGCCGCCGATGGCGGCGGCACAGTCCGCTTCGCCGGCGCCTGCCTCCGCGGGCAGGCTCGACACCCGCCTGACCGCGCCGGCCAAGACCGGCGGCGTGATCGAGCTCGACCGTATCGTGGCGGTGGTGAACAACGAGGTCATCACCCAGAACGACCTCAACGAGCGGATGGCGGTGGTGGTCAAGCAGTTGCAGGCGCAAAGCACACAGCTGCCGCCGCAGGATGCAATGAAAAAGCAGCTGCTGGAGCGGATGATCAACGACATGGTGCAAATGCAGGAAGCCAAGGAAACCGGCATCCGCGTCGACGACGCCATGCTCGACAAGACCCTGCAGCGGATCGCCGATGAAAACAACCTCTCGATGACCGCATTTCGCAGCCGGCTCGAGGCCGACGGCATCAAGTGGCAGAAATTCCGCGAGGAAGTGCGCGGCGAGGTGATCCTGCAGCGCCTGCGCGAACGCGAAGTCGAAGGCACTATCAACGTCACCGAAGCGGAAGTCGATACCCAGATTTCCCTCGAGGCACGCGAAGCAACCACCGACCAGGAATTCCGCCTGGCGCATATCCTGGTGCTGGTGCCTGAGCAGGCGACCAGCGCGCAGATCGAGGCGCGCCGCAAACGCGCGCTGCTGGCACTGGGCGAACTGCGCAAGGGCGCGGATTTTGCCCAGATCTCGGCGCAGTATTCGGATGCGCCCGACGCGCTGCAGGGCGGCAATCTCGGCTGGCGCCCGTCGGGCCGGCTGCCGGCCATCTTCCTGGAAGCGCTGTCGCCGCTGAAGGCCGGTGAAGTGACCGATATCCTCAAGAGTGCCAACGGTTTTCATATCGTCAAGCTGCTGGACAAGCGCGGCCGCAATGTCCAGCCGTCGATCCAGCAAACCCACGCCCGCCACATCCTGATTCGCACCAAAGAGGGCGTCACCGATACCGATGCCCGCGAGCGGTTGGCACGGTTGCGCGAACGGATCATTGCCGGCGCCGATTTCGCCGAGCTTGCCAAGGTGCACTCGGATGACCCGTCCAATGCCAAGGGTGGCGACCTGGGCTGGATTTCTCCCGGCGACACGGTGCCGGAATTCGAACGCACCATGAACCAGTTGCGCGACAACGAGATCTCGGCACCGATCCAGAGCCCGTTCGGCTGGCATCTGGTGCAGGTGATCGAGCGCCGCACCGAGGGCGTCTCCGAGGATCGCAAGCGGCTGGTGGCACGCAACACGATTCGCGCGCGCAAGGCTGACGAGGCCTATCAGGACTGGCTGCGGCAGACCCGCGACCGCGCGTTTGTCGAATACCGCCTGGAAGAAAAATGATCCGGGCCCGCGGAGGCGGGCCGCGAACAGCCCGCACTCAAGTACCGGGTGGCGCTTGAGCGCGGCGCCGGAATAGCGTGGCCGTGAATTCCCGCACTGCCACGTCCCTGCCGACTATCGCCATCACCTCAGGCGAGCCCGCAGGAATCGGTCCTGACCTGTGCGCCCTGCTGGCAAACAGGGATGTTCCGGCAAATCTGGTCCTGCTCGGCGACCGCAACCTGCTTGCCTCGCGTGCTGCCATGCTCGGTGTCGGCATCGGCAAATGGCGGATCGAACACGTCGCCACCGCCGCACCGGTGACGCCCGGCACACTCGACGCGACCAACAGTTCATATGTTCTTGCCCTGCTCGACCGCGCCGTCGCGGGCTGCCGCAGCGGTGAATTCGCCGCCATGGTCACTGCCCCGGTACACAAGGGTGTGATCAACGATGCACGGATTGCCGGCCTCGACTTTACCGGCCACACCGAATACCTGGCGGCGAAAACCGGCACCGCGCAGGTCGTGATGATGCTGGCCGGCGGCGGGCTGCGGGTCGCGCTGGCGACCACTCACCTCGCACTGAAGGCTGTATCCGCCGCTTTGACCCGCGAGTCGCTGGCCACGACGCTGCGCATCCTGCACGCCGACCTGATCGGCAAGTTCGGCATCGCGTCGCCACGCATCCTGGTCGCCGGGCTGAACCCCCACGCCGGCGAAGGCGGCTATCTCGGCCGCGAGGAGATCGAGGTGATCGGCCCGGTGCTCGACCAGCTGCGCGGCGAGGGCATGCTGCTGGACGGACCGCTGCCGGCCGATACCCTGTTCACGCCACGCCACCTGAAACAGGCGGACGCGGTCTTGGCGATGTATCACGACCAGGGCTTGCCGGTGCTGAAGTATGCGAGCTTCGGCCATGGCGTGAACATCACGCTGGGCCTGCCGATCATCCGCACCTCGGTTGATCATGGCACCGCGCTTGACCTCGCCGGCAGCGGCCGCATCGACACCGGCAGCATGAAAGCGGCAATCGAGATGGCGATCTCGCTGGCCGCCACGGCGCGGTCCGTGCCGCGCGAAGCCGCGCGATGAAGATTATTCCGAAGCGCCGTTTTGGCCAGCACTTTCTGACCGATCGTCATTACATCGAGCGCATCGTCGCCGCCATTGCGCCCCGGCCAGACGACACGATGATCGAAATCGGACCCGGCCCCGGCGCCATTACCGCGCCACTGCTGGGCAGGCTCAACCATCTGCACGCGGTGGAGATCGATCGTGACCTGGCAGCGGCGTTGCGTGACCGGTTTGCGCCGGAGCAATTCACGCTGCATGAGGAAGATGTCCTTGAGTTTGATTTCGCCAAGTTGGGCGGGCGTTTCCGCGCAGTCGGCAATCTGCCTTACAACATCTCGACACCGTTCCTGTTTCACCTCGCCGGCTTCGCTGAACAATTGATCGACGGCACTTTCATGCTGCAAAAGGAAGTCGTGGACCGCATGGTCGCCGCGCCGGACACCCATGCCTATGGCCGGCTGTCGGTGATGCTGCAATACCGCTTCGCGATGGAACACCTGTTCGACGTCCCGCCGGATGCATTTACCCCGCCGCCGAAGGTCGATTCCGCCATTGTGCGCATGCTGCCGCTGCCGGCCGACCGGCTGCGCGCGCGGGACGATGCACGTTTCGCCGCGATGGTCACTGCCGGCTTCGGCCAGCGGCGCAAGACTCTTGGCAACACCTTGAAGCCGTTCCTGACCGCGGCGCAGATCGACGCACTTGGCATCGATCCGAAACGGCGCGGGGAGACGCTGTCGGTGGCGGAATTCGTTCGGCTGGCGGACGTCGAAGCGGAAATGAAACTCTAGCACTGGCGCGCCTTTCCGGCCATTTTCGGTCTGGAAGCCGCGCCCGCGCTAGAGTTTAACTCGGGAAAATGCTTGCGGCCTCGCGCAAACCACCAACATCACGCCAGCGCAGGCGCCACCGGGTTAAAGCCTTGGCTGCCTACCCGGCTTACAGCGCTTTCTGGATGAACTCGATCTTGTAGCCGTCCGGATCCTCGACAAAGGCGATCACACTGCCGCCGAACTTCATCGGTCCCGGCTCGCGCGTCACCTTGCCACCCTTTGCCTTGACTGCCGCGCAGGCCTGGTACACATCCGGCAGGCCGATGGCGAGGTGGCCAAAGCCGTTGCCCAGGTCGTAGCTCGCGGTTTCCCAGTTATGCGTCAGCTCGATCACCGAACTGGTGGATTCATCGCCATAGCCGACAAAGGCCAGTGTGAACTTGCCGTCCGGATAGTCCTTGCGACGCAGCAGCTTCATGCCCAGCACGTTGGTATAGAAATCGATCGATTTGTCGAGGTTGCCGACGCGGATCATGGTGTGCAGCAGTTGCATGGTGTTTCCCCTGATTGGATGTCAGAAAGCACGAAAGCGATGGTCGTTCGCGTCCAGTTCCGCCTTCAGCAGGCGGAAATCCGGGCACATCCGTTCGACCTCCTGCCAGAAGGCGGGCGAATGATCCATATGCCGGAGGTGCGCCAGTTCATGGCAGACGACGTAATCGATCAGCGCCGGGCGCGCCTTGAGCAGACGCCACGAAAAGCGCACCTCGCGGCGCGAGTTGCAGCTGCCCCAGCGACTGTTGGCGCTGGAAACATAGACGCGCGGCGGGGTCAGGCCATGCAGCCTGGCAAAAAAGAAAGTGCGCTGCGCCACATGCGGCAACGCCTGGCGCTTGAACCAGGCAACCACGGTCTTCTCGATCAACACGGGGTCCGCCTCGCGTACCCGCACAAACAGGTGTCCCAGCGATTGCTCGACATGTGCCCGGCTGGCGCCGGTGTCGATCATCAGCGTCAGCGCCTCTCCCATGAAGTGCACCGTGGCGCCGGTCTGCCACTGCTGCGGCGTGATGCGGCGATGCGACCACTCGCCCAGTTTCTTCAGCACCCAGCCGGCATTCTTGCCGATCAGCTCTTCGATATTGCCAATTGGTGTGGTCAGCGACGCGGCTACCGTCATGCCGCTGCCATCGACCTTGAGCGCGACCCCGCGCCGGCCGCGGCGCCGCACCAGCTTGTAATCGACCCGGCGCCCATCGAGCGCGATGCTGCGCTCGGTTTCTTCAGGCTCGTTGACCGGGGTGCGCTTCAGCTTGAAAAACATGGCGGCGCCGAGCGGATCAGGCCGGCTTGCGCCAGGCATTGGCCGGCGGCAGCTTGAGCATTTCGCTCTCGATCCAGTTCTCGACGTCGGCGATGACAGCGCTCGGTTCCCGGTCCTTGGTATGGATCAGCGGACCGATGCTGACCGTCACCATGCCGGGATACTTGAGAAAGGCATTGCGCCGCCAGCATTCGCCGGCGTTGTGGGCGATCGGCAGGATCGGCGTGCCGGTTTTTGCCGCCAGCCAGGCGCCGCCAATGCCATAGCGGCCGCGCTTGCCGGGGGCGATGCGCGTGCCTTCCGGAAAAATCGACACCCACAAGCCCTGCGCAATGCGGTTGCGGCCCTGCTCCTCGATCTGGTCCACCGCCCGCTTGCCGCTCTTGCGGTCGATGGCGATCGATTTCAGGGCGAACAGCACCCAGCCGATGATCGGCAGCCACACCAGTTCCTTCTTGATGATCCACACCGCCCGCGGCAGCATGGTGAGGATAAAAACCGTTTCCCATGCCGACTGGTGCTTGGCCATCGACACGCAGGGGAAGTCGGGAATGTTCTCGCGGCCGAGCACGTTGTATTGGATGCCGCAGACCGCTTTGGCCAGCCACAATGTCACCACGCCCCAGCCGCGCGCGGTGTCATAGCCCGCCTTGAAGTAGATGAAGCTCAGCGGCAACACAAACAGGCCGAAAAAAATCGTGTTGAGGATCGCCAGCACGAAAAACAGCACCGAGCGGATGTAGATCATGCGTGGCGCCCCGGGAAATGGCGGTACATGGGCTAGGCGCCGGGCCGCTGGACGTCGCTGACCAGGGCATCGACCGCGCTCGCCAAGTCGGCAAACACCCTGGTGCCTTTCGGCAGGCTGCCCTGCTCACGGGTTTTTTTGCCCTTGCCGGTCATCACCAGGATCGGCGCGCAGCCGACCTTGGCGCCCGCCTCCAGATCGCGCAGCGAGTCTCCCACGCAAGGCACCCCGGCAAGACCCACCTGGTAGCGCGCGGCAATGTCTTCGAACATGCCGGTATCGGGCTTGCGGCAGTGGCATTGCTGCTCGGCGGTGCAGGGGCAGAAAAAGATGGCGTCAATGCGTCCGCCCTGCCGAAATACCAGTTCCATCATCTTGTCGTTGATCGAATTGAGCGTGGCCATGTCGAACAGCCCGCGGCCGATGCCCGACTGGTTGGTGGCGACCACCACCCGGTAGCCGTTCTGGTTCAGGCGCGCGATGGCCTCGATCGATCCAGGGATCGGTTTCCATTCGGCTGGCGACTTGATGAAATGGGCGCTGTCGACGTTGATCACGCCGTCTCGATCCAGGATCACCAGTTTGGGTGGAGTGTTCATCAAGGCATTCTACGTGATGCGGTTCAGGGTTTCAGCCGGTCAAAGTCGGTCCGCGTCATGGCAAACAGCAGGGTATCGCCCAGCGTGCCATCAACGCCGCGGCGCGCGGCGCGCATCGTCGCCTCGTGGACGTAGCCCAGCCGGCGCGGCACCGCGGCACTGCGCTGGTTGGCCGCATCGCAGCGGATTTCGACCCGTTCCGCGGCGGCATGCCGGAATGCAAATGCCGTCATCAGCCGCGCGGCGTCGGTGGCATAACCGCTGCCCTGCGCATCCTGGCGCAGCCAATAGCCGATTTCCATCGACGGCACGCTCCAGTCGATGCGGTGCAGCCCGGTCGCGCCCAGCAGGCGATCGTCCGCGATGTGCCAGATTGCCATCGGCAAGTCCTCGCGCAACGCCCAGCGCGCCTGCATCCGCCGCACGTACTCGCGGGAAAAATCGAGGCTGTTGTGATCGTCTACCCATGGCATCCAGCGCTTCAGGTGCTGACGGGAACCGTCGACCGCCTCCCACAGCGCCGGCGCAGCGGCGTCACACAGCTGCCGCAACCGCACCCGCTCGCCGGAAATCTCGGCCGGCAAATCCAGCAACAGCGGTTTGATGGCCGGATTCACGTTGCCAGTTTGGAGAGGTCGGCGACTTTGTTCATCAGCGCATGCAAATCGGCCAGCAACGCCAGCCGGTTGGCGCGCAATTTCGCATCCTCCGCATTGACCATCACGCTGTCGAAGAAAGCGTCAACCGGCGCCTTGAGCGGAGCCAGCGAGGCGAGTGCCGCCGCGTAATCGGCTGCCGCCGCATGGCGTTCAAACACCGGCCGCGCGCCGGCAACCGCGGCATGCAGCGCGCGCTCGGCCGGCTCCACCAGCAGGGTGGGGTCGATTGCGCCTGCCGAGCCATCCGACTTCTTCAGGATATTGCCGATTCGCTTGTTGGCTGCGGCAAGACTCGCCGCTTCCGGCAGCTTCTGGAACGCGCGCACCGCCGCCAGCCGTACCGGCAGTTCGCCCCAGCGCGGCCGCACCGACACCGCCGCATCAACTTCCAGCGCCGAGTAGCCCAGATCGCGCAGGTAGCCGTTCAGGCGATCAAAAACGTACTCGGCCAACTTGCCCGCCGATTCCGGCTTGGCGGTGGTGAACGGCGCCAGTGACTGGCCGAACAGCACGCCGATCGTCAGCGGCAGATCGCGCTCGATCAGCATCCGCAGCACGCCCAGCGCGTGGCGCCGCAACGCAAACGGATCCTTGTCGCCGGTCGGAATCTGGTCGATCGAAAACAGTCCCGCCAGGGTCTCGAGCTTGTCCGCCAGCGCCACCGCCAGCGCGACCTCCGAGCCCGGCAAGGCATCACCGGCAAATCGTGGCTGGTAATGCTGCGCAATGGCATCGGCGACCACCGGCGATTCGCCATCGTGCAAGGCATAGTAGCGGCCCATGGTCCCCTGCAACTCCGGGAACTCGCCGACCATGTCGGTGACCAGGTCAGCCTTGGCCAGCAGCGCGGCACGGTCGGCCAGCTGTGGATCGGCACCGATCATCGCCGCAATGCTCATCGCCAGCCTGCGCACACGCTGCACCCGCTCGCCCTGCGAGCCGAGCTTGTTGTGATACACCACCGCGGCCAGCCTGGGGATCCGGTCTGCCAGGCGTGTCTTCCGGTCGGTGTCGAAAAAGAACCGTGCGTCCGACAGTCGCGGCCGCACCACCCGCTGGTTACCCTCGATCACATTGCGCGGATCATCCAGCCGCATGTTGCTGACAATCAGGAAACGGCTCGACAGGCCGCCCTCGGACAGGAACAGCGGAAAGTACTTCTGGTTCAGCTTCATGGTCAGGATCAGGCACTCGGCCGGCACCTCCAAAAATTCGCGGTCGAAACTGCCCACATAAACGGTCGGCATCTCCACCAGCGCCGTCACTTCATCCAGCAGCGCTTCATAGTCGTCCGGCTCGCCCAGCGTGGTGGTCTGTTCGTCGGCACGCTCGCGCAGCATGCGGTGGATTTCGCGCTTGCGCCGCTCGAAGCCGGCAATCACGCCGCCTTCCTTTTCCAGTCTGGCTTCGTATTCACCGGCATCATTCAATGCAATGTCGGCTGCACCCTGGAAGCGATGACCGTGAGTCGCCCGGCCGGCATCCAGCCCCAGCGCATGCAGCGCAACGACATCGCTGCCGTGGAGCGCGACCAGGCCGTGCGCCGGCCGGACGAACTGCACCGTAGTCTGGCCGTCGGCCAGCTGGTAGCTCATCACCTTGGGTACCGGCAGCCCGGCGATCGCCTCTTCGAGCGCGGACTGCAAGCCGACCTGCAACGATTGCCCCGCCGACACGCCGTGGTAGACCAGTTGCGCCGCCTTGCCGTCGCCTTCGCGCAACAGGTCGGCCGGCGTCAGGTGCGAAAGCGACTTCGCCGCCAGCTTTTTCAGCAGTGCCGCGGTGGCGTTGCCGTCGGCGTCGAGTCCGACCGCGACCGGCATCAGTTTTTCGGCAAAGCTCTCGTCTGGCGCGACTGAACGCACGGCCGAAATCTGCACCGCCAGCCGGCGCGGGGTCGCGAACATGGTCGCGGCCGCGCTGTCGTCGACCAGGCCACGCTTTTTCAGCCCGGCGTGGATGCCGCTGGCGAACGCGTCGCCCAGCTTCTTGAGTGCCTTGGGCGGCAGTTCCTCGGTGAACAACTCCACCAACAGGGTCGCGCTACTCATGCTGCCACCTGCTTCGATGTGTGCAGCATGGGAAATCCCAGCCGCTCGCGCGACTCGAAATAGCTCTGTGCCACGCTGCGCGCGAGGTTGCGGATGCGGCCGATGTACGCGGCGCGCTCGGTCACCGAGATCGCGCCCGCCGCATCGAGCAGGTTGAACGTGTGCGCGGCTTTCAGCACCTGTTCATAGGCGGGCAGCGCCAGTTGCTGTTCCATCAGATTCCTGGCATTGCCTTCGTGATCAGCGAAATGCCGCAGCAGCGCCTCGACGTTGGCGTGCTCGAAATTGGCGGTCGATTGTTCGACTTCATTCTGGTGGTACACATCGCCGTAGGTCAGTACCCGATCGACGCCGTTTTCTTTCCACGTCGTCCACACCAGGTCGTAGACGTTCTCCTTGTTCTGCAGGTACATGGCCAGGCGCTCCAGGCCGTAGGTGATTTCGCCGGTGATGGGCTTGCACTCCAGTCCGCCGACCTGCTGAAAATAGGTGAACTGGGTGACCTCCATGCCGTTCAGCCATACCTCCCAGCCGAGCCCCCAGGCACCCAGCGTCGGGTTTTCCCAGTCGTCTTCGACGAAACGCACATCGTTGCTGGACAGGTCCAGCCCGAGTGCCGCCAGCGAGCCCAGGTAGAGGTCAAGAATATTCGGCGGCGAAGGTTTCAGCACCACCTGGTACTGGTAATAGTGCTGCAGGCGGTTCGGGTTTTCGCCATAGCGGCCGTCCTTGGGGCGGCGCGACGGCTGCACATAGGCGGCGCGCCATGGCTCGGGGCCAAGCGATCGCAGGAAGGTAGCAGTATGCGAGGTACCGGCGCCGACCTCCATGTCGTAGGGTTGCAGCAAGGCGCAACCCTGCTGATCCCAGTATTTCTGGAGGGTAAGGATGACTTCCTGGAAGGTGATCATGAACCGCGCCGCAGTGTTAAGCTAAGCCGCCAATTTTACGCGGTTCACCGCGTCCCCAGCACAGCGCCGCAACGTTTTCGCCGAGCAAATTCATGTCCGCCAACCCCGCTTCCCCCACCGCGCCCGCGGCAAATCCCGCCGCGGAGGCCAAATTCGCCTGGCAGACGTGCCTCGACGTGCAGAATACCGACGGCCATATCTACCAGAATCACTTCAACCCGGCGCTGCTGGACGTACTGGCCCATCCGCCCCGAACCCTGCTCGATATCGGCTGCGCCGCCGGCCTGCTGGGCGAAGCGGTCAAGTCGCGCAATCCCGGCTGCCACACCATCGGCATTGAGCCCAACCACGCCACCGCCGCACTGGCGGCACAGAAACTCGACCGGGTGCTGTGCGGAAAATTCGAGGACTTCAATCTGCAAGCCGAAGGCATCGCGCCCGGCAGCGTCGATACCGTGGTCGCAGCCGATGTACTCGAACACATGTATGACCCGTGGAGGGTGATGACCGGGCTGAAGCCGTACCTGACGGCGGATGCGCAGCTGATCCTGAGCATCCCCAATACCCGCCACCTCGGGCTGATCAAGGGCCTGATGGACGACGGCTTGTGGCCTTACGCCGAGCGCGGCCTGCTCGACATCACCCATATTCGCTTTTTTACCCTGCGCGAAATTGCCGCTTTCCTGCAGCAGACCGGCTACCGGATGGAATTCGTCAATTTCTTCATCGATCCCAACTTCGAGCCGTTTTACCACCAGAACAAGGACAAGCCGGACATTGCCTTGCGCCTGGGCCGCATCACGATGGAAAAGCTTAGCCAGAAGGAACTGGCCGAGTTGTGCACCTGGCAGTTTTTCGTCCGCGCGCGCCCGGCCTAAGACCGCGGCGTCTGCCGTCCGCGCAACAGCAAGGGTGTCAGCAGGCAGACTGCCAGCAACGTCAAAACCGGCCAATCGCGCCAGCGCACGTAGGGCGTAATACCGGCTCGCGGCTGCGCATTGACCTCCAGCACCCCGCGTTCAAACTGCGCCAGCGACGCGACCATCTCGCCGCGCTGGTCGATCGCCGCCGTGACACCGGTATTGGTGGCGCGAAGCATCCAGCGTGAGGTCTCCATCGCCCGCATGCGCGAAAACTGGCCGTGCTGGTCTGCTGCCAGCGAGCGCCCGTACCAGGCCATGTTGGACATATTGACCAGCAGGTTGGCCTCCGGCAGCTGGCGGGCGATTTCGCTGCCGAACGCGTCTTCGTAGCAGATATTGATGGCGACCCGCTGCCCGGCGATCGACATCGGCTTCTGCTGGTCATTGCCGGGCGTGAATCCGGCCAGCGGAATCTGCAGCCAGTTGTAGACCCACGAAAACAGCGGCGGAATGAATTCGCCGAACGCCACCAGGTGTTGCTTGTCGTAGCGCTGCGAGGCCGACGCGCCGACCGAAATGGCGCTGTTGGCATAACGGTACGGATTGACCGAGGAACTGCCGCGCTCCGCGATCGGCACGCCGACCAGCACGTCGGCGCCGCGAGCGGCCGCGCGCTGGCCGATGCCATCGACATAGCCGGCCGGTATCGCATCGAGAAAATTCGGCAGGGCGGTCTCCGGCATCACCACCAGCTTTGCCTGGGTGCGGCCCAGCAGCTCGCGATAATTGGCCAGCGTGGCGTCGCGCTGGTCCTCGCGCCATTTCAGGCTCTGCTCGATATTTCCCTGCAGCAACGCCACCGGCAGCTGGCTGCCGACCGGCTCGCTCCAGGGTGCATGGTGGAGGAAGTGTCCGGCGGTCCAGGTCAGCGCCAGCGCCGCCATGGCCACCGACCGGCCGCGGCGCGAAATTGCCACCGCCGAAAGCGGCCGCACCAGCAGCACGCCGACCGCCGCCGTCAGCGCCAGCAGCCACGAGATGCCGTGCACGCCCAGCAGCGGGGCAAACCCGGCCAGCGGCGCCGCGAGCGTGCCCCCCGGTGTCTGGCTGTAGCCGAACGTTAGCCAGGGAAATCCGCTCAGCAGCCAGCCGCGCAGGTACTCCAGCGCGATGAAGCTGGCCGGCATCACCAGCAGCAGCCCGATCGAGCCCGACAGGGGCCGCATGGCGGACAGCCTTCGAAACAGGACGCCGGCCACCGCAGGGTAGAGGCTGAGGTAGCAGCAGAACAGGAAGGTCGCCAGCGCCGCCAGCGGCGCCGGCATGTTGCCGTAAACATGCAGGCTGACGTAGATCCACGTCACACCGGCGACGAACAGCCCGAGGCCCCAGGCAAAACCAAGCGCGAACGCGCGCCCCGCAGTCGGGCTGCGGTGCCACAGCGTGAACAGCACGGATAGCGACAGCAGCGCCAGCGGCCACAGGTAGTACGGGGCAAATGCCGGCACCGCGGCGGCACCGGCCACGGCGGCCAGCAGCAGTTGGGCAGGCTGGCGCGGCGCCAGCCTGTTGCCAGACATCATGCCGGCTGTTGATTCGACGACGACGGGTCTTTCGAATCCGGCTCGGCGGCAACGATACGTTCGACCAGCAGCGAATGCACCATGCGGCTGTCGGCACGCAGCACCAGGAATTTGAAGCCGTTGAAGGTCACCGACTCGCCGCGCTTGGGTACGCGTCCGAACTGGTTGATCACCAGCCCGCCGACCGTGTCGAAATCGTCGTCGGAGAAATGGGTCTCGAACGCATCATTGAAATCGCCGATCTCGGTGACGGCCTTGACGCGAAACCGGCCGGATTTGTCCGGCAGGATGTTGTCCTCGGTTTCGTCGAAATCGAATTCGTCCTCGATATCGCCGACGATCTGCTCCAGCACATCTTCGATGGTGATGAGGCCGCTGACGCCGCCGTATTCGTCCACCACGATGGCGATGTGATTGCGGTTGGCCTTGAAATCGCGCAGCAGCACGTTGAGCCGCTTCGCTTCCGGCACAAACACGGCCGGTCGCAGCATGTCGCGGACATCGAACTCCTCGGCATTGGCGTAGTAGCGCAGCAGATCCTTGGCCAGCAGGATGCCGATCACGTTGTCCTTGCCGTTCTCGTAGACCGGAAAGCGCGAGTGCGCGGTCTCGATCACGAACGGGATGAAGGCGGCGGGCTGTTCCTCGACATCGATCATGTCCATCTGCGAGCGCGGAATCATCACATCGCGGGCCTGCATTTCCGAAACCTGCATCACGCCCTCGATCATCGCCAGGGCTTCGGCGTCCAGCAGGTTCTTCTCAAACGCACCGTGCAGCAATTCCACCAGTTGTCCGCGGTCTTCCGGCTCGCGCAGCAGCATGGAAGAAAGGCGCTCCAGCAGCGAGCGTTTGGGTGAATCGTCCATGGAGAGTGAAGGTTGTTACGGGGAAATCAATGTATCACAACCGCGCAGACGGTTCGCGACGCAGCTCAGCAGTAGGGGTCGGCGTAGCCCAGCCGGGCGAGAATTGCCGTTTCGCGCGATTCCATGGCCTGCGCTTCGCGCGGTTTTTCATGATCCATACCGGCCAGATGCAGCACGCCGTGTACCGCAAGGTGCGCGTAATGCGCTTCCAGCGGCTTGCCCTGCTCGCGCGCCTCGCGCGCCACCACCTGCGCGCACAGTACGATGTCTCCCTCAAGCCGCTTTGCCGCCGGCTCGTGATAGACAAAGGTCAGCACATTGGTGGGATAGTCCTTGCCGCGAAAGGCGGAATTGAAATTGCGCGCTTCGGCGGCGTTGACGATGCGCAGCGTAAGTTCAGCCGGCGCCGGCAACGCAGCGAGCAGCCATTTGCGGAACAGGCGGTCGGACGGGATGCCGCGGATGCGGCTCACACGCTGGATGGCGATGCGGTTGCGGCCGCTCATGCGCCGCCAGTTCCCGCCACCTGCAGCTGCTGCCGGTACGCCGCGACCACTTCTTGGTCGGTCAGGCTCATCAGGCCCTCGCCGACATAGATCTCGACTTCGGCCACGCCTTTGTCATCCAGCTTGCGCGGCGCGCCCAGCCAGATACGTTCGCTGGCCGCCATGTGGTCGCGCGCATATTCCCATTTCTGCACCGGCACCGCGAAGCGCAGGTGCATCATGTTGGCCTGCGGCACCGTCGGGTTGACCGTGACACCAGGCAGCGACTTGATCGCCTCGGCAAAGCTCAGCGCGCGCTGAAAATACTCCGGCATGCGCGCGAGCCGCGCATCGAATCGCATCGCGGCGCTGGCGACGATGGGATACTGCTGGTAAATGGTACCGCCATGGCGGATGAGCCACACACGCGCCTCGGCAATGAACGCCTCGTCGCCCAGCAGCATCGCGCCGGAGAGCCCGCCGATGCCCTTGTAAAAGGACACGTAGACCGAGTCGAACAGCGCCGCAATTTCCGCATAGGTCTTGCCCGGGTAGAACGACAGGGCTTCCCACAAACGCGCGCCGTCGAGATGCAAGCGCGTGGCGCGCCCCGACGCGATCTTGCGCTGCTCAAGCAGATCGTCCCACGGCGGCAGCTTGCCGCCGATCTCGCGCATCGGCAGTTCGATGACGAGCGACGCCAGCGGTTTGTCGAGGCGCCTGAAATCATTTGCCAGGATCGGCTCACCGGGCCGGCCGATGAAATGCCCGCGCAGGCCGTGCAGCTTGCGGTAGGCATGCTCCTCGTGCAGCTCCAGGTGCGCCGTCCGATGCATGCCGAAATCGGCATTGTGCGAGCGGTCTGCCCATATCCTGAGCGCGATCAGCGTTGCCATCTTGCCGCTGGGCATGAATAGTGCGGCAGGCTTGCCGAGCAGCTTGGCGACCTTGGCTTCGAAGTCGGAAATCAGCTTGCCGGTACCGTAATTGTCAATGTCGTACTCGCGCGCCGACATCCAGTCCGCGATCGCCAGCAGTTCGTTCTGCGGCCGCGGCGCAACGTGGCCGGTGACCAGGCGGTTGCATTGGCGCTTGAGTGCCGCGCGCGCCTGTTCGGACGGGGTGACGGCCATCAGCGGATCTGCCGGTGATGCGCTTCGTAGGCGGTGACGATGGCCTGCACCAGCGGATGGCGCACCACGTCATTGGCCTGGAAGATGGTGAAGGCGATACCGCGGATGCCGTGCAGCACGTTGCGCGCGTCGATCAGGCCGCTGGTGGTGCCGTGTTTCAGGTCAACCTGCGTCACATCGCCGGTGATGACTGCCTTGGTACCGAAGCCGATCCGGGTCAGGAACATTTTCATCTGCTCGGGCGTCGTGTTCTGCGCCTCGTCGAGAATGATGAAAGAGTGGTTGAGCGTGCGGCCGCGCATGAATGCCAGCGGCGCCACTTCGATCTGCTGGCGCTCGAACATGCGGTTGACCTTGTCGAACCCCAGCAGGTCGTAGAGCGCGTCGTACAGCGGCCGCAGATACGGGTCGGTCTTTTGCGTCAGATCTCCGGGCAGAAAGCCCAGTTTTTCGCCGGCCTCGACGGCGGGCCGGGTCAGCACGATACGCTTCACCAGGTCACGCTCGAAGGCGTCGACCGCCTGGGCGACCGCCAGATAGGTCTTGCCGGTGCCGGCCGGGCCGACACCAAAGGTGATGTCGTGGGTCTGCATCTGCCTGATGTACTGTGACTGTCGGTCGGTGCGCGCACGCAGGTCGGCACGCCGCGTGTGCAGCGCGATTTCCTCCTCGACCACCTCGGCTACCGGCGCCGGCTTGCCGTCCCGTGCGCGGCTCATCTCGACGATACCGAGCTGGATTTCCTCCACCGACAGGTCGTTGTGCGCCTTGGCGTAGAACCGGTTCAGGACCTTGGCGGCAAGTTCGATCCGCTCGCGCTCACCGGAGACGGAAAACTTCTCGCCGCGGCGCGAAATCGATACATCGAGCGCCGCCTCGATCTGGCGGATATGGGCGTCCATCGATCCGCACAGCGTCATCAGGCGGCGGTTGTCGACCGGGGTAAAGGCAAATTCAAGCGTGGGTGTTTTCATCTTTCAGGCCGCGACTGCTGCTGCGGTGACGCTCTCGTTGACCACGATCTCGCCACGCAGCGTGTAGTGGCTGACAGACGTGATGGTCACGTCGACAAAGCGTCCAACCAGCCGCGCCGATTCGGCGCCGGCCGCCGGAAAATTCACCACGCGATTGTTATCGGTGCGTCCCATCAGTTCGTTTTCATCCTTGCGCGAGGCACCCTCGACCAGCACCCGCTGTACTGATCCCACCATGGCAGCAGAGTGGGCATGCAGTTGCGCGTCGAGCAGTTTCTGCATCCGTTGCAGGCGCTGCAGCTTGACCGCCTGCGGCGTATCGTCGCTGAGGCTGGCGGCCGGGGTGCCCGGGCGGCGCGAATAGACAAACGAGAAACTGCCGTCGAAATTGATTTCCGCGATCAGCTTCATGGTGCGCTCGAAATCTTCTTCCGTCTCGCCTGGAAAACCAACGATGAAGTCACTGGTGATCGAGATGTCAGGGCGCACCGCACGCAGGCGGCGAATGATGGACTTGTACTCCATCACCGTGTAGTTGCGCTTCATCGCCGCCAGCACCCGGTCCGATCCGGACTGCACCGGCAGGTGCAACTGCGAGACCAGCTTGGGCAGCCTGCCGTAGGCGTCGATCAGCCGCTGGTTGAACTCCAGCGGATGCGAGGTGGTGTAGCGGATGCGCTCAAGGCCCGGGATTGCGTGAACGGCCGACAGCAGCAGCGCAAAGTCGGCCTGCTCGCCGTCTGGCATCGCACCGACGTAGGCATTCACGTTCTGGCCCAGCAGCGTCACCTCGCGAATACCTTGCTTCACCAGCGCATTGATTTCTGCCATGACCGCATCGAAGCGGCGCGAGATTTCCTCGCCGCGGGTGTAGGGCACCACGCAGAAACTGCAGTACTTGGAACAGCCTTCCATGATCGACACGAATGCGGTCGCGCCTTCCACGCGGGCCGGCGGCAGGTGATCGAATTTTTCGACTTCGGGAAAGGAAATATCGACCTGCGACTGACCACTGCTGCGCTTGGCGCGAATCATCGCCGGCAGGCGGTGCAATGTCTGCGGCCCGAACACCAGATCGACATAGGGCGCGCGATCGACGATCGCATCCCCCTCCTGCGATGCAACGCAGCCGCCGACACCGATCAGCAGTTCCGGCTTTGCGTCCTTGAGTTCACGGATTCGCCCCAGGTCACTGAACAGCTTCTCGGAAGCCTTCTCGCGCACCGAGCAGGAGTTATAGAGAATCACATCCGCGTCTTCCGGCGTCGCGGTCTTCTCATAACCTTCAAAGGCGTTCAACACGTCGGCCATCTTGTCCGAGTCGTACTCGTTCATCTGGCAGCCGAAGGTCTTGATGAAAACCTTCTTGGGAATAACGGCGGACATCTTTATCTCCTGGTGGCGGGGAATAACCCGGGCAGGTGCTGATTTTGCGAATGGAAGCCATCAGAAACGGAGCGAGAGGCTTCAAGTTGGCGATGAGCAGCGGAATCGGGCTTGTGCCCGATGAGCAGCGGAGTCGCCAAATTGGGGCCTCGCAGCCCGTTTATGGTGGCTTAACGAGAAAGGGCCAGCAACGCTGGCCCTTCCGAGTGTCCTGGTGGCCAATCCCTGATTCGAACAGGGGACCTGCGGATTATGATTCCGTCGCTCTAACCGGCTGAGCTAATTGGCCATTATTTCGAGAGCGACAACTTCTCTCCCAAAGGGCGCGAATTATGGCTTGAAGCCGTATTGCCGTCAAGGATTGCAGCGCACAAATTTATTAAACCCCAGCACTGGCGCGCCTTTCCAGCCATTTTCGTCCCGAATGCCGCGCCAGTGCTGGGGTTTACTGGTTTACTTGCCCCGCCTTGCCGCCGTTTTTGACGTATTTATCCAGCCAGCGCTGCGCTTCCCAGAGTCGGTGCAGGACCGATTCCCGTCCGCGATAGCCGTGATCTTCATATGGCAGCATCACCAGGCGCACCGTGCCGCCAAGACCGCGAATGGCCTGGTAAAAGCGTTCGCTTTGCAGCGGGTGGGTGCCGGCGTTGGAGTCGGCCTCGCCATGGATCATCAGCAGCGGGGACTTGATTTGGTCGGCAAAATTGAACGGCGACATCTGGCTGTAGACCTCGCGTGCTTTCCAGAAGGTGCGATCTTCGGCCTGGAAGCCGAACGGTGTCAGGGTGCGGTTGTAGGCGCCGGATTCGGCGATGCCGGCCGCGAACAGTTTGGTGTGCGCCAGCAGATTGGCGACCATGAAGGCACCATACGAATGGCCACCGACCGCGATCCTGTTGCGGTCGGCGACGCCCCGTCTGACCACTTCATCGATTGCCGCTTCGGCGCTGGCGATCAATTGCGGCAGATAGGTATCGTTGGGTTCCTTGCCATTGCCGCCTTCACCGACGATCGGCATGGCCGGGTTGTCCAGCACAGCGTAGCCCTGGGTCAGGAACGGCAGCGGCCCGCTGAAGCTTGGCCGCACGTAGCGAAACGGTGAGCCCGTCACCTGCCCTGCCGCGTCCGCCGAGCGAAACTCGCGCGGGTAGGCCCACATCAGCAACGGCAGCGGTCCGTCCTCGCGCCGGTAACCGGCCGGCAGATAGAGCGTGGCGGAGAGCTCCACGCCGTCCTTGCGCTTGTAGCGGATCACTTCCTTGCTGACGTTGGCAACCGGATTCTTCGGCGTCGCATAGCGCGTCAGCGGCTGCATGCCGCCGCTGGCCAGGTCGCGCAGATATATGTTGGGCGCCTCGCTCAGGCTTTCGCGCTGCAGCAGCAGCTTCTGCGCCGGGCCGGTATCGAACAGCGCCATCGGCACATCGTAGTTGGGCGCCTCGGAACGGAACAGGCGTTTCGCCTCGCGCGTGTCGAGATCGAAACGGTCGATGAAAGGGCGCTCACCCTCGGCTGATGCACCGATGCCGCTAAGGTAAATCGACCTGCCGTCCGGCGAAAAATTCAGCACCCGCCCGCCGCGCGCGTTCGATTCGGTGACCGGCGTTCCCGGATCACCATAGCGGTCCTCCGACGAGCGTTCGAACAGCTTGACCGGCGCGCGTCCGGGGTCGCCCGGGAATATGCGCCAGGTCACCATGCGGCGGGTCTTGCGCGTCATCTCGACCGTCAGCGCGACATCATCGCGCCCCCAGTAGGTGGTCTGGTAGCGCAACTCCAGCCGGGCCAGCGACTGCGGCTCGGCGTCGAATGGCGCAGTCAGCGCGAACAGCTGGTCGCCAAGTATGTTGTTGCGGCGGCCTTCAATCGGCTGCACCCAGGTGATGGTGGCGCCTGCATCGCCGCGCCAGGCGTATTGGCGCGGCCCCTTCCGGACGGCATCCGGATCAAGTTCTTCGTCCTCGGCCAGCGGCAGGTCAGACAATACCTTGATGATCTTGCCGGCATCGGACTCGCGCGCATCGCGAATTTCGGTCTTCAGCGGAAAACGGGCCACCGGCACGGAATAGGAATAAGGGCGCCTGATGAACTGGACCATCAGGTACTCACCATCGGGCGAAGGCTGGAACGACCGGATCATGCCCGACGCCAGCGGCATGACCCGCCCGTCAAGGCCAACCTTGACCAGTTCCGCGTTGCCGTAATACTCGAACAGGGCCTCGTCATGCGGCGACTTGAGCAGTCCCTGGTAGGTGCGCGCGGCATTCTTGCGGCCGAGATTTTCCTGGATCAGCGGCCCGTTAGCCACCAGCGTCGCCTTGGGCGCCGGACCACGGCCGGCTGGCAGCAGGTTGGCAAGCAGCGATCTTGAATCGCTGTGCCAGGTGAACGCGCGGCCGAGCGCGCCATTGAGCGGACGATCAATCACTTTCCTCGCCACCGCGCCGTTGGTGACGTCCGCCACCATCAGGTCAATTGCGCCGTCACGTACGGCGGTAAAGGCGATTCGCCTGCCGTCTGGCGACCACTGCGCCTCGCCGATCCGGCTGCCCGGCGGCAGGCCGGATATGGTCTTTTCAACCCGCTCGGCAATGCGGATCAGCTTGATACCGGTTGCCTGCCCGGTGCGGCTCTGATCATTGTTGCGCGGGTTGATGCGCAGGCCTGCCAGCCGCAGTTCGGGTTGCGCGAGTTCCGCCACCGATGGCAGGGCCGGCCGCTCCAGAAGCATCAGCCAATCGCGCGCCGGTGACAGCTGGGTTTGCGGAATCAACGGTGCGTCGACCATATCGACCATCGCCTGTGGCGGCAGCTGGTAACGCTTGCTTTCCGTGCCAAGCGCAGGTGCCGGCGACGCGATCAGCAGCGTCAGCAGGGCCAGCCCGCTCAGGGAAATCGGCTTTGTCATGTTCTGTAAGAGTGGCGGGAGCAGGCCCGAATGATACCCGTCGGCATCGGCATCATCCACCGGTTTTGGCACCTGCGTCGAAACCCGTGGGGCTGCAGGTGCCGGTAGAATAGGCAGGACAAAATCCCTAAAACAATTGTGGTCATTGTGATCACGACGTCCATGTTCAACTACCCCCAGCTGCTAGAAATTGCCCACCAGCACCGTGAAGGCTACGCCCTCGCCGCGCCGTTCCCACACACGTTTGTCGATGATTTCCTGCCCGCCGATGTGGCACGCGAGGCCGCCGCTGCGATCCCGGCGCCCGGCAACGATCGCAAATGGGATTTCTTCTTTGCCAAGGGCTATGAGGAAAAGTGGGCCATATCGGACGACTTGTCGTTGCCCGCGCCGATCCGCCACCTGGTCCACGAATTCAATTCCGGGCCGTACATACGGTTTCTCGAAGCGCTGACCGGCATCCCCCACCTGCTGCCGGATCCGCACCTGCACGGCGGCGGCGTGCACCTGGTCAAGCGTGGCGGGGTGTTGCAGATCCACTCCGATTTCAACTGGGCCGAGCACATCGCGGCGCATCGCCGGGTCAACATGTTCGTCTACCTGAATCCGCGCTGGCAGGAAGGCTGGGGCGGCAACCTGGAGCTGTGGGACAGCAGTTGCCGGAACAAGGTCTGCGAATACGCGCCGGCATTCAACCGGCTGGTGGTATTCAGTTCGCGCTCCGACACCTTCCACGGCCATCCGCATCCGCTTCAATGCCCGGAAGGTGAATTCCGCCAGTCGATTGCCATGTACTACTACACCACCTCGCGGCCCGATAACGAACTGCGCGAGCCGCACAACACGCTGTACAAGGGTTATCACATCAACCCGTGATCAGCGCCCTGCGAAAGCGCCATGACCGCCCGCAATGAGGAGATCGAGTCCCTTCGGGCGATGGCCATCCTGCTGACGCTGTTTCAGCACCTGCCGATCCTGCTGCCCTGGCCCGCGCCGCCGGACTGGATGAAATTCATCTACGACCATGCCGCGTTCTGGGGCGGCGTTGACCTGTTCTTCGTCATATCCGGGTTCGTGGTGACCACTTCGCTGTTAAACGACGCGCACGGCAAGGCGGGTGAAGGCTCCGGTATTTCCTGGGCCGACGCCAAGCGGTTCTGGGTGCGTCGCCTGTTCCGCCTGTTGCCACTTGCCTGGGTTTGGGTCGGCGCGGTCCTGCTGGCGACGGCCACGTTCAATGATTCCGGCGTATTCGGCAGCTTCCGGGAAAACCTGAACCAGGCGATGTGGATCGTGCTCTATGTCTACAACTGGCTTGCCTATCCGCTGTTTGCCGCCGGCGTCAATATTGCCCCGCTCGGCGTCTACTGGAGTCTGGCCGTGGAGGAGCAGTTCTACCTGCTGCTGCCATTGCTGCTGCTGGCGTTTCGCCGGCGCGGCATGCTGATCCTGATGACCATCGCCATCGTCGGCCAGTTCATGCTCTGGCGCCCGGCGCCCTGGGTCGAGCCCTGGTGGGGATTGCGGTTTGATGCGCTGGCCTGGGGCGTCTTGCTGGCGTGGCTGGTGAGAACGCCGTGGCACGGGCGGTGGCAACCAACCTGGCTTGGCGCGCTGCCGGCAAGGTGGGGCGCGAATGCACTGCTGGCTGCCGCGATCCTGTTCATGCCGGTAATCCTGTTCAAGCAGGCAGCGGGTACCGCACTGCTGGCAATCGTCTGCGCGGCTTGGGTGTGGCTGGCGACCTGGCAGCAAGGCTATGTGCTGCCGGCCAAACGGCTGCAGCCGGTGTTGAGCTGGATCGGCTCGCGTTCCTATGCGATCTATGTCATTCACGTGCCGGCGTTCATGATGAGCAGCGAGATTTTCTTTCGCCTCGCACGCGCCCAGGAAACGTCCAGCGGCTGGGCATGGGCGCCGGCGCAGGCCCTTGCAGGCTTGGCCTTGCTGGTGATGCTGGCCGAACTCAGCCATCGGCTGCTGGAGCAGCCGTTGCGCGCATACGGCCGTCGACTGGCAGAAAAAATTACATGAAAACAATCGCATAGCCAACCTTTCCGGCGCTACATTGCACCGCAACAAAAATAGGTTTATGCTTCGCGCCAACTCATTCCGGTGGTGTTTCCGAGCCGCCGAAAACCGTGATCTTTGCCGCCACGCCATTCGCGAATCAGAACCTTTCTTACTGCCGACTACGCTCCCCGCGACGACTGAAGCTGCGCCTGATCTAGCGCACTGAAAGCGGCAATCTCCCCAAATGGAAACCCCGAACAAGAAAATTGGTGCCCTGACCATCGCCGCTATTGGCGTGGTGTTTGGCGACATCGGCACCAGTCCGCTGTATGCGATCAAGGAGTCGTTCAATCCGGCGCACGGCATTCCGCTCAACGAGTCGACCGTTCTCGGCATCCTGTCGCTGATGTTCTGGTCGCTGGTCACGCTGGTGACGGTGAAGTACCTCGTGTTCATGATGCGGGCAGACAACCGGGGCGAGGGGGGCATTCTTTCGCTGACGGCACTCGCGCAGCGCTGTTTCCGCAACCGCTCGCGTGGCCGCTGGATCGTCACTTCCCTCGGCATGTTCGGCGCAGCCATGTTTTATGGTGACGCCATCATTACCCCGGCGATGTCGGTCATGTCGGCGGTGGAAGGCCTGACCCTGTATGCGCCGATGCTGGAAAAATTCGTGCTGCCGATTGTCATCGGCATCCTGGTCGGGTTGTTCGCCATCCAGAAACACGGCACCGCGGCCATCGGCCGTTTCTTTGGCCCGACCATGGTGCTGTGGTTTTCGGTGCTGGCGTTGCTCGGCGTGGTGCAGGTGGTACAGAATCCGGCGGTCCTGGCGGCCATCAACCCGTACCACAGCTTCTATTTTCTGCTTGAACACCGGTTTGCCGCGTTCATTACGCTTGGGGCGGTGGTGTTGTGCGTTACCGGTGGCGAAGCGCTCTACGCGGACATGGGCCATTTCGGCAAGCGACCGATCCGGTTCGCGTGGTTCAGCCTGGTCTGGCCGGCCCTGCTGATCAATTACTTCGGCCAGGGCGCATTGCTGCTGGCGAACCCCGCTGCGATCAAGAATCCGTTCTACCTGATGGCACCCGGCTGGGCGCTGCTGCCGCTGATCATCCTGGCATCCGCCGCGACGGTCATCGCGTCACAGGCCGTGATATCGGGGGCTTTCAGTTTGACCAAGCAGGCGATACAGCTCGGTTACCTGCCACGCTTCGCCATCAGCCACACCAGCGAAAAGGAGATGGGCCAGATCTATGTGCCTTTCGTCAACTGGTTCATGCTGATCTCGATCGTGCTGCTGGTGCTCGGCTTCAAGAACTCGAGCAATCTGGCCAGCGCCTACGGTATTGCGGTCACCATCACAATGCTGATCGACACGCTTTTGCTGTTCGTGGTGATGACACGAATCTGGCGCTGGAACGTGACCCTGTCGGCCGCGCTGACCCTGATCATCATCGGCAACGACGTGATGTTCCTGTCGGCCTGCCTCACCAAGATCGCCGACGGCGGCTGGTTCCCGCTGGTGATCGGCGCGGCGATGTACACAGTAATGAGCACCTGGCGCACCGGCCGCGAAATTGTTCGCCGGCGGATGAACGAGGATGCGCTGCCGCTGAAGATGTTCGTCGACTCGATGGCGCTGTCCGACACCCCCAAGGTGCCCGGCACCGGGATCTTCATGACCACCAGCCGCGAGGGCGTGCCCAACGCCCTGCTGCACAACCTGAAGCACAACAAGGTGCTGCACGGCAGGGTGGTGGTACTGTCGATCACGATCGAGGACATCCCGCGGGTGCCGAAGGAAGACTACATCTGGATCGAAAACATGGGCCACGGTTTCTACCGCATCATCGCCCATTACGGATTCAAGGAAACGCCGAACATCCCGGCCATGCTGGCCGACTGCAGGCTGCAGCACATGGAGTTCGACATGATGGAGACCAGCTTCTTCGTCAACCGCGAATCGCTGATCGCAACCCCCGGCGGCGGCATGGCGCTGTGGCGCGAACACCTGTTCGTCTGGATGTCGCACCTGGCGGCAAAGGCATCCGACTACTTCCGCATTCCCAGCAATCGCGTGGTCGAACTGGGCACCCAAGTCGAGATCTAGCGAGCAAACTCCAGCACTGGCGCCGCTTCCAGCCTGAAAATGGCTGGAAACCGGCACCAAATGGCGATCTTCATTTCGGAATTGCCTAGACGTTGAAGCGGAAGTGCATCACGTCGCCGTCCTTGACGATGTACTCCTTGCCTTCCAGACGCATCTTGCCGGCTTCTTTTGATTTCGCTTCGCCGCCCAGTTTGACGTAGTCGTTGAACCCGATCACCTCGGCGCGGATGAAGCCTTTTTCGAAGTCGGTATGGATGACACCGGCGGCCTGGGGCGCGGTGGAGCCCTTGTGAATGGTCCAGGCGCGGACTTCCTTTTCGCCGGCGGTGAAGTAGGTCTCCAGGCCCAGCAGGGTGTAGGCGGCGCGAATCAGGCGGTCGAGGCCCGGTTCGGTCATGCCGATGTCGTCGAGAAACACCTTTTTGTCTTCATCCGACAGGTCGGCAATTTCCGCTTCGATCTTGGCGCAAATTGCCACCACCGGCGCGCCCTCCTTGGCTGCGTGCGCTTTCACCGCGTCGAGCAGGGGATTGTTTTCGAAGCCGCCCTCAACCACGTTGGCCACATACAGTACCGGCTTGGCGGTGATCAGCGACAGCGGCTTGATCAGCGCCATCTGGTCGGCATCGAAGCCCATGCTGCGCACCGGTTCGCCATTGTTCAGGTGTTTCATCATCGGCTCGAGCAGGGCGGCCAACTTGATCGCATCCTTGTCGCCGGCACGCGAATTCTTCTGCGCTTTGTGCAGCGCCTTCTCCACCGAGGCCATGTCGGCCAGCGCCAGTTCGGTATCGATCACGCCGATATCGGACAGCGGGTCGACCTTGCCGGCAACGTGGATGACGTTCGGATCGTCAAAGCAGCGAACGACATGGGCAATTGCATCGGTTTCGCGAATGGTCGCCAGAAACTGGTTGCCTAGTCCCTCGCCCTTCGACGCGCCGGCAACCAGCCCGGCAATGTCGACGAATTCGACGATCGCCGGTATTTCCTTCAATGGCTTGACCAGCCCCGACAGCTGCTTCAGGCGCGGATCCGGCACCTCGACAACGCCGATATTCGGCTCGATGGTGCAGAACGGGTAATTCTCCGCCGCGATGCCTGCCTTGGTCAGGGCGTTGAAAGTTGTCGATTTTCCGACGTTTGGCAGCCCTACGATTCCACACTTCATTTCGGTTCTTTCCTGTCTGGTTCCGCCTTGGCGGGTTTGGTATGCAATCTGAGCATGGCGGTTTCCATGTCGCCCTTGGCAATCAGCGGCCACAACTCGGTCGCCCGGCGCAACGCATCTTCGATCGCCCGTTCGTCGCCCTTGTCCGGCCGGTGCAGCACATAGTCGACCACTTCATCGCGCGACATGTCGCCGCCCAGCCTGGCGGCCATTTCGCGCGGGTGACCGATGCCGATGCGCATGCGCCAGAAGTCGCGGGTGCCGAGATGCGACACGATATCCTTGACGCCGTTGCTGCCGGCGGCGCCGCCAGTCTTCATTTTCAGCCCGCCCGGCGGCAGGTCCATTTCGTCGTGCGCGACCAGGATTTCTTCCGGCGCGATCTGGTAGAACTTGGCCAGGGCACCAACCGACTGTCCCGAGCGGTTCATGAACGTGAGCGGCTTCAACAGCCAGACGTTGCCAGCCCTCGCGACCTCGCCGTGAAACTTCGACTCCTTGCCGAACGACGCGCCAAGGTCGCGCGCCAGGTCGTCCAGCCACCAGAAACCGGCGTTGTGACGCGTTCTTTCATATTCGCGGCCAGGATTGCCAAGGCCGACAACAAGTTTGATTGGCGACGACACGATTTTCGGTTCTGCACTTTCGGCAAATCGCGCGGCTATGCCGCCGATGCACCCGCTACAAGATTCGACAGGGAGCGCAATTTCACTTTTGTCGCCTCACTGAATGAAAAATGCCTGCCCGGAATTCGAGCAGGCATTTGAGTGTGCTACGCAACAACGGCACGGATTATTTTTTGTCCTTGCCCGCAGCCTTGTCGTCTTTCTTCTCCTCGTCCTTCGCCTTCTGGTTTGCTGCCGGAACATCGGCGGCCGACACCGCTGCCACCGCTTCCTCTTCCGCCGCTACCGCACGCGGGATGATGATGGTGGCGACTGAACGGTCGTCACCCTTGTTCAGCGCAACCGATTCCACACCGGCCGGCATTTTCAGGTTCGAAATGTGGATCGAGTGCCCCGCGGCAAGATCCTTCAGGTCGACTTCGACGAATTCCGGCAAGTCTTTCGGCAGGCAGGCAACATCGAGTTCGTTGATGATGTGCGATACCATGCCGCCGGAAACTTTCACGCCCGGGGCGATATCGGCATTGACGAAGTGCAACGGCACTTTCATGTGGATCTTCTTGTCCGCCGCGATGCGCTGGAAGTCGACATGCAGGACGTTCTGCTTCCACGCGTGCATCTGCACGTCGCGCAGCAACACCTGCTCGCTCTTGCCATCGAGGCTCATGTCGAGAATCGAGGCGTGAAACGCTTCCAGTTTCAGCTTGTGGTAGATGTCATTGTGATCGAGTTCGATCACGGTGGCATCCTTGCCGCCACCGTAAACGATGCCCGGCACCTTGTCTGCGCGACGCAGGCGGCGGCTCGCACCCGTACCCTGTCCTTTGCGCACTTCTGCTTTGATTGTGATTTTCATGATCTGCTCCAAATGTGCGGCGCCCTGGCCAGGCCGGGACGCTGCGGTTATGAACCATCCGCGACCAGATGATTCCTCAAAATGCGGATCGAACTGCCGACCCGCAAAAAAACTATTCCGTGAACAGCGAGCTTACCGAGCTGCCCTCCGCGATCCGCCGGATGGTTTCGGCGATCAGCTCCGCCGTGCCGATCTGGCGGATTTTCCTGCATGCCTGCGCTTCCGGCTTCAACGGGATGGTATCGGTCACCACCAGTTCGTCGATCACCGAATTCTCGATGCGTTCGATGGCCGGGCCCGACAGCACCGGGTGGGTACAGTACGCGATCACCCTGGCGGCCCCGTGGCCTTTCAGCGCTTTCGCGGCCTCGGTCAGCGTGCCCGCGGTGTCGACGATGTCGTCCATGATCACGCAGGAGCGACCCTCCACGTCACCGATGATATTCATCACCTGGGACACATTGGCGCGCGGCCGGCGTTTGTCGATAATCGCCAGCTCCGCATCCAGCTGCTTGGCGATCGCCCTCGCCCGTACCACCCCGCCGACGTCCGGCGAGACCACAATCAACTCCGGGTAATCGTGCTTCCACACGTCACCCAGCAAAATCGGCGTGGCATAGATGTTGTCGACCGGGATGTCAAAAAACCCCTGGATCTGGTCGGCGTGCAAGTCCATCGTCAGCACCCGATCCACACCTACGCCAACCAGCATGTTGGCCACCACCTTGGCGGTAATCGCCACCCGCGCCGAGCGCGGCCGGCGGTCCTGCCGCGCATAGCCGAAATACGGCATCGCGGCGGTAATCCGTGCAGCCGACGAGCGTTTCAGCGCATCCGCCATCACCATGATCTCCATCAGGTGATCATTGGTCGGCGCGCAGGTCGATTGCAGGATGAAAACGTCCTTGCCGCGGACGTTTTCCATGATCTCGACCATGACTTCGCCGTCGCTGAACTTGCCAACCTTGGCACGGCCCAGTTGCGTACCCATCTGCCGCGCGACTTCCTTGGCAAGCTTCGGGCTGGCACTGCCGGTGAAAATGCTCAAATTATCAAATGCCATGCTAGTGCCTCATCCTCACGGTTGGAACAAAGGTCACTACGCGGGCCACCACGACCGGACCATGTTGCCGGCCACGGCAGCGCCACGTGTTCTGGCTGGGGAGGTAGGGATCGAACCTACGAATGCCGGAATCAAAATCCGGTGCCTTACCACTTGGCGACTCCCCAAAATCGTCAGTCGCAGAGGGGATGCTTCAATAGTCCCTGTGCAACAAATCCCGGGTATTCCGGCTGAAGCTGCTTGAACGCATCCCTGGCATCCTGCTCGGATTCGAAAGCGGCAAACACACACGCCCCGGACCCGGTCATGCGGGCGCCAAAAACGGACTTTTGGCTCGCCGCCTGCAACGCGGAGAAACTCGCTGCAACCACCGGAAATTGTTTCAAAACAACTGTTTGGAGGTCATTACGCAATTCCACCAAACTAGTCGCCGAAAAGTCCGCTATTTTGCGAGGAATCGTGTTTCTTGTCAATGCCGGATGCTGGAATACCAGCGGAGTCGGCACCGCCACCGGGGGACAAATTACCGTGTACCACCACGCCGGCACATCGATCGCGGCCAGTCGTTCACCGATACCCTCCGCCCAGGCGCTGCGGCCAAAAATGAAAAACGGCACGTCCGCCCCCAGCGCCATGCCGATCTTCTGCAGTTCTGCCCGCGGAAGGTTCAGGCCCCACAGCCGATTCAGTGCCAACAGCGTCGAGGCGGCGTCTGAACTGCCGCCACCAAGCCCGCCGCCCATGGGGATCCGCTTGTGCAGCGAAATGTCCGCTCCCAGCGTCGTTCCGCCCGCCGATTGCAGCCGGCGCGCGGCGCGCACCACCAGGTCATCCTGTTCATCGACGCCGGCCAGGTCAGTGACCCGCCTAATCTTGCCATCGGTGCGCAGCGTAAAGCCCAAAGAATCGCAGAAATCGAGCAGGACAAACGCGCTCTGCAGCAAATGGTAGCCGTCGTCGCGCCGCCCCAGCACATGCAGGAACAGGTTCAGTTTGGCGGGCGCCTCGACCGCAAGCGTCAGCGCGCCTGCCATTCGTCCACCACCAGCTTGACCACTGTGTCGCCGCGCGAAGCCGTCACGCGCGCGGCGTAACGAAACCCAGCGCTTTGCTGGAAGCGTTCCGCCGTAACTTGCCACGCCTCGCCACCGGCCATTTGCATCACGCGCATCTCGCCGTCCACCAGCCCGACACCCTGGCTCCAGGCGGCAGTCACGTCGAGGTCCAGTGGCACGCCCAGCACCTCGGCGGTCAGCTCGCCCATTGACCGCGCTGTCACCGTCTCCTCTCCCCGGCGCAGGACAACGCCCGACCGGTCGCTGACGATCTCCGCGACCTGGCTGCCCAGCGGCGTAAACAGGCCCAGCCGCTCTTCCCCGGGCAGCCGGGACCAGGATATCTGGCCGGACTCGAGTTGCTGCCCGACTCGCACGCTGATCCTGCCGTTCAAGACGAAGTATCGGGCAGGGGTTGCCGACACCAATGCCGGGCCGGGGTCGCCCGCCGGCAATGTCACCTGTGCGCAGCCCGCGAGCCCGCCGGCAAGCATCGCCAGCATAACCAGCGCACAGGAGGCCCTCGCCTGGCGAGCGCAACCGTGCAGCATGCGCGCGACAAACCGGCCCTTGTTCACGGCTGGTATTTTCGCAATACCGTCGTCAGCGCCTCGTTTTCCGGGCTTTCCGCGGCCGCTTCTCGCCATAGCTTGAGCGCTTCATCACGCGCGCCGCGCGCCCACAGGATCTCACCCAGGTGCGCGGCAATTTCCGGATCGCGCTTGGCCGCATAGGCGGCCGTCAGGGTGCGGTACGCATCGTCCAATCGACCGAGCCGGAACTGCACCCAGCCCAGGCTGTCCTGGATGAAGGCATCCGCCGGCGCCAGCTTTACCGCCTTCTGTACCAGCTCCAGCGCCTCCTCCAGCCGGATATTGCGGTCTGCAAAGGTATAGCCCAGCGCATTGTAGGCATGCGCGTGGTCGGGCTTCAATTCGATCACGCGCCGCAAGTCGGCCTCCATCACGTCAAGCTTGTTGACCTTCTCCGCCACCATCGCGCGGTCATACAGCAGGTCCGCTGTGTCAGGACGCGCCGCAACGGCCGCCGACAGCATGGCAAATGCCTCGCCGTGCGACTTCGCATCGCGCAGCAACTGCGCCTCCGCCAGCACCAGCTGAACCTGGGTTTCCGGCGTGTCTGCCGCCGCGGCCTGCGCGTCCTGCAGGAACTTGCGGCCCTTGGCCATGCCATCGCGCCTGGAGAGAATGCCGGCACTCTTCAGCTGGGCGCCGACGTAATACTCGCCCGGCGTTACCGTGCGATACCAGGCCAGCGCGTCATCGGCGCGCTTCTGCGCTTCCGCCACCGCGCCCAGGTTGAAACGTACCGGGTTGGTGTCCTTCGGCGCCAGTTCCATCACCCGCTTGAACTGCACCTCCGCATCGGCAAAATCTTCAAGCTGCTGCGCGAGCAAGCCGACCGCATAGGGAAGCTCCGCATCCGCGGCATCGTATTTCATCGCCGCGCGAAACTGCTCGCGTGCGCCCGCATAGTTCTTTTCAGCCACCAGCTGCCGCGCGAGCGCGACCCGCACTTCGTTGGCTTCCGGATTGCTGGCGACAAAGGCGGCCAGGAATTCGCGCGCCTTGTCGCCGGACTGCTCGCGAAGAATCTGTGATTTCAGAATTGCCGCCTGCGACCATCCCGGCCGCCGCTGCTCGGCGCCATCGATCGCCGCCAGCGCCGCCGGCAGTTCCCTGGCGTTGAGCTGCGCGAGCGCAATTGCAAAATGGGCTTCCGGCTTGTTACGGTACGGCGCCGCCAGGGCAATGACCGCCTCGGCAACAGCCGTTTTGTCGGAAAACCGCGCCAGCAGCGCATTCAGCTGCATCAGCACACGTGGCGCGCGGTCCGGCTGGGAAAGCAGCGGCGCCAGGCTCAGGCGCGCCTGCTCGATGGACGTTTGCCCGGCGGAAAGTGCAGCCAGCGCCTGCCGCGCCATGACCGATGCCGGCTCGAGATCCAGCCACAGGATGGTCGCCTCAAGCGCCATGCCCAGTTCGCGCGCCTGGAAGGCGACTTCAACCGCGCGCCGCGCAATTCGCGCATCACGGGTCTTTTCCGCCAGGTCGAGCAGACCGCGCATCGCCAGCGAGGTCCGCCCGCGCTGGCCGGCGATCTCGGAAATCAGATACTGGTAGAGGATCTGGTTGGTCAGGCCGGCATCAGGCAGCATCGTGGTCGCCGGCGCGGCCTTGGCGCTGGACGGCGCTGCCGCAAGGACGGGATGGGCGGTCACGGCCAACAGCACGGCCAGGCCAAGGAGACATCTGCGTGGTTTCATTTTTTTCCGGGTTGGTGTTCGACGTGAAAACTTTTGCGGGCAGTCATCATAATCGCTTAAAACATGACCGTCATGAGCAAATTCTGGTTACGACTGCTTTGACCGTTACAATTGGCCGTTGATTCCCACACTGGCCGTATGCCCGAATTACCTGAAGTTGAGACCACCCGCCTCGGCCTGCTGCCCAAGGTGCGCGGACTTCGCATCGAGAAGGTGGTCGTCCGCAATCGCGGGTTGCGCTGGCCGATTCCGCGTGCATTCGAAAAACACCTGGCCGGCCGCCTGGTCTGCGACGTACTGCGTCGCGGCAAGTACCTGCTCTGGGATTGCCAGTCCGGGTTTATCCTCACTCACCTCGGCATGTCGGGCTCGCTGCGCATCCTCGGTGCCGGCGAGGCGGCCGCACGTCACGATCATGTCGACATCATTTTCGGCGGCGGACTGCTGATCCGCTATACCGATCCGCGCCGGTTCGGCGCCATGCTGTGGCTGGAGGGCCGTTCGCTGGCACACCCGCTGCTGGACAAGCTTGGCCCGGAACCGCTGTCGGGTGATTTCGACGGCGCCTACCTCTACCGTGCATCGCGCAACCGTCGCACCAGCATCAAGGAATTCATCATGAACGGCCAGGTCGTGGTCGGCGTCGGCAACATCTATGCATCCGAATCGCTTTTCATGGCGGGAATTCACCCGCGGCGGCTGGCCGGCTCCATCTCGCGCGCACGTTGCGATCTGCTTGCAGCCAGCATCAGGCTGACGCTTGAAAACGCCATCCGTGCCGGCGGCTCGTCGCTGCGCGACTACGTGCAGGCTGATGGCGAACTCGGCTACTTCCAGTCCGAGGCCAGTGTTTACGGCCGGGACGGCTTGCCTTGTGTCGCCTGCGGAAAGACAATCAGGGTCATCCGCCAGGGCCAGCGGTCGACCTATTTCTGCCCGGCCTGCCAGAAATAGCCGCGCCCTTTAGAATAGGCGCATATCCAGCTTGGGCACGCAATGAACCGACCTCCCGCGATCACCGAAAGGCTTGCCGAATTGCAGTCATGGCGGCACGGCCTGTCGGAACAAATCGTACGCGTGAAGGATTTCCTGCTGTTGCACGACTTCATCACCGCCAACATGAGCGCCGCCCTCGACGAGGCGCTGCTGCAGGCGGCGGCGCAGCGCGTCACCATTGCTTTCGTTGCCGAAGTCGGGCGGGGAAAGTCTGAACTGATCAACGCGCTGTTTTTCTCCGACCTCGGCAGGCGCTTGCTGCCATCCGGCCCGGGCAAGGGCAACCGCTGCGTGACCGAACTGCGCTTCGACCGGGATGTGAAGACGAGCGTGAAACTGCTGCCGATCGAAACCCGTGAAAGTCCGAAACGATTTGACGAACTGGTCGCAGAAGAAGGCGTATGGCGCTCGATACTGTTCGAGCCGGACAACGCGGATTCGTGCGCGCGGGCACTGGCGGCCCTGTCGGAGACCAAGCGCATCTCGCTCACTGACGCCGTCGCCTGGGGATTGCACGGCGAAGGCGTGGCGGTGCCCGCCGGGGACGCCAATGCGACCCTGGTGGACGTACCGCGGTGGCGGCACGCCATCGTCAATTTTCCCCATCCGCTGCTCGATGCCGGCCTGGTCATCATCGATACACCGGGCCTCGCCGCATTTGTCTCGGAGCCGGAACTGGCGCGCAAGCGTGTGCCGGAAGCCGACGCGATGGTGCTGGTACTGGACATCGTCCAGGGCGTTTCCAAGTCCGACCTGGCGATCTGGCGCGATCATCTTGGCGCAGGCAGGAATTTGCGTGAACGCGAAAAGGAGGAGCCGAAGCAGCTGCGCCTGGTGGCACTGAACAAACTCGATGCACTCCCGCTTGACGAAAGCCTCGAGCCCGCCGAGGCCAACCGCGAATTGTTGCGGGAACTTGACCGGCGCGTGCGCGATACCGCCGACCTGCTGCGCGTGGATCCGATCCGGGTGATACCGATTTCCGCCAGCATGGGCCTGAGCGGACGTCTGGCTGGCGACACGGACCGGGAAATTCGCAGCCGCCTGTATCAGCTGGAACGCGGCCTGGCCGGCAATCTGCCGCGAAACCGGCAGGACAAGCTGCATGCCGACATCGTCGCAACACTCTCGAGTGCGCTGGAAGCGGCTCAGGCAACACTGGACATGCAGCGCTTCGAGACGCTTGACGGACTTCGCCACCTGACATCGTTGCGTGAAAAAAATGAAAAGCTCACAACCTCAATCGTGTCGCAGACCCACCTGAAACACGACCGGCTCGAAGCGGCATTGCGCGAGCTGAAAAGCATCAAGACCGTTCACGCCAAGCTCAATGACGAGATGGTGGTGCTGGTCGATGTGACTTCCGCCAGGCAGGATGCAGTGCGGGCGCGGCGCGCGATCATCGCCAGCATGCTGCCCGGCACGACGTTTGATATCGTCCAGCAGTATTTTTCCGTGGTGCGGGAAAAACTCGAGGCATTCGAATCGAAAATCGACGAGGTGCGCTCGCTGTACACCGGCATCGGCGAGCGCATGCGGCGCGATTTCGGTCTCAGTCTGTATGACGTGCATCCGTTTTCCACCCAGCGTTTTCACACCGAGATGCAGAAAGCGCAGGAAAAGGCCGCCAGCGAATTCACGCGCACCAGCAACCTGCTGGTGCGGCGCGGCAGTGCGCTGGCCGAGCAATTCGACGAACTGATCGTGAGCCGCGTGGTTCACATTTTCGAGATCGCCAGCCGAGAATCGGCAACATGGATGCGCGGCCTGTACACGTCACTTGAGAAGCCGCTCGAGGCGCTGAAACTGCAGACCCTGGAGCGCTCCGCACACGTCGAGAAACTGAAGGCAGCCGAACTGGACCTCGCCGGGCAAATCGCGGAAGTCCAGGCGCGCCTGGATGTGATCAAGCGCAAGCACAGCGCGCTTGCCGAAGCGCGGGCCGGGTTGCTGCGCTTTACCGGCGAGGCCGGTGACGAGGATGCCGCCTAGGCCGCTTTCTGGCGGGTCAGGCTGATGAATTTTCCCATCAACTGATCCTTGTTTTCAACGTGGTCCGGGTCGAGCGGTATGCAATCCACCGGACAGACCTCGCGACACTGCGGCGTGTCGAAATGACCGACACACTCGGTACACTTGAGCGGATCGATCTGGTAGATCTCGACGCCCTGTGAAATCGCCTGGTTGGGGCACTCCGGTTCGCAAACATCGCAGTTGATGCATTGGTCGGTGATCTTCAACGCCATTTACTTGCCCACTTTCGCCTGCAGTGCCTTCGCGGTCAGCGGATGGACGAAGTCATCGACGTTGCCGCCGAGCGTCGCGATTTCCCGCACAATCGTCGCCGAAATGAACATGTATTTGTCCGACGGCGTCAGAAACATGGTTTCAACACCGGGATTGAGGCGCCGGTTCATCCCGGCCATCTGGAACTCATATTCAAAGTCGGAAACCGCCCGCAGGCCGCGCAGGATGACATTCGCGTCGTGGGTCTTGAGGAATTCGGAAAGCAGGCCGGAAAAGCCGAGCACGCGCACGTTTGAATACGACGCCAGCACTTCGCGCGCCAGCCCGACGCGTTCTTCCATGGAAAAAAAAGGGCGTTTGGTCTGGCTGTGGGCGACGGCGACGATGACTTCGCCAAACAGCTTGCCGGCACGCGCGACGAGGTCTTCATGACCCTTGGTCAGCGGGTCGAATGTTCCTGGATAAACGGCTCTGATCATGGCGCGCCCTGGGCGATGGAAACCAGCCCAAAGTGTACAACACCCGCCGTGCCTTGCCGGTCGAGAGCCCACTGGTCTGCGCCGGATTTTTCGATTACCGACGCGAGCGGCTCGCCGCATTCCAGGTAAATCTTGCCCCCGGGCGCGACCCGCGGGCGGACATTTTTCAGCAGGCCCGGCAGGAGATCGAGGGCGAACGGCGGGTCGAGGAACACCACGTCATATTGTTCGCGGTCGCGGCGCAGGAAAGATTCCGCGTCTGCCGACACCAGTTCGCAGGCGGAAGCCCCCAGCCGTTCCTTGCTGGCCATCAGCGAACGGTACGCCGGCCGGCTGTTTTCGACCATGACCACACGTATCGCCCCGCGCGACGCCGCTTCAAACCCGAGCGCGCCGCTGCCCGCAAACAGATCCAGGCAGTGCAGGCCGTGCAGCGTCTGGCCAAGCCAGTTGAACAGCGTTTCGCGTGCGCGGTTTGGCGTTGGCCGCAATCCGGCGGCATCGGGAAATTCAATCACCCGGCTGCGCCAGGCACCGCCAATGATGCGTACCCGATTGGCAACATTACTTTGCGTGGTACGCGATGGCTTAGAATGCTTGCTCATCGTCAAATTCTCCCAGAGTTTTCACTTGTTCAGCATCTTCGGTTCAAAAAATCAGGCCAAGGCAGCAGCGACGCCGGCGGCGGAAATCCCGTCCGGCTGGCTGGACAAGCTTCGATCGGGACTTTCCAAAACACGCGCCGTACTCAATACCGACGTCGGCGATCTGTTTGCGCGCCATCCGAAGATCGACGAGGCGCTGTTCGAGGAATTGGAATCGGCACTGCTTTCAGCCGACGTTGGCGTGCGGGCGACGACACGGCTCATCGACGACCTGCGGCGCGTCGCGCGGGAAAGGAAGATTGCCGACGGACAGGCGCTGAAAGCCGATTTCGAGGCATCGTTGGTCGAGCTGATCAGCCCGCTGGAGAAGCCGCTTGAAACCCACCTGGCCAAGCCGTTTGTCATCATGATTGCCGGCGTCAACGGCGCCGGCAAAACGACCACCATCGGCAAACTGGCGAAGTACTTCCAGGCACGAGGAAACAGCGTCATGCTGGCTGCCGGCGACACCTTTCGCGCGGCGGCACGCGAGCAGTTGATGACCTGGGGCGAACGCAACAACGTGGCCGTCGTTTCACAGGACGGCGCCGATGCCGCGGCGGTGATATTTGATGCCATCCAGTCTGCCAAGGCGCGCGGCATCGACGTGATTCTTGCCGATACGGCGGGCCGCCTGCCGACGCAGCTGCACCTGATGGAGGAAATCCGCAAGGTGAAACGCGTCATTGCCAAGGCCGATGCGTCGGCGCCTCACGAGGTGCTGCTGGTGCTGGACGCCAACACCGGCCAGAACGCCCTGCAGCAGGTGAAGGCGTTCGACGATGCGCTGCAACTGACGGGCCTGGTGGTCACCAAACTGGATGGCACGGCCAAGGGCGGGATGATCGCGGCACTGGCTGCAGATCGTCCGGCACAGCCCATTCCGGTCCGATTCATCGGCGTCGGGGAGGGAATCGACGACCTTCAGCCATTCCGGGCGCGGGAATTCGTCAGCGCGCTGTTTCGCTGACGCCATGATTGCGTTTTCGAACACCGTCAAGCGCTACCCGAGCGGCTTCGAAGCCCTCAAGGGCGTGACGATCGAGATTGCCACAGGAGAAATGGTTGCCGTCAGCGGCCATTCCGGCGCCGGCAAATCAACGCTGCTGCGACTTGCCGCCGGCATCGAACGCCCTTCGCAGGGCAGCGTGATGGTCAATGGCCAGAATGTCGCCCAGCTCAAGGAAGCGGGGCTCGCGGTGCTGCGGCGCAATCTGGGCCTGGTGTTCCAGGATCACAAGCTGCTGTTCGATCGCAATGCCTACGAGAATGTGGCGTTGCCACTTGCCATCGCCGCGTTTCCGCGCGCCGAAGTCGGCAAGCGGGTGCGCGCCGCGCTGGACAAGGTGGGCTTGCTCAATCGCGAACGCTCCCATCCGGTCGCGCTGTCGGGGGGCGAGCAGCAGCGCCTGTGCATCGCGCGCGCGATTGTCAACCGCCCGTCAATCCTGATCGCCGACGAGCCGACCGGCAACCTAGACCAGGACTACGCCGCGACTATTCTCGATCTGTTCAAGTCGTTCAACCAGGTTGGCGTCACGGTGCTGCTGTCCACCCACGATGACGCCGGCATCGCGCGGCTGAATTGTCGTCGCGTGACGCTTGATCAGGGCAGGCTGGTGCCATGAACGCGTGGCTGACCACACACATCCAGGCCTGCGAGCGCGCGCTTCGGCGATTGCGCGCCCAGCCGCTGGGATCATTGCTGTCGGTACTGGTGATCGGCATTGCGATCACCCTGCCACTGGGCTTGTACACGCTGTTCGCCAACGTCGCCGCGGTCGCCAGCCGGGTCAATACCGATCCGAACATCAATGTCTATCTGGCGCTCAACGCCAGCGATGGCGAGGTCCGGGAACTGGAAAAACGGCTTCGGCAGCTGGCAAACATCAGCCGGGTCCAGTTCGTCTCGCGCGAATCGGCGCTGGCCGACATGAAGCGGGTGGCGAACCTTGCCGACCTGCTGGCCGGGCTTGAGTCAAACCCGCTGCCGCACGCGTTCACACTTCGGCCGACCTCCGCTGATCCGGCCACGCTGGCAACGTTGCGCAGCGAGATTGCCCGATTGCCGAGGGTCGAGCATGTCGTGATGGATTTCGCCTGGGCGCAGAAGCTGAAACGCTTCGCGACCTTTGCCGAGCGCCTGGTCCTCTTGCTTGGAATCATTCTCGCCGCGACCGTGGTGTTCGTCACCGGCAATACCATCCGGCTGCAAATGCTGACGCAGAAAGACGAGATCGAAGTCAGTCAGCTGATTGGCGCCACCCGGCGCTTCATCCGCCGGCCGTTCCTGTATTTCGGTGCGTTGCAGGGTCTGCTCGCTGGCGGCGTCGCCGTCGCCGCGGTGTCGGCGGTGACCCTGTGGGCGGGCAACGAGGTCCAGGCGCTGATGGTTTCATATGGGTCCGACTACGCCATGAACTCGCCGTCCCCCGCCCAGGCGCTGGTTGTAATTGCGCTCTCCACCCTGCTTGGGTGGTCGGGATCGTTCATTTCGGTGTCGATCTACCTGCGCCGCCCGGCTCACTGAATATTCAAACCCTAGCACTGGAGCGGGTTCCCAGCCAAAAATCGGCTGAAAGCCGCGCCAGCGCTAGAGTTTACCGTAAAAACATCTCAAGCTCCCGCACTGCCTCACCGGCGGCAAATGCAGGGACAATGCATTATAACTTTAATTATCAATGAGTTGCGATGTTTTTTCGGCCGCATTCCCGGTCCCGTACGGTGTTGTCAACGTCGGAACTTTTCCGACTGTTAGCACTCCTAGACCGGGAGTGCTAAACTAGTTTTAACTTGAATCCTGATTTAGTGGAGGTCCGATGACAACTGCTACGATGAACCTGCCAGCCCTTTCGGTGGCAAGTATTGAAAATTACATATCGACGGTCAACCGTATTCCGATGCTCACGCCCGAGCGCGAGCACGAGTTGGGTGTTGCCCTGAAGACACGGGGTGATCTGACCGCCGCGTCCGAGATGGTGATGTCGCATCTGCGCCTGGTGGTGTCGATTGCACGCAATTACACCGGCTATGGCCTGCCGCACGCCGATTTGATCCAGGAAGGCAACATTGGCCTGATGAAGGCAGTGAAGCGTTTCGACCCGGACCGCGGCGTGCGCCTGGTCTCCTTCGCCGTGCACTGGATCAAGGCCGAGATCCATGAATACATCCTGAAGAACTGGCGCATGGTCAAGGTCGCCACGACCAAGGCCCAGCGCAAGCTGTTTTTCAACCTGCGCAGCATGAAACCGAATTTCGGCACACTTTCTCCCACCGAGGTCAGGGAGGTGGCCCGCCAGCTCAACGTCAAGGAGTCGGACGTAAGCGAAATGGAGAAACGCCTCTCCGGGCAGGAAATTTCGCTGGAACCCGGCAATGATGACGAGGAAAGCAATTGGGTCAGCCCGATCGCATACCTGCAGGACGCATCGGTGGATCCGGTCGAGCGCCTGTCGGTGATGCAACGTGAAACTGCCGCAACCGATGGCATGCGAGCCGCCCTGGAAAGCCTTGACATGCGCAGCCGCCGGATCATCGAGACCCGCTGGCTGAACGAGGGCGAGGAAAAAACACTGCACGAGCTGGCCAATGAGTTTGGCGTGTCGGCCGAGCGCATCCGGCAGATTGAAGCCAAGGCCATGCAGAAAATGAAGCTGGCGCTGAAAGATTACGACGCCGTTCGCTAGTTTGGCGCCGCGTTGCCGGGCCGGCGTGTGAAAGCACGCCGGCCTTTTGTTTCCTGAACTTGTCCTGCGCGCGCGACCGCAGGCAGAATATTTCACGCGCGACTACACTTGTTGCCAGCAGGCACAAACCTGCCGCTCCCCAAAAGGATAGCCATGTCCACCATTCCGACCCCGCTGTTTCGCAATGATGATGAGGAAGCCGGCCTGCCTGTTTCTGAACGCATTCGTTCGCGCCTGGTTCGCGCCAACCAGCGCTATCACGCCAACGACAACATTTCCGCCTTCCTGCAGGACGGGGACATGGATGCATTGCGCACCGAAGTCGAGGCCAAGATGGCCGACGTGCTCAAGAGCCTGGTGATCGATACCGAGAGCGACCACAACACGCAGGAAACGGCACGGCGTGTCGCCAAGATGTTCGTCACCGAGGTTTTCAAGGGCCGCTATCTGCCGATGCCTCCGGTTACCGAGTTTCCCAATGTCGAGCAGCTCAATGAATTGCTCATTGTCGGGCCGATCACCGCCCGCAGCGCGTGTTCGCATCACCTGTGCCCGATCATGGGCAAGGTCTGGATCGGCATCATGCCCAACGAGCATTCAAACCTGATCGGCCTGTCCAAGTATGCAAGGATCTGCGACTGGGTCATGAGCCGGCCGCAGATTCAGGAAGAAGCGGTGATCCAGCTGGCCAACATCCTGCAGGACAAGGTCAAGCCGGACGGGCTGGCAATCGTCATCGAGGCGGACCATTTCTGCATGCACTGGCGCGGGGTGAAGGATGCCGACGCGCGCATGACCAACAGCGTCATGCGCGGCTCCTTTCTCAAGGACCCGAACCTGCGGCGCGAGTTTCTGTCGCTGCTCAGCCGCAAACAACCCTGACCCAACAAAGACAACGGAGAACTCCATGCTCGTGCGTTTGCTTTATGCCAGCCGGGCGGCCGGCGAGGTTTCGCAGGACGCCCTGCTCAAGATACTGTCGCAGTCGAAGGCAAACAATCCGGCCAGCGGCATTACCGGCGTGTTGTGTTCAAGCGGGCGGATTTTCCTGCAGGTTCTCGAGGGCGGCAGGATGCAGGTCAATGCCCTCTACAGCCGCATCGCCGCCGATCCCCGCCACCAGGACGTGGTCATCCTCTGCTACGAGGAAATCAGCGAGCGGAAATTCGCCGGCTGGTCGATGGGGCTGGTGAACCTGGAACGCATCAACCCGTCTCTGCTGCTGAAGTATTCCGAGTGCGCGGCGCTCGACCCCTACAGCGTCTCCGGCCAGGCGTCGATGGCGCTGTTCGACGAACTGATGGCGACCGCCTCGATCATGGGGCAGTCGGGATCGCCCTCCGCCCAGCCCCGCTAGACAGCTCGCTCAGCGCCTGGCGGCGACGATCTGGATTTCAACTTTGTAGGCCGGCTTCGCCAGCTTGGCTTCGACCGTTGCGCGCGGCGGCGTGTTGCCAGGCACCACCCAGGCATCCCAGACCGCATTCATCGCCTGAAAATCGGCCAGGCTCGCAATATAGATTGTCGTCGACAGGATGTTCGACTTGTCACTGCCGGCCTCGGCCAGCAGTCGATCGATGGCGGCCAGCACCTGCGTGGTCTGGCCGGTGATGTCCTGTGACGGATCATCCGCCACCTGACCGGCAAGGTATATGGTGCCGTTGAATATCGCCATCTCGGACAGACGTGCGCCAACGTGAAAACGCTTTATAGACATTACGGGGTTCCTTTCAGCAAAAGCTTGATGTCAGCGGCGACTTTTTCCGGCTCGGCGCCGTAGGCGACAAACAGGCGCAGCCGTCCGGCGGGATCAAACACCAGTGACGACGCCGTATGCCCGACGGTATAACTGTCTGGCGTCTTTCCCGGCTCAATCTGGTGGATGATTTTGAAGTCCTGGGCAATCTTGTCGATCGCGGCCTGCTCGCCGCGCAGGCCGAGAAAGGACGGGTTGAACGAGGGTACGTATGCCGCCAGCAGTTCCTGCGTATCGCGCTTCGGGTCGACCGTCACGAACAGCACCTGAAACCGCTGCGCGTCGGGACCAAGCAACTGGGCAACTTTCTTCATGTCGGACAGGGTCGTCGGACACACGTCCGGGCACTGGGTATAGCCGAAAAACATCAGCACCGCCTTGCCGCGGAAGTCGGCCATGGTGCGCGGCTTGCCGGTGTGATCGGTCAGGCGAAAATCGTTGCCGTAGCCGGCGATACCGGTGACGTCGAGCGAATTGAACACCGGCTTGCTGTCACAGCCGGCTATCAGCAGGCAAGCCACGACCGAGGCCAGGAAAAAACGCGCAAGTTTCAATTCAGCACCAGCGGCGCGTAATGATCCACCAGCAGGGCGGCGAACAGCACCGCCAGGTAGAGGATCGAAAAACTGAAGGTCCGGCGCGCGAGGAAGTCGGTGTAATGCAGGTAGAGCGTCACGGCGAGGAATATGAACCAGGCATTGAGCAGCATGACCACGGCCAGGTAAATCCAGCCGCTCATGCCGACGGCAAACGGCAACAGCGTTGAAGCCGCCAGCAGAAAGGTATAGAGCAACAGGTGCAATTTGGTAAATGCGTCACCGTGCGTCACCGGCAGCATCGGCACGCCGGCCTTGGCGTA
>CAYQKN010000001.1:0-12901 GCA_964417885.1 uncultured Burkholderiales bacterium | reverse complement strand
GGTCAGCCACATGGTCAGCGGATTGACGTAGCGGTAAAGAATGAACAGCCCGACGCCGCCGACAATGCCGGCGAGCATCAGGACCTGCATGGTCGAAATGGAACCGGCTACGGTCGGACGGGCACGCGTCCTGGCCATCTTCTGGTCAATCTGCTGCTCGACCAGGCAGTTGAATGCCGCCGCCGCGCCGGCAACCAGCGCAATGCCGACCGTGGACTGCAGCATAAGAGCCAGATCCCACGGCACACCCACCGGATAGGCGAGCATCATGCCGATGATCGCGGTGAACACGATCAACGCATTGACCCGCGGCTTGGTCAGCTGGAGAAACTGCGCAAGCACGCCTGGTGACGCATGGGAGATGATTTGCTCTGACATGTGGTGCGCTATTTCCGGCCTCGGGCCAACCTCAAGTTAATCAGCAGTAACCAGGCAAACAGGGCTGCCGCGAATCCATTGTGCGCCACCGCAACCGGCAACGGCAGGCTGAACCAGACGTTCGACATGCCGAGCACCAATTGCACCAGCAGCAACGCCAGCAGCATCCATCCCGCTTTGCGTCCGCTTGCGGTGCGGGACAGCAACCAGCCAAAACCACCCACCACGCCAAGCGTCACAATCGCCCCGACCCGGTGAGACCAGTGAATCGCGCGCAGCGCCTCAATGGTCAGCAATTCACCGTTCGGCCCGACACCCAGCGGCCGGATGACATGGAAAGCGTTGGCAAAATCCATCGCCGGCATCCACACGCCGTGGCAGACGGGAAAATCGGTGCAGGCCAGCGCGGCGTAATTGGTACTGACCCAGCCGCCAAGCACGATCTGCGCAAAAAGTGTTGCCAGCGCGATCCCGCCAAAGAGGCTCAAACTGCCGCTTGCCATTATACCGGTCGCCCATTGCCGCGTTGGCGCCTGGCGGTGCAGCAGCCAGACCAGCAGGCCCAGTATCGTTATGCCGCCGAGGAGGTGCGAGGTGACGATTGCCGGCTTCAGCAGCATGGTCACCGTCCAGGCGCCCAGTGCCGCCTGGAATATCACCGCAGCGGCAATCACGCTCGGCAACAGCGGCGACTGGTTCCATCGGCGACGATTGCGCCATGCGCTGACCATGATCGCCGCAATCAGCGCACCGACAATCATGGCCAGGTAACGATGGACCATTTCCTTCCACGCTTTCGCCAGGCTAACCGGGCCGCCCGGCTGGATCGCCTCTGCCTCGCGAATTTCACTGACCGAATGGGCCGGGGTGAGATTGCCGTAGCAGCCGGGCCAGTCCGGGCAGCCCAGACCGGCATCGGACAGGCGCACGAAGGCGCCAAGCACGATCAGCACCAGGGTCAGCCCGGCAGTGATGGCAATGCTGCGGTAGTAGCGCCGGTTGTCGGTGCCGATCCACAGCGCGACGCTGGCGATCACCGCCAGCGTGGCGAGCAGGATCACGCTGCGCTCGATTCCACTCATGTTCATGGCTGGTGTCTTTTCATCGGTCAGCCAATCTGCGAGGCTTTCAATACCCGCCGCAGATCGTTCGACAGCAGCTTGATATCCGCATCCGGCAGATAGCGCATGAAAGCGTTGCCCAGCGTATCGACGGCGAAAATACTGTTGCGGCCATCGGTGTCGCTGGCAGCCCGCGGCAGCAGATCCAGCCACGGCAAAGACCTGGCTGAAACCCAGACGGTGCCGTCAAATTCGCGCTGCAGTTCGGCCGATGGCGCCACGCCGTCGTCAACCAGCACCACGCGGACCACGCGATCCTGTTCGCGGCCGAGGATTTGCCTGGCCTGGCGCATGGCATAAAGCTTTTGACGGCATACATCGCCGCAGTTACCGCTGTCGCGGGTTACCAGCAGCCATTTGCCTCGCAAACTGTTGGCCGGCGGGTCGCCGGCATCCAGGCGCATGAGCGGCAGCGCCGGCAACGCCACGACCGGACGGATCAGTTCGCCATAGTTGGTGGATTTCGACGGTGGAAAGAAATAGAACACCACGAATGAAGCCAGCGTGGGGACGATGAACAGCGCCAGCAGCAGGACAAATTTGGTTCGTTGGGTCATGGCAGTCTGGAATCCGCGGCAGGCGCGGGGGTTGTTTGGACGTGAAAATTGGTGAACAGCCACAGCAATGTCACGGTGGCAGCCAGCGAGTACCAGGTAAGCATGTATTCAACATGCTTGGCGGCACCGGCATCAGGCTGCTCGACCACCGGCCGCATTGGCGGCGGGCTTTCCCGGGCAAGCAGCACATAAGGCAACACCTTCAAGCCGGTTACGGCCTGGTAACGCTCAACGGTCAGGTTCTGCCAGACATTTCCCTCCACCGTCTGCGCGCCCAGTTCGATGAAACGCGCGGACGGCAGCGTCAGTGATCCGGAAACCCGGGTCTCGGCCAGGGTGACCGCGGCAGGCGGCACCGCAGGATACGCGCTGCTGCGCCCGATCCAGCCCCGATTGACCAGTACGTGCACATCGGTGCCGCTGATTCTCAGCGGCGTGATCACGTGATAGCCGACGCGTTCGCCGTCGAATTTGTTGTCAACGTATATCTGGCGATCAGCCTGCCAGACGCCGCGCGCCGTCGCCATCCGGTAGCGCAGGCCGGCGTCCCGCGTTTCCGCGCCGAGGCTGATCGGCGGCATGCCGCTGCGGTACGTGTATTCCGCCTGGAGGGAGCGCTTTTCCTGCGCGCGCCCCTGCTGCCAGTGACCCAGATAGCCCGTCAGCGCGACCGCCAGCATGGCCGCGAGAGTCGGCACCGCCGCAGGCGTGAAGCGTAGCTGTCGTTTTTCGGAGTGCATACAGTCAATGGGCGCGCGAAGCGGTAAACTCCCCGCTCCGTGCTAGTGACAGCCGGCGCGGTTGTTGATTCAAAAAGGTTGCGAAGAAAATCATGAAAATCGTCCTGGTGATCCTGCTGGTCCTGGTACTCATCAGCCTGTTCAGCGGGCTGTTCTTCATGTACCACGACAAGGGTCAGTCGAAGCGCACCGTCATTGCGCTGACCATCCGGGTTGCGCTGTCCATCACCATATTCGCGATTGTCATTGCCGGCTACTTTCTCGGCTGGTTTCCCGCACGCTAGGCGTGCCGTCCGGCACCGGCAAACAAAAGGCCGCACAAATTCGTGCGGCCTTTGGTTGAAGCCGGCGGACGCGGATCAGACCAGCACGTAGACGAACAGGAACAATCCCAGCCAGACCACGTCGACAAAGTGCCAGTACCAGGCGACCGCTTCAAAGCCGAAATGATGATCGGGCTTGAAATGTCCCTTGATGCAACGAAACAGGATCACGGTAAGCATGATCGCGCCCAGCGTGACGTGGAAGCCGTGGAAACCCGTCAGCATGAAAAACGTCGAGCCGAAGACGCCGGAAGTGAGCTTGAGATTGAGATCGCTGTAGGCGTGGACGTATTCATAGACCTGGAAACCCAGGAAGGTGAAACCCAGCACCACCGTCGCCAGCAAGCCAAGGATCAACTGGCTGCGATTGTTCGCCCGCAGCGCGTGATGCGCCCAGGTGACCGTGACGCCGGAAGACAGCAGCAATGCCGTGTTCAGGGCCGGAACTCCCCATGCGCCCATGGTGGCGAAGGCATACGCCGGCTCCTTGTCCAGGTACGGGCCCGCGGTCGGCCACCTGGCGTCATAACCCTGCCAGAGCAGCGCATTGTCGAGATCTCCCAGCCACGGCACCGAGAACACGCGCGCATAAAACAGCGCACCGAAAAACGCCGCGAAGAACATGACTTCGGAAAAGATGAACCAGCTCATGCTCCAGCGATAGGACGTATCCACCTGCTGGTTGTACATGCCGGCTTCGCTTTCGTGAATCACGTTGCCGAACCAGCCGAACAGCATGTAGAACAGGATTCCCAGGCCGATGACCAGGGAAATGTTTCCCCACGGCTGGATCTGGTTCATCCATAACACCAGCCCGGAGGCAAAGAAGAAAAGCGCCGTGGAACCCACCACCGGCCACTTGGAAGGAGGGGCAAAATAATATCCGCCAGTTGTCGTACTCATCAAAACTCCCTTTACTTGGCGGTGAGCATTCTCACCAGGAAAAACAGACTCACCACAAAAACCAGCGCGCAGAACAGTCCGACCGCAATCACATGCTGGATCTTCAATTTCTTCTGGTCGTTCTCATAACCCTGGCTGCTGCGAATGCCGAGAAATCCCCACAGGACTGCTTTAAACGTATTCCACATTACGACTTGTTCTGCTCGTCGGTGACATCAAAAAACGTGTAGGACAACACGATCGAGCCGATGTCTTTCGGCAGTTTCGTATCGACAAAAAAAGTAACCGGCATGTCCCGCGTTTCGCCCGGCTGCAAGGTCTGGTTGCTGAAACAGAAGCATGCCAGCTTCTGAAAATAGAGCCCGGCCTCGACCGGCCCGATGCTGGGCACCGCCCTGCCTGTTGTCGCATGCGGCATGGTGTTGGTGACGCGATAGTTGATCGTCACCACCGCGCCGGGATTGATCTCGACCTGCTTGTCCACCGGCGTGAACTGCCACTTGAAATTCCGGTTGACCCCGGCGTCAAACTCGACCCGGACGGTTCGGCTGGTATCGACCTGGCTGTTTTGCGCCACGGCCTTGCTGGCCGATATGCCCATCACTTCGCAAATCTGGCGGTAAAGCGGAACCATCGACACACAAAAGGCCAGCATCACCGGGATGATGAGCAACAATTTGCCCAGCGTCACGCGGCTGTTGCGCTGCTGTTCCGCGCGCAACTCCGTCTGGCAGGCAAGTTCGCTCACCGGACGCCTCCCGCCGAATACTTGAACAGCGTGAACACGAATACCGCGACCACCCAGACCACCAGCACAGCCAGCGTCCAGTACTTGGCGCGCGAATTACGTTCTGGCGTTTCGGTGGTCACAGGCTTGGCATCCGGCAAAAATGATCGCGCTACTTGATAACCGGCGCGGTTTCAAACGTGTGATACGGCACCGGGCTCGGCAGGTGCGTCCACTCCAGCGAGTCCGCCGCTTCCCACTGCCGGTCCTTGGCTTTTTCGCCCGACCGGATGGTGGTGATGACGTTGTAGAGGAAGATCAGCTGGCTGAAGCCAAGCAGGAATGCGCCCACCGTGGAGATCTGGTTCCACTCGGCAAACTGCAAGGCGTAATCCGGGATGCGGCGCGGCATGCCGGCAAGACCGAGGAAGTGCTGCGGGAAGAAGGTGATGTTGAAGGCAATGGCGGAAATCCAGAAATGCCACTTGCCGAGCGTTTCGTTGTACATCCTGCCGGTGAACTTCGGCAGCCAGAAATAGACGCCTGCGGTCAGGCCCCAGATCGCACCCGGGAACAGCACGTAGTGGAAATGCGCTACCACGTAGTACGTGTTGTGCAGGGTGATATCGACGGCGGCAATCGCCAGCACCAGGCCGGAGAAACCGCCCAGGGTGAACATGCACAGGAAGCCGATACAGAACAGCATCGGCGTTTCAAACGTCAGCGACCCGCGCCACATGGTTGAGATCCAGTTGAATATCTTCACGCCGGTCGGCACGGCGATCAGCATCGTCGCATACATGAAAAACAGCTGGCCCGCCGCCGGCATGCCGACGGTGAACATATGGTGGCCCCAGACAATGAACGAAAGGATGGCGATGGCGCCCGTGGCGTACACCATAGAGGCATAGCCAAACAGCGGCTTGCGGGCAAAGGCCGGGATGATCTGCGAGACGATGCCGAATGCGGGCAGGATCAGGATGTAGACCTCAGGATGCCCGAAGAACCAGAAAATGTGCATGAACATGGTCGGGTCGCCACCGCCGGCCGCGTTGAAGAAGCTGGTGCCAAAGTGACGGTCGGTCAGAAGCATCGTGATGGCGCCCGCCAGTACCGGCATGGTCGCAATCAGCAGGTAGGCGGTGATCAGCCAGGTCCAGCAGAACAGCGGCATTTTCATCAGCGTCATGCGCGGCGCGCGCATGTTCAGGATGGTGACGATGATTTTGATCGAGCCCATGATCGACGATGCGCCGAGCAGGTGAATGGCCAGGATGGTCATGTCGGTGCCGATGCCGCCCTGCGTCACCAGCGGCGGATAGAGCGTCCAACCCGATGCGGCTGCGCCGCCCGGCACAAAAAACGACGCCATCAGCAGCACTGACGCCGGAATCATGATCCAGAAACTCCAGTTGTTCATGCGCGGGAACGCCATGTCGGCGGCGCCGATCTGCATCGGGATCAGCCAGTTGGCGAAGCCGACAAACGCCGGCATCACCGCGCCGAAAATCATCACCAGTGCATGGACCGTCGTCAGGGAATTGAAGATTTCCGGCTGGACGATCTGCAGGCCGGGCGAAAACAGCTCGGCGCGAAGCAGCAGGGCCATTGACCCGCCGACGAAGAACATGACAAAGGCAAACCACAGGTACATGGTGCCGATGTCCTTGTGGTTCGTGGTGGTGAAGAATCGCGTCCAGCCGCCATGATCGTGATGATCATGCGCGTGATCGTGGTCGTGTGTGTTTACGTCCGTCGCAGCGTGGCCCATTGCAATCTCCTGAATCTCAATCTCTGTTCAAATTTATCCGCTGGCCCTGTCCCGCGGCCAGCCAGTCGGTCCGGCCGGAAACTACTTGCGCGCCGCCTTTACATCGGCAGGCTGCACCAGCGTTCCGGTGCTGTTGCCAAACGCATTCTTGGTGAAGGTCGCAACAGCGGCGATTTCAGTATTGGACAACTTGGCGAATGACTGCATCGCGGTGCCCGGCCTGCCGTTGAGCAAAACCGCAAGTTGCTGGTCGGCTGACGCCAGCACGACCTTGGACCCTGCCAGCGGCGGGAACGCCGGCGGCATGCCCTTGCCGTTGGGCTGGTGGCAGGCCACGCAATTTGCCGCATAAACCTTCTCGCCCTCGGCTTTCAATTCAGCCAGGGAGAATTTTTTCGTCAGATCTTCTTCCGGCTGCGCGACCGCAGCGGCGGCCTGCGGCTTGCTGCTCCACTTGCCCTTGGCGTCGGCAAGCCACGTCGCATATTCGGCTTCGGACTTGACGATGACCGTGATCGGCATGTAGCCATGCAGCTTGCCGCAGATCTGGCTGCACTGCCCCTTGAACGTGCCCGGCTTGTCGGCGGTGAACCAGACATCCTTGATAAAGCCGGGGATGCCGTACTGGTTGATGCCAAGCTGCGGTACATACCAGCCGTGAATCACGTCGTTGGACGTCACCAACAGGCGCACACGCTTGCCCACCGGCACCACCAGCGGATTGTCAACTTCCAGCAGATAATTTTCGCCCTGCTTTTCCCGTTCGGCCGCCGGCGTACCCGGCTGGCCGATCTGGCTCCACGGCGTGGAAAGGTTCGAGTAGAAGCCGAAATCCTCGGCGGCGTAGTCGTAGCGCCAGCCCCACTGGTATCCGGTAACTTTGATCGTCATATCCGGATTGGAGGCGTCCTTCATGTCCAGCACGGTCTTGGTTGCCGGAATGGCGATTGCCAGCAGGATCACGAACGGGATGATCGTCCAGATGATTTCGATCAGCGTGCTCTCGTGGAAATTGACGTCCGGCTTGGCGCCCTTCGATTTGCGGAACTTGAAGATCGAATAGAACATTGCGCCGAACACGACGACGAAAATGACCACACAGATGATCAGGATGTACATGTGCAAGCCGTAAATCTGGCTCGCGATCGGCGATGCGGGCGGCGGGATGTTGACGTCGTAGCTGGCGAATACCGGCGCAGCCGCTGTGGCAAGGAAGGCCGCGATTGCCGCAACGATCGCCCGAATCGATGTAATTCTCATTTTTTTCATGCTGATTTACTCGCCCTGTATGTCGTAAGTACGCCCGACTGCCACCCATGAAGCCGTGCCTAGGATCACCTCAATACATCATTCAATCGCTCGTACAGATCGCGCCGCTGTTCAGCCGTGGCGAACTGCCCCACGCTGACGCATTTGCCTGAATAGCGCAAATGGACATCCACCGCATGACCGGCGTAAAGCCTGGACACCTGCAGCCACCTGCGATTTCCACTCAGGCTGGCCAGGCTAGCACCATGCCGAAGCTCCCACCGGAAAATCTCGCCCTGCACCAGCAGCGTCTCGCAATCATCATCGTGACGGCCAATGATGCGAAACGCCAGGATAACCAACATCACTTCCGCGCCGGCAAACGGCAACACAAACCACGCACCAAACGCCGTCGCGATCGTTGCGATCAGCAGGGTTGTCCCGCCAATCAGCACCAGCCAACGTCCCCGGCCACTGTCGCTGAGCGATCGATTTGGCCGCCAGCGCACAAAAAACGGTGCCTTTTCAACGGGTTCGCTGCTCATCGCCTTAACTGGTTGTAAACCGGTTATCCCCGCGCAAACAAGCCCCGGATTTTATCGCAGGGCACCAAGCCGTGGCAAGGAACGGTTTCTTAATTGTCGCCCGGCAATCGCCGGTTTCAGCCGTCCCGCGGCGTGCCGCCGGTTTCCGGCGCATCGCCGTCATTTGGCATTTCTGCTGTGTAATCGGCCGATTCCGTCACCGGTTTGCCGGCGATGGCATAACGTTCCTCGGCCCAGGCTCCCAGATCAATCAGTTTGCATCGTTTGGAGCAAAAAGGGCGGAATGCGTTGTCCGCGCTGTACGGCGCCTGCCTGCCGCACTGCGGACAACGAACCAGTCGCGTGGTCATGACTAGAGGCTGCAGTAGGTGAGGTCGAACTCCACATCGGCCTCAAACAGCCGGGTGCGCTGGACGCTACCCGGCAGGATGAAGCGGATGTTGAGGGCGTATTTGTTGGCGCTGATCTCGGGCACGCACGGCAAGTCGCGACCGAGAGTCACGCGCAGCATGTGGGCCGCGCGCTCCATCGGCATCTGCTGGAACACGCCGGAATAGGCGATCAGCGGCGACGATTTGCCGCTTTCGCGCAGCACCCGCAGGACGATTCTCAATGCGGCCGCAATCGAATTCAGCGGCCCAAGCCAGACTGCCAGGTCGGAACGGCGCTCTTCATTGTGGCGATGCAGCCAGTGGTGATAGGACGGCAGGTCGAATTCGCAGGTGCCGCCGGGAATCGCGGCGCGCTGCTTGATGGTCATCAGCCACTCGTTCTCACGCAAGTGCTGGCCGGTCTTGCCGGCCGAGGCCAGCAGGTCGGCAAAGGTGGTTTCGATATCGCCGATCACAGCGTCGAGCTTGTCTTCGGCAATGGCCGGGTTGCTGCGCAGCGCTTCCAGAAACAGGCGCTGACGGTCAAGTTCCTGCAGCAGGTCCGACTTGAGGTCGCCGCGGCTGGCGACTTCGAGTATTTCAAAAATCCCCATCAGCCCGGCGTGATGGTCCATCGGCGAATCCTGCGCGACAAAAAAGTCCACGCGATCGAACAAATCCTCCAGCCGCAGCAGGGTGCGGATGCGTTCATTCAAGGGATATTCGTAAGTTATCACGCTGGGGTTCTCGGACTCGGCGAATTGTGACCGATTGGCTGTCAGTTTACAAATCGCCGCGGGTGGCGTTCAGCACGGCCGCACGGCGCTGATCGTTTCGAGGTATTTGCGGTGCAGGCCATCGACCTGCGGAACCAGCGCCTCCGGCCCGGCGTGGTTCACCACCACGTCATCGGCAAGCTGCAGCCTCAGCGGCCGCGCGACCTGGCTGGCGATGATGCGCCCCACCTCGTCCGCGGCCAGCCCGGACCGCCTGGTCACCCGCAACACCTGTGTATTGACCGGGCAGTCGACCGCGATCACGCGCCGGACCCGGTCGCGATACGCCATCGACTCAAACAGCAGCGGCACCGCCAGCAATACATAGGGCGAGCGTTGAACCGCTTCACTGGCAAGGGCGACATCAACGTCTTCGCGAATCAGCGGATGCAGGATGGCTTCCAGCGTCGCCCGCGCGGACGGATCGGCGAACGCCCGCGCCCGCATCGCCGCGCGGTTCATCGCACCGTCGAGGCCCAGCATCTGTTCACCGAACGCACGCACGATGGCGGCCAGCCCGCGGCCGCCGGCAGCGGTCAGCCGGTGGGCGATGGCATCGGTATCGACGATGGCAATGCCGCGGGCCACAAACAGGTCGGCCACGGTGGACTTGCCGCAACCGATTCCACCGGTCAGGCCGACTATGGGTCGCGCACCGGGCATCGCCTCAGCCCGGCATGCGGCCGAGATACCACATGTTCAGCGGCTGCCCCCAGATCAGGGCGATGAACCCCGCCGCCGCCAGGTAAGGACCGAAAGGCAGCTTGGCGCCCTTGTCGCGGCCCTTCAGGATGATGCCGGCGATGCCCACCACCGTGCCGACTGCGGCAGACAGCAGTATCACCAGCGGCAACGTCTGCCAGCCCAGCCAGGCGCCGATGGCCGCCAGCAACTTGAAATCACCGTATCCCATGCCCTCCTTGCCGGTGGCAAGCTTGAAGGCCCAGAACACCAGCCACAGGATGAGGTAGCCGGCGATGGCGCCGATGACGGCGGAACGCAGGTCGACAAACATGCCCCCCGCGTTCACCATCAGCCCCAGCCACAGCAGCGGCAGCGTGATGTCATCCGGCAGCAGCGTCGTATCCGCGTCAATGAAGGTCAGCGCAACCAGTGCCCAGACGAACACGATGGCAAACAGCGCCGGCCAGGTGACACCGAAATGCCAGGCGACAAAACCGGTCAACAGACCGGTCAACGCCTCGACCGCAGGGTAACGCAGGCCGATTGGCGCGCGGCAGGCCTTGCAGCGCCCGCCCAGGAACAGGTAGCTCAGCACCGGCACGTTTTCGATGGCGGAAATGTTATGCCCGCAGGACGGACACGCCGAGCGCGGAACCACCAGGTTGTAACGCGGCTTGTCGGCCGCCGGCGAATTCTCCAGTTGCTCCGGATGCAGGAACTCGATGCATTGCTGCCGCCATTCGGCATCCATCATTTTTGGCAGGCGATGGATGACAACGTTGAGGAAGCTGCCGACCATGAGACCCACCACCAGCGCCGTACCGACAAAAAACCAGGGCACGGCGCGAAACGCCTCAATCAGCTCCATCTAACCCCGCAACGGTTGCGTCGCGAACCGGGGCACAACGGCATCAAACCGCCTGGCCCATCTTGAAGATTGGCAGGTACATGGCGATCACCAGGCCGCCGATCACCACGCCGAGGATGGCCATGATCATCGGCTCCATCAGGCTCGACAGCGCATCCACCGCGTCATCGACTTCCTGCTCGAAGAAGTCGGCCACCTTGCTCAGCATCCCGTCCAGCGAACCCGACTCTTCACCGATGGCGCACATCTGCAGCACCATGTTCGGGAACACGCCGCTGTTCTGCATCGACACCGTCAGGCTGGAACCGGTGCTGACCTCGTTCTGGATCTTCTTGGTGGCGTTGTAATAGACGCGATTGCCGGCAGCACCGGCCACCGAATCCAGCGCCTCAACCAGCGGCACGCCGGCGGCGCACATGGTCGACAGCGTGCGGGTCCAGCGGGCGATGGTGGCCGTGCGCACCAGGTCGCCGAACACCGGGATCTTCAGCATCAGCCGGTCCATGAAGAACTGCATCTTCTCCGAACGCTTCCAGGTATTGAGGAAGAACCACGTTCCGCCTCCCAGGCCGCCGAAGATGATGTACCAGTAGGCGACGAAGAACTTCGACATGTTCATGACCACCACCGTCGGGCCCGGCAGGTCGGCGCCGAAATTCTTGAACATGGCCTCGAACTGCGGGATCACGAAGATCATGATCACGGCGGTGACGATGAAGGCCACCACCAGGATGGAAATCGGATAGAACAGGGCCTTCTTGATCTTGCTCTTGATGGCAAGAATCTTTTCCTTGTAGGTTGCCAGCCGGTCGAGCAGGGTGTCGAGAATACCGGCCTGCTCACCGGCAGCGACCAGGTTGCAGAACAGGTTGTCGAAATAGAGCGGGTATTTGCGGAATGCCTGCGCCAGGCTGCTGCCGGTCTCGACCTCGGTCTTGATGTCGAGCAGCAGGCGTGTGACCGATGGATTGCTGTGGCCCTTGGCGACGATATCGAAGGACTGCAAAAGCGGCACGCCCGCCTTCATCATGGTGGCAAGCTGGCGCGAAAAGAACGTGATGTCCTGGTCGGTGATTTTCTTGCCGCCGCCGCGCCCCTGCTTCTTGACCTTGGGGTTGGCGATGCCCTGCCGGCGCAGCGTGGCGATGACGATGTTCTCGCCGGACGCACGCATTTCACCCTTGACGATCTTGCCGGACCGGTCCTTGCCTTCCCAGGTAAAGATGTAGACCTTGATGTCCTTGGATTCTTTGCTGCCGGCAGCTGTGGTAGCCATAAGCTACTCCTTAGGTTCAATCGTCGATATCGACGGAAACACTACTCGTTGGTTACCGATTCAATTTCTTCCAGCGACGTGAGGCCCTGCATCACTTTGCGCAAACCCGAGCGGCGCAGGTCATAAATGCCTTCCTTCTTGGCCTGGTCGGCGATATCGATGGACGTGCCGTTTTTCATGATGATGCGCTGCATTTCATCGGTAATCGGCATCACCTCGTAGATACCGACACGCCCTTTGTACCCGGTATTCTTGCATATGTCACAACCAACCGGTCCGTAAGGCTGCCAGGTGCCGTCGAGTTCGCTCTCCAGGTAGCCGGCGCGCAGCATCGCCTCCTTCGGAATCTCGATCGGCCGCTTGCACGAACAAAGCCGCCGGCCGAGACGCTGGGCGGTGATCAGGATCACGCTGGTCGCGATGTTGAACGGCGCAATGCCCATGTTCATCAGCCGCGTCAACGTGGAGGGGGCGTCGTTGGTGTGCAGCGTGGAAAGCACCATGTGGCCGGTCTGCGCTGCCTTGATGGCGATCTCGGCGGTTTCCAGGTCGCGGATTTCGCCGACCATGATGATGTCGGGGTCCTGGCGCAGGAAGCTGCGCAGGGCCGCGG